>JAUNBF010000018.1 GCA_030527185.1 Planctomycetia bacterium | reverse complement strand
CCAACGTCTTCGTGGAGGGTCACGGTGTCCCGCTCTCCATCGTCGTTTGCGGGGCCATGATTCGGTCATGCTGGAACCCTTGCTCGCGGAACGTTTTGTGTCTCCAGACGAAGCTGCCGCGCTTTCCCTAAACCTTTGTCTGAACACGGGTTACGTCGGTTGTCAAGCTGTCGTCGAAACGGCCGGCTACGCTCCCCACCTCCGCTCCTGCGACGCGGAAAAGCGTGAACTCGAACACAATCCCAACTTCCATGCCCGTCGCTGGGTTGTCGAAGCGTCTCACTCCTGACGCAAACCCTTTCGTAAACTCTCCCCCCGCTACGAAAAAACCGACAAATCCTACTATGCTCTCCTACATCTCACCACTGGAATGATGGCGTTTAATAAAGTTATTGTTATTTGCGGATAAATCCTTAATATAAGTTGTCGCCATGAAGCTTACGAAGCGACATCTTTAGGAATGGCCGTTTGGATTGGTACGTTGTCTTCTGAAATCGTTCGATCCGCAGCGGGTACGGGTAGGGCGACAATGATTAGACATGGCATTCTTACACAGTCCGTTTCGGAGCAAGTACCAGATTTGCGTCGACGACGGGCAGCGTAGTTTTCATTGGTAGATAGGGGATTATTAATTCTTACGTGTCTCTGCGGTTTCCGTTAAGATGCGTCCGTAGAATGTTTCATTTCTCTAAAAGCGACTCTACATCACATAATAAACATTATCGGACGTTGCTTCCAGGAATATCACTTGATTTTTTCAAGGAGATTGTATGGAAATGTTTCGTTACTTAAACGGTCGAAAATTTCGGCGGTTGGAATCAGGTGAATGGGTCTATTGTGGCAAGCCATATCGAAAATATGGTTCTACCCTTGTTAAAATTTGTGTTCCGAAAGAAATGGTTCCTTGGTTAAGGTCTATTTTGGCAAAATTGGAAGAAATTGAAACGGCAAGACGAAACATTTCGGGATGTATTTATAATGTCAGCCCCGAAGTCTATATTGAGAAACTTGGTTCCGTTCGACCTTTTCCTGAAGGAGATGAAGATGATGAATAGGGAGCGTGTTTTTTCTAGGCACTGTGCTTCCAATATTTTATGTTTTTTAACCAGCGTTTAATGGAGGCAATTTTGATCCTGGCGAGGTAATGGAGTGACAATTTTTCGTAGCGGGTGGCGATTCGTCGGAACTCTTTGATTTTTGCGAAGATATGTTTGTTGATGTTGCGTTTTCTGCAAAGTTCACGATCAAAGGGAAGTTTGGCCTTCTTTTCGTTGCAACGTTTTGGTATTACAGGAGTTATGTTGTGTGAACGGATTTTTTGACGGATTGTTTCGGAGGAGCAACCTTTGTCACCGCAAATCAGACGGAGGCGGCGTTTGGAAGGACCACGACGTGAGCTGACAAAACGGCGTTCATGTAGTTGCCATTCGCGTTGCGGACGAGGTGGATTTGGTTCCGTAACCACCGCGTGAATATCCTAAGTCGTGATTTTTCGGCTCTTTAGGAGAAATTTTTTTGGGAAGCTCCGGCCGCGCTGCGGTGAGCGCGGACGTTACTTCCATCCACAAAAAATATCTCCCAGTCGATCTCTCCATTTTGCTGCGTTTCTTTGTAAAGTGCGTTGAGAATTTTGTCCCAAATCCCTTCTCGCGACCACCTTACGTAACGATTATAGACCGATTTCCACTTCCCGTACCGTTCCGGCAAGTCCCGCCACGGTGCCCCGGTTCCGAGAATCCACAAAATGCCATTGACATAAATCCTTAAATCTAGCCACCTTCTGCCACGTCCACGATTCTGCTCCGGCAAAAATGGCCTGATTTTTTCCCATTGTTCGTTCGTCAATCCGTGTCGTTCCATCTGATAACTCCTTCTTCAAATTTATCGGTAATTTCTTAAATTTAATGGATTCTTTAGGACACTTGGCACCTTACGAGGTTATATCCACGCTTTGGGAGATACGTTGATCATGCCACCGTCGCGAATATCAGCTTTGTTCGCTTTGCCCTCATGAACGTTCTCGGAGGAAATTTCGGCGGATGTTTGTGACTGTTGACAAGTGGAATACAAGCTATGGAGGAACGCAGCTTTACAGAGGTTGATTACCTTCTTGCCGAGGCGGTTGGAATCGAATTGCCGGGAGTAAGCAACAAGGATTCTGAGGAGAGATTTTCCATACGGCCAACGAGCCGCGACGTGCGATAATAGGTGGGTTTATCCCGCCGTAAAAGCCGATTATGGAGGTATGTGGTATGAGTTCACGGTCTGTATCGGAGATAAAAGATATTGCGTTACGGTATGATGGAGAATGATTCTCCGTTTCGGCTGCCAGAATCTGAAACCGCTTTTAGACGCGGCAAAACAGGCTTCCGATGATGGCGATAAAGTCGCTTGTTATATCGAGTTAGGCGGATTTGTCTGGTGCGAGTATGGGATTTTGGAAATATAAATGGGTACAGGAAAGCCATGGGATGAAAGTTTACATCCATAGTAATCCGACAGAAAATACTCCTGCCGTACGGGTACGTTTTGGTTTTGAATGCCTCGCCAGAACGAATCTTTTGAGGCTGTACAAACTTTATGTAATCACCCGTGTAATTCCGCGTACATCGAGAAGCTCTAAAGCGTTATGGTATAACGACTTTCAGCGATTTGCACAAGAGTCAGACCGCCCTGCCCCAGCTTTGGGTAATGGAATGGTTTCGGATTTTATCCCGTGAAAAAGTTCGCGGCAGTGAAAAAGAAATTCCCATTTCTCGAATTTGGGTACGCACTTTTGAGGCGTTTCGTTATTACTTCACATCTCACGTCACTGTCCGCACACAACACGACTTGAAGCGCATAAACACTCCCCTGCCCCGCCCAAAGTTGAAAAACTCGTCAAACAAGCCATGGGTCTTCTGTCTTCCGTTGCGGCGATTTGTCTCCCTCCCCTGCTCGACTTTTGCAAAAGTTTTGTCGATTTCTACGGCGAAATTATCCTTTTCAAGTCGAAAGAGAAACAGATTTATAACGAAATTGTCCGCTCTTTCGGCAGTGAAATTCATACGTATTCCGTGCCTGAAATTGCTTTTGTTTTTGGGTAAGATAATGGAACAAAACTTACCATTTTGTCAAGGGGGGTGACAGGCATTTCAAAATTTTTTATACTGCCTTATACGTGGTTGGCATGAATGTGCCGTCTGAAATCTTTTTACTTCCTCTTTCGTCCTTTGCGTCCACCTGGTTTTTTCCGTTCGACAGAGACTTCCGAGACCTTCTTTCCAATCTGATCGCGAATCTGTTCCAGGCGGTCTCGAATGGCTGCGGCTCGTTCAAATTCCAACGCGCTGGCCGCTTCCATCATTTCCGCTTCCAGTTCACCGATATACTCTTCCGTCACGATTTTTTCCGTATCCGTCCGCCCGACAGCCGCGTTGGCTTTCAGATACGCTTCCGCCTCCTGCTCAATGCCACGGTGGATGTTCTTGCGAATGGTCTGCGGGGTAATGCCATGCTCTTCGTTGTATTTTTTCTGCAACTCGCGACGGCGGTACGTTTCCGTAATGGCATTTTTCATCGCCTCCGTCATTTTATCCGCATACAACAGTACTTTTGCGTGAACATTGCGTGCCGACCGCCCGATTGTCTGCATGAGCGACGTTTCACTCCGCAAAAATCCTTCCTTGTCCGCGTCCAGAATTGCCACCAGCGAAACTTCCGGCAAATCCAGCCCTTCTCGCAGCAGGTTCACGCCGATGAGTACATCGAACGCCCCTTCCCGCAATTCCCGCAACAACTGCACCCGCTCGAAAGCGTCCAATTCACTGTGCAACCACTTGCAACGAATCCCTTTTTTCGTGAAAAAGTCGGAAAGGTCTTCCGCCAGCCGTTTCGTCAATGTCGTCACCAGAACGCGCTCCCCTTTGGCCGCCCGTTCTTGCACCTGACCAATCAGATGCGGGATCTGTCCCGGCGAAGCAAGTGGCGAAACAGCCGATTTCCCCGCCTCCACCTCACTGGCAGGAATCACCTCAATCTCCGGGTCGAGAAGCCCGGTCGGACGGATGATTTGCTCGACGAACTTCCCGTGCGTCTGCTCCAGTTCAAACGGCCCTGGCGTCGCGGAAACGTAAATCACCTGATTCACCTTGGCCTGCCATTCATCGAACGTCAACGGTCGGTTGTCCATCGCGCTGGGAAGCCGAAAACCATGCTCCACCAACGTCTTTTTCCGGTTCCGGTCGGCCGTCTGCATTCCCCGAATCTGCGGCACCGTCACGTGCGACTCGTCCACAAAAAGAAGATAATCATCGGGAAAAAAGCTGAAAAGCGTATCCGGTGCCTCTCCTGGCGCACGTCCCGAAAGTGGCTGGCTGTAATTCTCCACGCCGGGACAATACCCCACCTGCTGCAACATCTCCAAATCGTACCGCGTGCGAGCCGACAGACGTTGAGCTTCGAGGATTTTCCCCTCCTTTTTGAAATGTTCCAACTGCGTCGCCAGTTCCCGACGAATTTTCCCCACCGCGTCGTCAATTCGATCCTGCGGCAAAACAAAATGCTTGGCCGGATAAATCGCCACTTCGTCCAAACGCTGCAAAACTTCGCCCGAAAGCGGGTGGATGATCGAGATTTGCTCCACCGTATCCCCCCAAAATTCAATCCGAAACGCGAATTCCTCATAGCTCGGATAGATTTCCACACAATCCCCACGGGCACGGAAATTGCCGGACTCCGGTGCCACATCGTTCCGCTCGTATTGGATGTCCACCAACTTCGCCAACATCTCATCCCGGTCGAAAATCTGGTCCCGGTGGAGCGAAAAGGCCATCCGCTTATAATCTTCCGGCGAACCGAGGCCGTAAATCGACGATACGCTTGCCACCACAATCACGTCCCGCCGACTCACCAACGCACTGGTCGTCGCCAGCCGCAGCCGGTCGATTTCCTGATTGACCGACGCGTCCTTTTCAATGTAAATATCCCGTTGCGGAATGTACGCTTCCGGCTGGTAGTAATCGTAATAACTGACGAAATACGTCACCGCGTTGTGCGGAAAAAATTGCTTGAACTCCGAAAATAACTGCGCGGCCAGCGTTTTATTGTGCGACATGACCAAGGTCGGACGCTGCATCGTCTGGATGATGTTCGCCATCGTAAACGTCTTTCCCGAACCGGTCACGCCCATGAGCGTTTGCGCATGTTCTCCACGCTGCAAGCCACGAATCAACTCCGCGATTGCTTCCGGCTGGTCGCCTGCTGGCTGAAACGGTGCCTCAAGACGAAATTCGGACAAAATGGACTCCTGACATAAAAAGTAAATGAATTCCAGAAATGCACCAGGGCTTTGTTCAATTGAACCACGTTCTAGCTATTCAAAAACTCTCGCATGGCCTCGGTAATATCGGTAAAAATCTGCTTCCGCTTCTCATCATCCCGATTGAGCATCGTCACACGGAATCCCATCTTGTCCGTCGCGAAACCACTCAACGGCACGACACAAATCCCTTTGGAACCCAGCAAATTATAGACGAAACGTTTATCTCCCGGCGCGTTTTCGCAAAGTTGATCCACAAACTTCCGAAGTTGGGGAGATTCGATCCGCAATTTCTGATTCGGGTGGAAAACGTGGTCGTCGAACACGACGCTGAAATAAAACGCCCCCTGCGGACGGTGGCACCAAATGCCATCGACCTGGCGGAACAAATCGTACGCCTCGTTTGCCCGTTTCTCAAAAATTCCCGCCCGTTTTTTCAGGTGTTCGGGGTAGCGCGGCGAGCCGAAAACTTTCGGAATCGACAGTTGCGGCAGTGTGGTTGCGCAGACTTCCAGCATTTTCGCGTTCAGAATGCTGTCGATATACGTCGAGAAATTCTCATCCTTGTTTTTGTTCAAAATTTCCATCCACGCACACCGCGCCCCCGGCCAGGGATACTCTTTGCTGATTCCCCGCAGAGCGATGGCTGGCACGTCGTGCGCCACCTGGGAGAGATGGAGCGTCTTCGCGCCGTTGTAACAAATATGGCTGTACGTTTCGTCCACCACCAGAAAAAGATCGTTCTGGCGGGCAATTTCCACAAATTCCTCCAAAATTTCGCGCGGATAGACAATCCCCGTCGGGTTATCGGGATTGACCAGGCCGATTCCTGAAATTTGCGGATTGTAGCGGATGATGTTTCGCACCTCGTCCATATCCGGCAACCACTGATTTTTGGGATCGAGCCGAAATTGCAGCGACTGGTATCCACCCCGCTTGCTTTCGTTGGAGGAGTGCGTGGAATAGACCGGCGTCGGAAGCAAAATCCGAGCGTTTCGGTGAGCCAACTCGTAAACTTTGTCGATAGCGTCCGCCACACCATTGAAAAAAATGATGTCGTCTGGCGTGACCTGCACACCATTTTCGCGCACGTTGACCTGATGTGCCAAAAATTCCCGCGTCGCCAGAATCCCTCGTGTCGGGCAGTAGCCCCACGAAGCGCTATCGGCCACCAAATCCTGGACAATCTCCTTGATCCAGGGTTCCACCTCCTCTTTCATGGCAATCGGATCGCCGATATTTTCCCAGATAATATCCTTTCCCATCTCTCGCATTTTATACGCATGTTCGACGATCTGCCGAATTTCGTACTCGAGAAATTTCGCTCCTTCATGAATTAAATTGATTCGCATGATTCAAGTTCCTGATTCTTTATTTTATTCCAAGTATCATCACTGGTGTATCAATATCGGAAATTCCACGATGTTCCAAATCCCACACAAATTGTTCAAAAAAACTAACCCCACTGGACATATCACGTGCCAATTCTTTTACCGGAACAATTTCTATTCCTGCCTGAATGTAGCCCAACTTCCTGAAAATGGTCATTTTTGCCGCCACATTATAGACCATAAAAGCGTATTTTCCAAACTGCACTTCCACACCCAAAGAATCCTTCACAAAATCCATTTCCCGGTAAGGTTTCCCGGAAAGAGATTTTGGGGTATAACCATTCACATAATAATCTGCCGAATACTCGCAAGGAACCTGTACAGAATTCCACCCTATACATTCAAACTCCTTTTTAAATTCCGAATTTAATAATCGAGGCGCGTAGAGAAGTCTTCCAGGCATGGTTTTCTCTTCGCTCTCTTTCGTCTTGCATTTTTCCGCATCGACACGATGGATGATTGTTTCTACCTCTTTTAACAGCTTTCCATATTTTTCTCTTACGATTTCCTCTCCGTGATAAAAAGAATAAATCCCTGCTATTTCCATTTATTTTTCCCCTTCCTTCAACCACGCAATAGGTACTTGCGAGACCTTTTCCCGTCCGGTGGGTTGATAAACGGGTTTCCCAAGAGGACGATAGGGCAAATTGCCAGATAGCAACAGGTTCATTCTTTTGGTCGCTTCTTCCACATAACTTTTTTCCTGTTCGCACCCCATTGCCCGTCGTTTATGTTTTACTGCTGCCAGCAAAGCGGAGCCGACACCACTGAAAGGATCTAAAACCCAATCCCCTTCGTCCGTCAACGCCAAAACACATCGTTCGACTAATTCAATGGGGAACTGACAGGGGTGGATAGTTTTCTCTGGATGGTTTGCTTTAACATTAGGGATATTCCAGAGTCCCGTTTCCCACTCCTTTTCCATCAATTTCCAAACATCACTCGGATTTTTACCCAAGGGATTACCGGAGGGAAGCCCATACTTGGCTCCCGGCTTAAAATGGGTCTTGCCGGGATATTTAGACGGAACTCGTACCGGGTCCAGATGAAATTTGTAGGTGTCCGATTTGGTAAACCAAAGCAATGTTTCGTACCGCCCTGAAAATCTTTTCGAGCAATGCAATCCATGTTCAAAAGTCCAAATAATCCGATTGCGCAAATGAAGCCCTTTGCGTACAAAAAGAGGGTAAAAATACATATCCAGTGGGAAAACTTCTCCTTTGGAAACATAATTGCCAACTTGCCAACACAAAGAACCTTCCGGTGCTAAAACACGAATGATTTCCTCCAGAACCGATTCCAGTTTTTCCAGATAACGATCCAATTTTGTCTGAACTTCATATTCCTTCCCCAAATTATAAGGGGGGGAAGTGATAATCAATTGAGCAAATTCACTGGGGCAGTGGGATAGTATCTCATAGGAGTCCCCTTGCGAGAAAACAATTTCCGCGTTCGGTGAATAATATTCCGCAATACTACTTTCCTTATTATTTTCTTGAAACAGTTCCATTTGCATCTTCAACTTCCTTAGCATAAACTTTTTGCCAGCAGAAAACCGGCATAAATCATCACGATACCGAGCAGGTTGTGAAAGCAGAGGTTGGATAAAGCAGCGACATGACGACCCTGTTCCAGCAGAATCACCGTGTCGAACATAAACGTGGAAAAAGTGGTGAATGCACCTAAAAAACCCGTTAAAAAAATGATTCTGCCCAGGGCACTGGGGGAATGTTCCGTGAACCAGACAAAAAGAAAGCCGAATAAAAAACATCCGGCCAGGTTGACACACAAAATGCCCCAGGGATAATCCTCTCCCCAGAGACGATTCCCCCAGGTGGACAGGGTATAACGCCCGATAGCTCCCAATCCGCCTGCCAGCAGTAAAAGGAACCATCGGGTCAACAGGGACATTTCCATGGTCGATCTTCTTTTTGCCACACACGTGGCCCCACCTTTAATAACGATAATAATCCGGCTTGAACGGTCCTTCCACGGGAATGCCGAGATACGCCGCCTGTTTTTCGGTCAGTTGGGTCAAATGCACGCCCAACTGTTCCAGATGGAGACGAGCCACCTCTTCATCCAGTTTTTTCGGCAAAACGTGAACGCCGAGCGGGTATTTTTCCGGCTCCGTCCAGAGGGCAATCTGCGCCAACGTCTGGTTGGAGAAGGAGTTCGACATCACAAACGAGGGGTGGCCTGTCGCGCAGCCGAGATTGACCAATCGCCCTTCCGCCAACAGCAGAATCGACCGGCCATTGGGGAACGTGTATCGATCCACGAGCGGTTTGATTTCCACTTTCTGGATTCCCGGCCAGGCTTCCAGTCCCGCCACGTCGATTTCGCAGTCGAAATGCCCGATGTTGCAGACAATCGCGTCGTTCGGCATTTTTTCCATGTGGTCGGCTCGAACAATATCGCAGCAACCCGTCGTCGTGACGAAAATATTCCCGACGGAACAGGCTTCGTCCATCGTTTTCACCTCAAAACCTTCCATCGCGGCCTGAAGCGCACAAATCGGATCGATTTCCGTAATGATCACGCGGGCACCGTACGAACGCATGGAGTGTGCGCACCCTTTGCCAACGTCGCCATAACCTGCCACCACAACGACCTTTCCGGCAATCATGACATCCGTAGCCCGTTTGATACCGTCCGCCAGCGACTCCCGGCAGCCGTAAAGATTGTCGAATTTGCTCTTCGTCACACTGTCGTTGACATTGATGGCCGGGATTTTCAACTCGCCACGTTCAAACATTTGATACAGACGATGGACTCCTGTGGTCGTCTCTTCGGAAATGCCGCGAATTCCTGCCGCCAGGTGAGCGTATTTTTCCGCGTGAACCATCGCCGTCAAGTCGCCGCCGTCGTCCAGAATCATGTTCAACGGTTCTCCATCGGGAAAATAGAGCGTCTGCTCCACACACCAGTCGTATTCCTCATCGGTCTCCCCTTTCCAGGCATATACCGGGATTCCCGCTGCGGCAATCGCGGCGGCGGCATGATCCTGCGTGGAGAATTTATTGCAACTGCTCCACATCACCTTCGCGCCCAATTCCACCAGCGTTTCGATCAACACTGCCGTCTGAATCGTCATGTGCAGGCATCCGGCAATCCGTGCCCCGGCCAGAGGTTTGGCGGCCGCAAATTTCCGACGAATCGCCATCAGTCCTGGCATTTCGTTTTCCGCCAACTGGATTTCCTTCCGACCCCACTCCGCCAGACTCATATCCGCCACTTTATACGGCAGTTTGTTCATCGCTTCCGACACTTCGCATACTCCTTCCATAGCCAATAGAAAACCACAAAATAAATTTCCAGCCATTTTACCACACATCCAGCCTTTGACAAGGGTGGGGGCGGGTTTCCATCCCCTTTACCCGAAGACTTTTCAAAAAAACTTTCGGAAACAGGGGAAAACCTCTTGCCATGGAAAGACTTTCGGATATAATGATTCTCATGTCCAATATTTATGGAGTGAATAATTAGAGCGTTTCTAGAATCTGGTTCCTACGTTTGCCATTTTGAAAACATCGGTTGAACCGTTGGCAGCGTAGAAAAGTTTCCACAGAGGATGGAGATGGAAGTAAAATTTCATCTGCGTCTTTCGCGTCATTCGCAGACAAAAAAGAAATACAGAAAAACCTGTTTTTAAGAAGAATTCCAGGAGAGTTTTTTGGATAAATCCAGAAATTTCACGACTTCCAACATTAATATTTGTCCGCAGATGACGCAAAAGACGCAGATATTTCCATTCCCACTTTTTTCTCGGTGGATACTTGAAACGGGGATTGCGTCGAGATAAATAATGGATTAGGATAGATTTTTCTCGTTAAGATGAATTTATGGGAAAATAAATATCATGAGTCATAACATGATCCACCATGAAAATACGGTATAAATACCCATAATTATCAATTATCAATTAATAATTATCAATTTAACAAAGTACTAGTGGTTATATGAAACTTCTGATTGTGGGTAATAGTGAACAACCGGAATTCCGATTTGTACTAAACCGGATACCTGCGGAGATTTTTCAGAAAAAGATTGCATTCGATTATGAGAAGAGTGAGTTGCCGGATTGGATTCCAACGCTGGTGCTGGTTTTGCAGTCTTTCCCCGGTGAGTTTTCCTCTGCGGAAATGGATACTCTGAAAACCCATTTTCCCATTTCACCTCGTGTGGTGATTCAGGGAAGCTGGTGTGAAGGAAGTCGCCGTACCGACCCGCCACCGAAAGGGATTCACTATCTTTACTGGCATGAATTCCACACCCTTTTTCCCACCGAATACGCCGCGTGGCAAAAAGGGCTGGGGACAATCTGGTCGCAACCGGAAATGGGAGAGCGCGATCTCTGGTTTTTGGAAGAAGTCCATCGTCCGGTGGAGATTCCAAACTTCTCCCCTGCCCCACTCACATTTCGCATTCAGACCGAGGATTATGCTCTGTACGCCCTTTTGCGGGACATTTTCTTACGCGACGCGTATTGGCAAAAGAGTATTTCCATCCTCCCTTTTTCCACCACCGAAACATCCTACGACGTTTTGTTATTCGATTTTCCCGATTTTCAACCTGCCACACGGGAACGATTTTCCGAATTTCTTTTGCACACAACTCCTGAAAAAACAGTCACTTTCAGCGAATTTCCCCGCGTGAAAGAATGGCTCTGGCTGGAAAGTCTCGGCGTCACGGCACTCTTTTCCAAGCCGTTTCGGATACGTGACCTGTTGCGACAAAGTTATCCCTGTTTTTCCTTAAAAAAACCAAATTCATGAACAGCCCCCAAAAAATCGACGAAGAAATCCTCCGACTTCTGGAACTCCGTGCCCGACTCGTGACGCGGCAAACCGACCTGCCACCCCGAAAAATGCTTCTCGACGCGGAAAAAAAGGAGACGATTTTGCGGGAAGTGGCCTCTCTCTGCCAGCAACTCGTCCAACCGGTTCAAGTCGCGTTTTTGGGACCACTGTACAGCTATACCCACCTCGCCATGGAGCAATTTTTTGGTTCCGGCGTGGCTCACTCCCCCGTAACGACGATCGAAAGCGTTTTTGAGGAAGTCCTCCGCGAACAGGCTCATTACGGCGTCGTGCCGATTGAAAATTCGACCGATGGCCGGGTGGTGGATGCGCTGGAGATGTTCACTCGCGTTCCCGTTCGCATTTGCGGCGAAGTCGAAATTCCGATTCATCACACCCTCATGGCTCGTTGTCCACGGGAAGAAATCCGCGAAGTCCACAGCAAACCGCAGGCTCTTTCCCAATGCCGCCATTGGCTGGTTCGGCACCTTCCCAACGTCCGGCTGGTGGAAGTGACCAGTACCGCAGCTGCCGCTCAAAACGCTCAAACGCAAGGCGGCGTGGCAGCGGTCGCCAGTCCGTTGGCTGCCCGTGCTTACGAATTGACACCCCTGGTTGAGTCCATTGCCGACAACACCAACAACGTCACCCGCTTCGTCGTCCTGGGAAAAGAGGACGCGCCACGGACAAAACATGACAAAACGTCACTGATGTTTGCGCTGCCGCACGAATCGGGGTCGCTTGCCGACGCGCTGACGATTTTCAAGCGTCACAAAATCAATCTCACCTGGATCGAATCCTTTCCCATCCCCACATCTCCGGGAACGTACCTCTTTTTCGTCGATTTTTACGGCCATCGGACGGAACTGAAAGTTCGTCGGGCACTCGAAATGCTGGAAAAAAAGACCCAGCGTCTGGAGATTCTCGGTTCCTATCCCATGGCGGGAAAAGCTCCTGGAAAATAGGAAAATCGCCAACTCGCACAGGCACATCAACGAACCTGCATCAACGAACCTGCATCTCCACCCAGACGACCTCCTGCGGAGTGCCGGATTTTTGGATCACGCGAACGGTATTATGCCCATCTTTTGCAGTGGACATCGGAAACGCGCAACGGAACGTTCGGCCTGCGGAACCATAATTGTTACGATCCGATTCCTCGGTCATGGAAGTCGGCTTCCGGCCATTCAGAAGAATTTCGTATTCCCCCTCCTGAACCGAATCGGAGGAACGTAAGGAAAGCAAGACGAACAAATTCCCATCGTCCGGAACTTTCCCGAACTGGACGCGAAATTCCTGAGGAACGTCGGTTTTTCGAGGAAGCTGTTTTCCTTCGTCCCAATCTTTCGCGTGAGGAAGCATGTGGAGTAGGTAATCGTGATACGTTACCGGATGACGGCGTGGAGCGTTTTGAACCGTCTCCGGTGCCAGCCCCTGCTGAATGACTTTTCTCAAAAGGGTGGGGTTATAAACCAGATTGAAGAGGTAAACTCCGTCCGCTCCCTGATGATAGCCGTTGGCCGCCCAGGCGTTGTACATCTCCAACGTCAGCCCCCGCATGGGAGCCGCCCCGGAGTTGATTCCCGCATCCGTCGCCACGAGAACCTTGACGTTCTTTGCCGCGTCGCCCATCGCCTTTTTCCATTCATTCGCGGAAAGTTCAAAATCGGAGGTACTCCAGAAATTCGAGATTACCAACACGTCGATCAGTCCTTCTTTGGCCCATTGAACAGGATTCATCCCGATGATTTCCGCCGCTTTCGGCTCGGCCACCACACGAGCGGAAAGGGCAATGGAATGTCCACGTTTTTCCTCCCATTCTTTGGAAATTTTACGAACTTCCCGCATAAATTCGGTCAGATAAATCGATTCCTCACGTTCTTTCCCTGGAGTCAGGAGAGGATACATCCGCACCCAATCCAATTCTAGACCGTCGAAATCGTATCGTTCAAAAAGTTCCCGCACGATCGCCAGATGGTAGTCTCGAACCTCTTTTTTTGCGTAATTGAAAGCGCTGTTCTGGTTTGGATCCAGCCAAAGTTCCGGGTGTTCCCGCCAAAAATTGAGCGTACGGAAATAGTTCCGGTTCTGCAAAAAATGTGCGTCATTCATTCGCATGGTCATCCACGGTGAAATGGAAATTTGACGACAACGTTCGATCCAAATTTTGTACGGATCGATTCCCTTTTCGCAAAGCGTTTTACAATTGGATGTCCAGCGAATACCATCCTGCCCTGGTCCGTAGTCGATTTCCCCGCCAGTGACACCTTCCCAAATCGGCTCTGTCACTTTGGAATCGTAACTGGCTCGTTGCCCTTGCGGACACATGAAAAAATGCGTCACGTGCGTGTTGGCAAACTGGTCGATGTAGGCTCGCAGAGCTTCTTCCGTCATAAATTCGGGAGCCTGCTTGAAGTAATGATCGTTATCTTCGTTAATCACCAAAATCGGTTTTTCTGCCCACAGGGGGCTGATGAACAAAAACAACATCGGAATCCACTTTTTCATAAACAACCTTCCTTTCTTATGGTTTTATTCCGGGATTCGTACAACTTCTCCATCGTTCCGAACACCCAGACAACGGTGGACAGATTCGTCAATATCGTACCCCACCCGACGTACGGAACCATCCCCCATGGCAAAGCCCCCTCCTCCACTGTGAACACTTCCAAACGCTTCCGAGCCAGAGTGAACGCCCGAGCGGTCTTGCATATATTTCCACGAATCGACTCGCGTACAACGAAGAGAGTCCATGTCCGAACCGGTGTAAAGCCCTGTATCGTCGGATGGGTCACTCTTTTCATAACCGTCGGGATCAAGGTATTTCTCCCCCACCAGGTAAGTATTCGTCGTCCCATCGTAAATTTCCGCGTTGGAGACTGTGCTGATGGAGTAGATCGTTCCATTGTTATTGTTTGGTCTCCACTTTCCTGAACGGATAATTTCCATGGCACTGGAAAGGGAAGTGGGACTTCCGGCATTGGGATCCGTATTGCGTCGGGCGCTGACATCCCCGGAACATCCCACATAATCGTTTTTGGCAAGGTTGCTGTAAAGCCTGGGAGGACGACGCGAAGGGCAATAAACATCGGAAGGATCGTCTGTCTCATCTGCGTGACCAGAGCAGAATTTTGGGCATTATCGGGATTCCCATCTGCGGTAAGCTGATAGAGAGCGTTCTGTTCCAGGTACGGCAGAATCGAAAACATCCACGATCCGGGCTGAGCAACGCCAAAACCGCGATCCGGGTCGCCACACCAATTTTGCCACCACCCGCCGGAAGGGTACGTTCCCTGTTGGGATTCGTAATTCAGGCAGGCCACCGCAAGTTGCCGCAGATGGTTGTTGCACTGCGTTTGCCTGGCCGCTTCCCGTGCCTGCTGGACTGCCGGAAGGAGCATTCCCACCAACATGCCAATAATCGCAATGACGACCAGCAACTCGACCAGTGTAAAACCCGTTCGCCATTTTGCCGTCATCGTTTCCTCCCATACCAACGACCTCCCCAATACCCCAAAAACAGAAGTGCCATCAATATCCAACTCGATGGTTCAGGAACGCCAAACTGAATTGCCTTGCCATCCTCCGACAATCCGACAGGAACGACGCCGGAGGAGCCGTAAAGAACGATTTCTTCAAAACCACTCCAATCAATTCCCGCTTCCGCCAGAGGGATGGTACGGTTCCAATCGTTCTCACTCCAACCATCTCCCATCAGAACCAATTCCAGTGTTCCGCCCGTAATATCGAATTCCTCTGCCACGATGGTTTGTCCTGTAACGACTCCGGCATCGTTGAAAAGTTCGATGCGAATGGCGTTGTCGCTTCCCATGGTAAAGAGAGACTGCATGGTATTGGCCGTCTGATACGATTCGGTAATCGTCACCGTTCCCAATGCCGCCAGATTCTCTGTTGAGGTGGCAAAAAGTGTCCAGTTCTTCTCTCCATAGCTCACCGCCACATCCGCAGATGTCAAATCCAAAAGCGCATTTCCGGCTGCGGTATTCATCGTAATGGAATTTGCCACATTGATATTGGCCATCTGAACCGTTCCTGCCTGAATGACAATTCCACTGGAAACGGATTCAGGCGTCCGGTAATCGTTGTTCATGACCAACGTCCCTACCCCCTGTTTCGTAAGAATGGGACGAGTGCCCGCGGTACCACTGTTATTGATCAGGGCATCGATTACCAGGGTTGCTCCCTCATCCACGATAAAAGCTCCATCGCCATAATTCCCTCCCGTACGCAGGAAAAAATAACCGGTTCCTTTCATGTAGGATGTTCCTTCGGTCGCGTGGATATTGGTAACGGTTCGCACATTCCCGTTGGCATAAAGTACCCCTCCATTCTTAAGCGTGACTTCCGGGAAGTTGTACTTTCCCTTCACCGCTCCGAGCGTGGCTCCTCCGCATTCCAGCGTTCCTCCATCCACCACCAGTTCCGAAAAACTGCGATAAAACCACGTGCCTCCCAGATACTCTCCCACTCCCGTCAACGTGGAACCTTTGCCGATGTAGATGCTGCTGGTACGCAAAAGATTCGTCCCATCTATTTTGAGCGTGGCACCATCGACAATCCGCGTAGAGCCAGTATAGCTCAGAGCCGTCGTATTCCCACCATCCTGACCTATGGGGTAACTAGCTCCCCCGGAAAGTGTAATGTTGGTCGTCGAACCACGAATCACGATATTTCCCGCTCCGAAAATGTCGCCGGAAAGCGTGTTTTCAGCCAGAGTGCCTGTTCCCGTGAATGTGTAGGACTGGCCTTGCGCGGTCACGTTGACGGTAGCGGCCAGATCGGCAATTTCCGTATTATCCAGATAGACAGCCGCAGTAGCGATACTGCCCAAACTCCCCAGAAAAATTATCGAGACGACAAACGCCCTCATCCATAGAGATAGATGGACAACACCTTTCTCATACAAGGAAAAAGATGGATTCTTTTCTATTTTACCCCCCCCCCGCAAAGTAACATCTTGCCGGGCAACAAAACCTGTTCACCAAAATTGTTCATCAGACATCTCCGTTTTCAAAAATTTTCGATACCAGAACTACCCAAACGGTTCCCACACTTTCATTATGCGCTCCGTTTGGCAAAAAAGCAATAGTGCAATTTTGGAAACAAGGGGGTACTTTTTTGGAAACTCTCTTTGCCAAACGTGAGGAAATTCGGTCGAGATAGACTTCTCCCCAGACCCCTGTCTTCCGCGGAGGTCTGGGAAAATTTTCGGAGAGGAACTTCTTTACCGAATTTCGTCTACGCCTTCAAACCATTCGGGACCGACTTCGCGTCCGAGGAGGTAATACTTCATGTCGGGAAACCAGAGAATCCCTTTGCCATCGACGATGGTATAACTGGTGTAGAACGAGTTCCCCCCTTTTCGCGGGGCAAAGAGTTTCGGCTCCGCAAACCAAACCGGCTGTTCGGCATCCGGCATGAACTTCCCGGCAATCAGGTAGAGCGGGCCACGAGCCTGATACGACGTTTTCCTTTCGGGGTTGAAATCGAACGTGTTGTGAATCAGGACAAAATAGTAACCACTTCCCGCCTCGCAACCTTTCCAATCGTAAATCGGACAAGGGGAACGCGGGTGGAGGTACGGTTTCCCGCCGTCACGATCCAACAACGGTTTCGGCTTGTCCCACGTCTTGCCGTTATCGCGACTCTGCGACCAGTACGGATACCCGCCATCGGTACGCATGACCGTGAACAATCGTCCGTCGGGCAACTTCACAATCCCCGCTTCTTCGCACGCGTTCCCGAACGCTCCCGGCGGGTCCAGCTTCAAAATCTGCTCCGGTTTTTCCGAAAAAACGCTGATTTTAATATCTTCCACTTTCGGATCGTCGTCGATATTTTCAAACTGCCAGAATTCAATCCCGCAACCATCTTTTCCGTGGTGGGAGGAGCCGACGAGGAATTTGCCGTCGTCGCCCAACCGTAGAGGTCGCTGCCAGTTGCACCAACTCGTCGGAATCGTCACATTCTCCGGGTCTTTCCACGTTCGCGTCAACTTCACCTCTTTGGGAGGCGACCACGTTTCGCCGTTGTCATCGGAAAAAATGCCAAAACAGGCTCCGCAGTGGGGGCCGCGGCTGGTTGTTTGCTGGTTCCAGAGAACGTAAATCCGCCCCGACTTGCTCACCATCGGCTGCTGCCAACTTGCCAGAAGCTGCGGATTCTTCCAGTTCGCACTCCCGGCCAGAACCTGCACGGGTGTCCAGGTCAGTCCTTTGTCGGTACTCTTGGAAAACGCGATGTGTTGATCCCGATCCGCTTCCCGCGTCGCCTGCGTCCAGAACGCCAACAGCGTCCCGTCGTCTTTGGCAATCACCTGAAAATGGTCGTTGTATTTATCGCCCAAAATGTAACGGTAGGGATCGTCCTTAACGTGGTTGTTCCCTTTCGGAACGTAAACCACATAATCAGGCTGGTTGACCAGCATTTCCTTCGCGAAATGGTCATACGGACCACCTTTGTACGATTCCGCAATCTTTTTCGCGTGTTCCGACTGAGCGGACAAAAGCGTTGTCCACAAAAATGCCAGAGCAAAGCAATATTTGACAATTTTCATTTTCATTCCTTTCGTTGAAAACAAAAAAACAAAAAATAATAGCGGCGTAGCCGCGGACAGAAGTCTTTGGAAAGAGAGGTCTGGAGAGAATAACTCTTTCTTTAGAAAGGTTTTCTCTCCACGGCGGCTGAAGTCTTGACGGGCAAGCCGCTCTCGCCGAAGGCGCAAGCGGCGCGACGCACGGCCGTATCTACGGCAAAATCACCTGAACATTCGTCCCATCACTGTACATCCCACCATCATTCCGCACACCGAAACAATAATGCACCATGTTATCAATACTGTAGGAAATTCGCTGAACGGAGCCGTCGCAAAGCGCCATTCCAAACGAACCGGCATGGCAACTTCCAAAAAATTCCGCCGAATCCCCATAACCCTGACGGTCTTGCAGGGGAACATTATTCACGTTCCGACAGGTGTCGTTGTCCATCCCGATGTACATTCCAAAATCGTCTGCCGCGTCGATCGTTCCCCCTTCATACGCCTCAGGACGAAGGTATTTCTCACCGATCAGATAGGTGTTTGTCAACCCATCTCGAATTTCCCCGAGCGTCACTTTGCTGACAACGTAAATCACACCGTTGTAGGTGGCGCTGCTCCATTGATTGGCCTTGATTTTCTCGTCCGCCTCCGGCATGGTGGAAGGGGAAAACGTCCGGTACGTCGTCCCCGTCCCCGCATTACCACAATAATCCCCCTTCGCGACCGTTTCTGGACAGGAGGTGGCGTTGTAACGGTTACGATCCGTCAACGCCGCATACTCTTTCGGACTGCGACGCGAAGGACAGTTGAACATCGCTAGTGGCGTGACGGTGGTAACTTGCGCCCCCTCTTTCTGTGGGGTGGTAATGTTCACCGGGTCGCCATCCGACGCAAGCTGAAACAGAGCGTTCTGCTCCACGAACGGAAGAAGCGAGAAAACCCACCCTCCCGGCTGCGCTGGCCCAAAACCACGATCGGGGTCGCCGACCCACTCCAGCGTCCAGCCTGCCGACGGCATTTTTCGCGTGGAGGATTCGTAGTTCAAGCAAGCCAACGCCATCTGTTTCAGGTTATTATTACACTGCATTTGCCGTGCCGCTTCACGAGCCTGTTGGACAGCCGGAAGCAGCAACCCCACCAACATCCCGATAATCGCAATGACGACCAGCAACTCGACCAATGTAAACCCGGCTATTTTTTTCATCGCTTCTCCCCACGCCTGCGAATTCCCAGATACCCCAAAACCAACAGTCCCATCAAAACCCAACTCGACGGTTCAGGAACGCCCACCGTCAGCATGTTTCCATCCAGTCCAAACCGCAATTCCCCGGTATATCCCGGCACGGAAACGCTGGCGAAAGAAATGGCGTCGAGCAAATCATCGCTGAACAGTTTATAGCTTCCCACCGCGTCCAACGTCCAATCTCCCAGCAAATTCAATTCCAGCGTCGCATTCTCAATATCGAAACCATCCGCCTGAATCGTCTGTCCGATAATTCCATCCGCCGCCATCCGCAAATCGACTGTCAATCGTGAGCCGGAATCCATCGAAAAGATGCCATTTGTACCACTGCCTCCGGTCATAGCCTGAGCAATATCGACCATTGCCAGCGACGCGTTTTCGTCCGTGGTATTCAGCAATACCCAGTCCGTTCCGGTGGTGGCCTGATTCAATCCCGTCAAATCGAGGTGGGAACTTTGAATCGCCAGTCCCGGCGTGGTAAACGTCGTCGCGGTCGGATGAAGTGTTCCACCTCCGCGAACTGTCATGATACGTCCAGAATCGGTATCGAATTTCGTGGATGTTTCCAGCACTGCCGTAGGTGCAATGGTAAAGGTTCCGCCAGCAGCGTCCGCACGAAAACGAATCCGGTAAGCGTCGATGGTCGAAACGCCCGTTCCTGAAACGGTAACTTCATCCACCAACAGATAATTCCCGTAACCCGATTCCAGACCATGGGTCAAAGTGCCGCTGGATGTATTTCCTTCCCCCTCCGCCGTCACGGTGCCATTTTCCAATGTAAATCCATACGTCAGCGTGACATGCGATGTTCCACTGGTGTTCGTCATCGTTCCGCCATTTTCAATGACAATCCCATTCTCTCCCGCCGCTCCAGTAGTACCATACCACAACGCATCGTTGGCTGCCAAATCCAGCACAGAACCACTCCCCGAAACGAGGATTGATTTTGTGTTACTGTTCAGCGTAGAACTAGCACCCAATTTTACCGTTCCATCCAGAACATTCAACGCCGTAATCGGATTGCCGCTTTTGTTTAACGTCAACGTTCCTTTTCCGACTTTGGTCAGGGCATAAGCACCTTGAAGGGTCGTATCCAGAGTTGCGGAAACATCTGCCGCCACACCAATGGATGTATCCGCGTCCAGATAGACCGAATTCGTGATCTCTCGGTTGTTGGAGAACAAAAGTGCCCCCATACCGTCGTCACCATCGCCGGCAAGGTGGTACGCCGTGCTGAACGTTGCGGAAGTGTTCAAATCGAGCGTGCCACCCGACCGGACGTAAAGGTGGCTATTCGAATAGAACGTGGAATTGCCCGACATCCGAAGTGTCCCACCCTCCACGAAAACGTTTCCTGCCGCGTTGGCTGTTACACCAGGAGCAGTGCAGAAGCCGCCCACCGTTCCGGTCGTCTGATTCCAAAGTCCATCGCCCGACTTGTAAATTCCGTGGCTGGCATTGGCGGTCTCGTCGGTGAGTATGCAATCGTAGGTGAGCGAAGCCGCCACATTCAATACCGCCCCATCCGCCACGTTCAGCGTCGTACTCTTTTTGGCGACCGCAAGGGAACTTGTACCGGCATTGGTACGCAAACGGATCCCCACCCCTCCGGCCTGAATCAGCGACGTTCCCTCCGTCGCGTTGATGACGCACTGCCCCTCGGAAAGTTTTTCACCATTGATCAGAAAACTGCCGTAAGTGGTATGAGGATTCGTTACCGTTGAAATGATTTGTCCGTTTTTCAGTGTCACCAGACTGTCAATCGTGGTATAGGCAGACGCGGTCAGTTGAGCGTTTGTCAACTCGATCGTTCCGAAATTTTGATAAAGGCCATCTCTGCCCGTCACGGAAAGAATCGCGTTGGGAGTCGCCAATCCTGCGGTCCCCGTAATCTTGTAGGCAATTTTACTACCCACCTTTTCTGTTCCAACTTCCAACCGAGAAGAGGTGGTGCCCGATTGGGGAGCCACATTAACTGTCGAGTCGGTATAGAATTTCGCCCCATTCAATGCCAGCGTCCCTTCCTGCACATGAATCGTTCCTGCCGAAGCCGTCCCTGGCCATGCACCAGAATAATACGTTCCAAACGTCCCGGAAGTGACATTCCACGTTCCTTTTCCCGTTTTAATTAAACCCGTATCACCATCATAAGCGGCCTCTCCAGAATAGTTCAACGTCGTGTATTCCGCCACATCAATCGTACTCCGAAATCTGGCTCCAACCACCTCCATCGTCGAAGTGGAAGGCGTTGTTGACGTTCCTCCTGTTACGGTCAGAGCATTGAAAAACAGAAAAGAACCAAAATTTCGATAAGTTCCTTTGCCGATGATTGTTCCGCCGTTTAATTCCAGACCATTGGAAATGGTGGTATAGTAATCCGACTTCAGTGTTCCACCGTTGAGAACGATTTTTCCTGAAGAATTCAAACCTTCCTGCACGCTCGTCGTCAGGATTCCACCAGCATTTATCGTTATTTCGCCGGAATCTTTGAAAGAACTCGCTTTCGCAGCGTTCAACGTTGAACCCGTTCCCGTGACGGTAATTTTGGAACCTTTATAAACCGACGCACCGTCGAAAGTGACCGTTCCACCGCCACTGATAGCCAATTCCCCGGCACTGGTGGTGCCAGTTTTATCATTCCCTACATAC
This sequence comes from Planctomycetia bacterium, assembly GCA_030527185.1. Lineage (GTDB taxonomy): Bacteria > Planctomycetota > Planctomycetia > Pirellulales > Thermoguttaceae > RGIG3701. The sequence goes on along the minus strand of JAUNBF010000018.1, from coordinate 33,962 downwards.
CGACCACCAATTTCCCCACCTTTCAAAATCAGCGTTCCCGCACCATTCACCACAACGTTGGCATCCAGGGTTTCCGGAGAATCATCATGAGCCTGAATTCCTCCCAACCATTCCAGCGTCGCTCCCTGGGATACGTTAATTTTGTAGTTATTGTCCCGCAAACTTGCAAACGAGGTCTTTTTTTCAGTCGCGTTGATGTTCTGATACAGATTGACAGAAGCTGTCCCGGAAGTGACATTGATTCCTCCGCTACCATTTCCCAACAACGCTCCGTAGGCATTATTCCACGCATTGCCAATCGTCAGTACCGCGCCGTTCGCAAGCGTGATTCCATTGTTGTTGGCCGTGTAGTTTGTCAACTCAATCGTACTGGCATTTACAGAAACGGTTGCTCCTCCTCCCAATATTTCTCCAGTACTCCCGCCCGTAAAATTCGTCGTCAGAGTGGAGCCTTCCGTGAGCGTAACCTTCTGCCCCATAAAGGGATAGCTCCCTCCGCCAGTCTTAACCTGTACCGTCGTCGCATTCGAGATGTTGACCGCTTCGGAACTTCCCGTGATGGTATGCGTACCACCGTCACTGTAATCAATCCCCCAAACTGCCCCCCCCCCCGCAAATTAACACAATGCCAATCGTCATCATTTGCCAAATGAAACTACGCACCATACACCTCCGTTTTTGAGATTATGAGACACCAAAATTCTTCCTGATTTTCATTATGCCCCAAAGGAAGTGAAAAAGCAATAGTGCAATTTTGGAAACAAGGGGGTACTTTTTTGGAAACTCACACTCTCTGAAAATGGACGATCCTTCGTAAAATCCCGTATTATGTGAAAAATAGAAAAACGTCGTATTCCACAACGCTACAATTTTTATTCTGCGTCTATATCCTTCTTTCGCTTTGAATTTCCCGAAAATGACAGAAATGCCCCTACCTCTGGGAGGGGTACGCCCAACAGGGCGGGGGGTGGGTCAAACAACAGAACGACGTTCCATGGAGAAATTGTAATAGAACGTTCCGGTGCCATTCAGCCCTGCCCACCCCGGTAGCCTGACGGCTACCACCCCTCCCAAAGGTAGGGGCTTTGGAGGAGTGAATCCGAAAAACTCAAGTGGACGAACAATATTACGTCGTCCCACCCTTTGACTTTCACTCCGCATGATGGTATAATTTTCTTATGTGTTCCAGATTTACGTGACCATTGCGAGAATTTCCCATGGAAACTTGTAAAAAAACGAGACTACCCCTGTTGTTCGTTTTGTTCGTTTGGCTTCTGATTTCGATTTCGGGAACTGCCATACTGTCATCGGCAGAAATAGAGCTTTTGTCCCCTCCCGATGGTTCGTTGTACGATCCCGTTTCGCCTATCGAACGCGAATTTCTGGCAAATAGCGACGCACGGTCGGTTCGGCCTCCGAAATTGGAATCGGCAATCGTGGAATTTCAGAAAAAAGTGGCGGAATACGAGGCAATGGTCGAGCAGTATAAAGCAGAGGGAAAAAACATCAAAGAACTGAAAAGTCCCAAGGATCGCTACAACTTCTACCAGCACAACGATTGGTCGGCGGCTCTTATGGAGCGTTATCAAGTCGAATCCCAAACGTATCGGCCTTTTTCCTGGAAAACGGAAGAGACGCTCTCCGATGTCACGGTTTTGTGGAGCGAAACGCCGGATTTCCAGCCCGCCCTCCGAGGTTATTCCGACCGGAACAAGCAAAAAAAGCCGGAGTCTGCCATTCGACCAGCCAATTTGAAACTGGGAGTCCGATATTACTGGAAAGTCACGGGACGCAATGCCGAGGGAGAGTCCGTTCAATCGGATGTTTGGACGTTTACGACCTTGGACAAACCGCCACGACTTTTGTCGTCTCCTGCGGTGAATAATTTCCGCGATTTGGGCGGCGGCACCAACGCAGACGGAAAACGGGTTCGGCAAGGGCTTCTTTTTCGTGGCGCCGCGGTCACGCCTCTTCGATATTGTCTGGTTCCCCAAGGAACTGCCGAGGAAGAATACGAATATTTTTTCCGAAATGTGCTGAACCTCCGAACGGAACTCGATTTGCGATCCGAGGGTGAGTTTCAAAAACGTTGTCGCGATTGGGGCGAAACGGGGCTGGATCAGGTAGGCGTTACGCGAATAGGTTATCCTCTCGTGGGATACCATCTCTATTATCCCGCCAACCAACCGTTGTTTCGTGAGATTTTCAGCCGTCTTGCCAATTCCGATACCTATCCCGTTTTTTTCCATTGTGCCGGCGGAGCGGACAGAACCGGAACGCTGGGCGTTTTGCTGGACGGGATCATTGGCCGCGACGATCAGACGATTATCGACAACTACGAATTAACCTCCCTGAGTCAGCACCCCCGCTATCGTTACAGTCGCAAGGCTGCCGGGATGTTCGAGACGCTCCACGCGATTGCCCCCGACGAGCCGATTCGTGTGCAGGTGGTTCGGTTTCTTCTGAAAGTGGGCGTTTTACAGAGTGAAATCGACGCGATTCGCGAGATTCTTGTCGAGGAATAACCACGCAAACGCCGTGTTGTTTTGAGTTGGACGTTGTCATTTTCATGCGAAAAAAAAGCTCCATTCCACGTGTTTCGATCATTCTTTCGCTTTCGATCAATGCGGGTCGAATGCGGTTCGGGGGGATTGTGGACTACGCACGGCTCTACGGTCCGTGGAGTCTGAATTATCACGTCGGTGGCTCGGAGGAATTGCAACTTCCTGAACATCCCATTTCCGATACGGATGGAATTATCGCCCGTGTGGTGAGCGAGGAGACATGGCAGCGTCTGAAACAGCAGCTTTGCCCGGTCGTGCTGATGGACCCGGAGTTGCCGCCGGAGGAGTTCCCGGAAATTCTGGACTATCCCACCGTCATGCTGGACAACGAAGCGACGGGGCGGATGGCGGCCAACTATTTTCTGGAGTGCCATTACCACCACTTTGCCGTCGTCATGCCGGAAAATGAGCCACAATGGGCGATTCGTCGTCGGCGTGGTTTTGAGGCTGGGATTCGCACCCTCAACGCGGAGTGTTTCCATTATCATACCTCCTCCCACTTCACCCAGGAAACACCGCAGACACGGCAAAAGCTGGTTCGTTGGCTGAAAAAACTTCCCAAGCCGATCGCAATTATGGGAACGTCGGACGTGGAGGGGCGGAAAGTGGTGGATGCCTGTTTGAAGGCGAATCTGGCGGTGCCTTATGAGGTGGCGGTCATGGGCGTGGGGGACGATGAGTACGTCTGCAATTCCTGCTTCCCACCTCTCACCAGTATCAACATCCAGTGGCGGCAGTGCGGGATGTTGGCTGCCGAGACGCTCGACCACTTCTTCAAACAAAAGCCGATTTCGACCACACGTTACTACTATCCTCTGAGCATAACCGTCCGTGGTTCCACGACGAAACAGCAGGTGACCGACCGATTGATGATGAAGATTCTGGAGGAAATCCAATTCCGCGATGGCGTTGGTCTCACCGTTTCCGGGCTGGCCAAGAAGTACCGACTTTCCCGGCAGTGGTTGGAAAAACGGTTCCGGCAGGTGGTGGGATCTCCTCTGAAACAGGAAATTTCCAACCGACGATTGAAGAAAATTGCGATGCTGGTGGCGGAGTCGGATTTGTCGTTCAATGAGATTTGCAAACGGGTAGAGTTGGAAAATAAGAGCTATCTGCGCAACCTCTTCAAAAAAGAGTTCGGCATGACGATGCAGGAATATCGGCGTCGCAAGCAAAGGGGCAAACACTGAATAACAAGATATGTCACCATTTTTCACGATTCATGACTTCTCTCGCCAACGATTGTGTAACCACCAATATTGTTCCGGGTTACGACGAATCAGCCGCTCCATGCAGTCGTTGTACCACTGAGCCATCTCTTTGGTACCCGCAAACTCTGGATTTTCAGTCACTTCCAGAAATTCGGAAACTTCAATCACGAAATGGAACGGTTTTCGTTCCTGGCGGATGGAGGAGGAAATAGCTACCGGGGCATGGTAGGTTTGAGCCAAAATGGAGATGACTTTGTGTGTCGAAACAACTCGCCCGAACGAGATGGCTTTCACCCCTTTTTTCCCGGCATGTTGGTCGGTTAGAATAGCCAGTGACTTCCCCAACTGCATTGCTTCCCGCAACATCGGTGCCGCTTTGTCTTTCGGGATGATGGCCTGGCCGGAAGAACGTCGAAAACGCCCCAGGTAGCGATCCAGATAGCGATTATCCAACGTCCGCGCCACCGTGTAGGCCGGAATCCCAATCAGCCCCAGCACATAACCGGCAAACTCGAAATTCCCCAGGTGTCCGGTTGCAAAAATAACCGGCCGTCCTTCGTACATTGCCCGTAGCGGTGGTACTTCACGCACCAGTTCGACGTACTGCTTCCAGTTCGTCAGATGAATTTTCCGCTCGGCAAACGCGGTCTCCACCACCATTCGGAAAAGGTGTCGCCACATTTCGTGTTGTATGAGATGACGCTCTTCCTCGCTCTTTTCAGGAAACGCGAACCGCAGATTCTCCGCCACCAGCCTTCCCCGAATCCGAAAAACGTCACTCGCAAGCCATGCCCAAACGTCCCCCCAAGCCACCGCTTTTTCCAACGGTAACGCCTGGACGATGGAAATGAATAACCGCACGACAAGATAAATCAGGTAGTCTCGCATTGGTAAGTTGTTAAAAGTCAAAAGGTTATAATGAATTCAAAAGGAAGTCCCTATCCCTGGAAACTTTGCTCCAGTGCTTTTCCGATGGCCTGAAAGGTGGGGTCGTGGAGGAGTCGGGAATCTTCCTGGAGAGCTTTTTCGTAACGCTGCCGGGCTTCCTGCCGTTTACCCATGAAAAGGAGGGCGTGGCAACGATAGACTTCCAGATAGGGGTCGCTGCCCAAAATCCGGTCGATGCGCTCCAGGCAACGCAGCGCTTCGGGATACTGTTTCTGTTGAAAAAAATAGTCGAGCGAGAGAAAATCGACGCAAACGTCCCCCTTCATCTGATTTCGCAAATCGGTCAGAACAAAGGCGTAGATCGCGGGGTCGCCTATTTGTTGGGCGGCCTGAAGTCGAAGAATCTGGAGCGACTTGTTGGCCTGGAGTTCCTGGGGAAGGGCATCGTAATAATCGAGTACTTTCTGGTACTGTTGCTGGTCGAAGGCGGTGTACATTTTCTGAATCAGGTCGATATTTTCGCGAAAAAGAATCGAAACCACCTCACTCATCATGACGCCGTAACTGTTGACACCACCGACGTAAAGTTCGGGAAAAAGCGTCCGCCGCAGAGCATTCGTAAACGTTTCTCCAAAATGGTAAAGGTAAATTTCCTCCACGCAAATATTTCCGTCTTTGCCTCGGTGGAGGAACAGTTCGTGATAGTCCACCCCTCCATCCGGGTCAATCAGTCGAAAGAGAAGTTTGGGAGTATCTCCCTTGAGAACTCGCAAAAAATGGTACGCGCCGCCGTTTTTCACTTTTTCCGCCACGGTTTTGGCAATCCCCCCCGACAGGGAGAGCGACTGGTACAAATCGGCACGTTTGTATGTTCCTTCCGCACGTTTTTCGGGAATCTCCTTCAAAATCCGATCCGTCCAGGCAGACCAGTCCATGGCTCGCAGAAAAAAGGAGGCATCCCCTTCCCGCAACGTTTTTTCCAATTTTTGTCCCCACAGCGTTGCCTCTTCCATGGAGATTTCCTTGGAGGGTAACGTCTCCTTTTCCGAAGATTTCAGGCAGCCCACCAACATGATAAGCCCCAACATTCCGAGGAGTCTGAAAACCAGAGTCATCGATTCTCCTCCTGATAACCGAGAATTTCCACCAGGGGATGGACTTCTCCGGTAGACATAAACCGTCCTAACATGGATTCGGATTGGAGATTGTGCCCCAGAATCGTCCGGTTGGCGGGATGAGCCAGCGAACGGTACAAGAGCCACTGTATTTCGCCAATTTGAATCCGAAAACCAGACGCTTGCGAAAAATCGACTTTTTTCAGCTTTTCCGCAACCGTCAGTTGTCGCCAGGTCAGGGAACTGTGTACACGACGTTGCGAAAAATCGAGAAAAATGGGAAAATAGAGCGACGGCTGGGAGGTTCGCAAACGCCCTTGCAGTTTTCCATCTTTCACGGTAAAATCTTCCCCGGGTGTCAGCTTCGTCCTCCATTCGGGCAATGCCAATGGCAAAAGGGTTCCTTTTCCGCCGTCGGGATGGGCTATTTTCAACTCCAACGAATCGGCATTGTCCGTCCATGTAAGACCTGGATACAGTGGAATCGACATGGCGTATTCCAACGGTCCTTCCTGGACTTTTCCTTTGGGTTGGAAGACCGTATCTGCCCAAAACGCAATTTCTTCCCGACGTGTCAGACAGAACTGTCGTTGGAGTTTGAAACCCCACATCAAAGGGAGTTCCAGTTCCAGATAAACAGCCCACGGCGACGTGTTCCAGCAAATCATCTTCCAGTCTCCCACAGGCAGAAGCGAGACACCTTTACAGTACAGGGAACATTCCCATTTTCCTGATAGAAGCGGCGTTTGCGGAAGAAAAAACTCCATGAACGTGGAGAGGGTATCCCACCGCGTGAAAATCCCCGCTCCCCCCCAAAATTGTCGTAAAATACCACGCTGCGACGTTTCGGAGACGATGGACTCGGGGGGGAGTTGTATGTTGGGAATTTTTTTGGTGGTTTTCAGGTTGGGGAGAATGGTAACGCCCAGTTTTTTATCTTCTTTCGACGCGTCACACTGAAGAGCCGCGACAAAAAGTTCAGGATTGTAGCAGGCCGATTCGGGAGAGGTGAAAACCATACTGCCGTCAGGACGTGTCAGGTAAAGCGAATTCCGTATCCAGGCATCTCGCTGTTTTTGCGCTTCCGGCGTGAATATTTCAGGAAACATCCATCCCATCCGCAACATGGAAGCCAACAGGATTCGGGAAATGGGAAGGATACTCGTTTTCAAATGACCATCTTCGTGAAGTCCCGTGGAAAGAATTTCATGAACGATCTGTTTTGCCTGTTCCTTCCATAAAGTCCCCTCTTCTGCCTGGGGGAAAATGTACGCCAGCGTCAGTGCCAGTTCCCCTCTCCACAAAAGGGCTTTCCACGGTTCTTCGACCACGGAAAACCGACGGGATTCTTCCACTTTTCCGCGTGCGGTCTCAAAAATGAGAGAAAGCAGATCCTCATTCAGTACCGGACAGGCACGAACGATGGCCAACGCCGCAAAAGGCCCCCACGGAAAGGTTTCGTCGGAGAGCCCTTCCCGAAGCGTCTGTAAAAGCATGGCTCTGCGCAACCAGCGTTGATTTTTCGGGACTTTTCCACGTGCCATCTGAAAAAGCGTTTCGATCGTTTCCCGGGAACGTGGTTCTCGTTGCCTTTTCCAGCCGGGAAAAATCTTTTTGGAAAAGGGAACTCCCCACAAAACGTGCGGCATTTTCCCGGAACGGGTACGAAAAAGACGGTCGGGTAACTGTTCCAGCGGTATCAAATCTTCGGATGTCCAGTTCATGAAATTTTCTCCTAAAAAGAAGGGAATGGTACTCCCATGTTCCCTTTCCATCCCCAAAAATTTTGGCGAAGTGGAAAAAAAAGTGGAAAAATGGAAAGAGAAACCAGGATGCCCCATTTTCAATTGACTCCATTTATTATATCATAGATGGATACTTTTGTTTAGTCGAAAAGGAGGCCAAAAATGGAATTTTATCATTTTTTTTGTTCAAAAAAAGGGGGGAAGCCGATGGTTTGGGCATTCGCCGCTTTCCTCATCCTCTTTCTGGAGGGTTGTCAAAAGGAGGAAAAAAGAATATCGCCTCCTGAAAAACCTGTCTCGGAGTCCTCTTCTGTGCCGAAATCGGAAGACCCTGCCACGATCGACCCGGAAAAACTCCAGGCGGAATCTTCCGAAACAGAAAAAGAGGAAGTGGATTGGAAAAAATACGTTGAGGATGATGAATACATGGCAAAACCGCTCGAATTGGGCGAATTGCTGGTCGAGAATCCCGAAAGTCTGACACGGCTGAATCCCGACAAGCCGGTTTGGGTGGATAAGGAAAATGGGCAGGTGATTTTGCAGGGCTGGGTCTGCCAGACGCGCGTGCCGTTGGAATTTTTCATCTGCCAGGGAAAAGGGTACCTCCGTACGATGCCGTATGTGGAGGAAGGAATGCCGGGAACGGTGCTGCAATTCAACGGGCCGAAGTCTCACGAATCGATTCTCAGCGTCGATGTTCCCGCCAGTATCATCCATGCCGGACTTCTGGCAATTGGTCTGAAACCGGGAAAGCCCGTTCAGTTTCAGCCGGAATACGTTCCTCCCACAGGCGATACCGTGGAGATTTTCGTCCGATGGAAAAACGCGGAGGGAAAACAGGTCGAATGCCGTGGACAGGAGATGATTATTGATCACTACTCCCGTAAAAAAATGGAAGTTCCGTGGGTCTTTGCCGGAAGTTTCTTCTACAAGGACGACGAGGGAAATCAGCGTTACGCCGCCGATTCGGAAGGGGAAATTGTTGGCGTTTCCAATTTTCCCAGCGTTTTGCTCGACGTTCCGCAGCCGAGTACCTCCTCCAACGAGTCACTTCTCTATCAGGCCAACGAAAAACAGATTCCCCCGCGTGGAACTCCCGTAACCATTCTTCTGGGCAAAGAAAAAAAGGAGACAACTCATGAATAACACAAGAACGCAAAAGGGAATCCTCCTGGCAGGAGGGGCGGGCACACGGCTCCATCCCATGACGCTGGGGGTGAGCAAGCAACTCCTTCCGGTATATGACAAGCCGATGATTTATTATCCCCTTTCCGTCCTCATGCTGGCGAAAATCCGGGACATTCTCGTCATCACCACACCGCAGGATCAACCCGCGTTCCAACGCCTGTTGGGAGACGGTTCCCAGTGGGGACTGCGGTTGCAATATACCGTCCAGCCTCATCCCGGTGGATTGGCGCAGGCTTTTTTGCTCGGAGAAGAGTTCCTGGCCGGCGATTCGGTCGCGTTGATTTTGGGCGACAATATTTTCTATGGACAAGGTTTTCGTCAAATGTTGACCAAAGCTGCCCATCGTCAGGAAGGAGCCACGGTTTTTGCCTACCGTGTGCGAGACCCGCATCGTTACGGCGTGGTCGATTTCGATGAGGCGGGAAAAGCGCTTCATATCGAAGAAAAACCGGCAGAACCACGTTCCGACTATGCCGTGACGGGACTCTATTTTTACGATTCCGATGTGGTGGAAATAGCTCAAAATCTGCGTCCATCCCCGCGTGGGGAACTGGAGATTACCGATGTGAACCGAGAATACCTCCAGCGTGGAAAACTCCACGTCGAAATCTTCAGTCGCGGCTTTGCGTGGCTCGATACCGGAACGCCGGAGTCGCTTTTGCAGGCCTCGAATTTCATGGAGACGATCGAACACCGACAAGGTTTGAAAGTTGCCTGCCTGGAAGAGATTGCGTTGGATTACGGCCTGATTACCGAAACGCAGTTTCTGGAACTGGCCTGTCGCGATAAAAGTGAGTATGGTGGCTATTTGAAAAAAGTTTTGGATTGGAGAAAGGAAAAATAATGGAAATCGAAGGTGTGCAGATCGTTTCTCTGCGAAAATTTACCGACTCTCGCGGTTGGCTTTCCGAAATTTATCGTCAGGATGAATTGCCTGCCGGATTGACTCCTCAAATGGCGTATATCAGCGAAACGTTGCCAGGGGTGGTGCGTGGTCCGCATGAGCACCGGGAGCAGACCGACATTTTCGTCTTTCTGGGGCCGGGAACGTTTCGGCTTTATCTCTGGGATGCTCGAAAAGCCTCATCTACCTGTGGAAATTCCCTCCAAATCGACGTCGGCGCTGAAAATCCCGTCCGCGTGACCGTTCCGCCCGGAGTGGTACACGGCTATCAGTGTGTCAGTGAGGTTCCCGGTTGGTGTATCAATCTTCCCGACGCGCTTTACGCGGGTGAGGGGAAACAGTCTCCGGTCGATGAAATCCGCCATGAAAACAATGCCGACAGCCCGTATCGGATAGAATGAGAACTCCCAAACGCGGCGCAGCGCCTATGGGAAGGGCAGCTGCGCGGCTTTTATCAGGTGTTGAGAGGAAACTCACATGTGGAAATTTTCCGGCAGATAGAGCATCCGTCCACATGTCAGGCATAAAACCGGATGGTGTTGTCCCAGTCGGGCAATGAGTTCCAATGGGATTTTGGTGTGGCAGCCGGTACATTTCGTTCCTTCGATGGCGGCCAGAGTATCGAATTGTCGGCTGGCAAAGATACGTTTGTAATTTTCCAGAAAATCCCCGTCGAGATTTTTCTCTTCCGCGTAAAATTCCACTTTAATACGTCGGATTTCGTCTTCCGCAAACTGTTTTTCGTCGGCAATTTCCCGCGTAATTTTTTCGAGTTGGTCTTTTCCAAGCTGCAATTCCTGCTTCGCTTTTTCCGACTGCTCTTTCAGGAGTTCCATCCGATCCATCGCTTCGAGAATCTCATCCTCCAGAACGCCACAGGCCGCTTTATCGGCAGCAATCTGGTCTTTCAGGCTCTGGTATTCACGATTATCTTTCGCTTCCATGAGTTGGGAACTTCGCCGTTGGATATTTTTTTCACTGGCGTCGAGGGCAGCCTGTTTCTCATCGGTCGCGACTCGCAAGTCCACCACACGTTTCACCGCCGCGTCGGCCAGTTTTTGCAATTCCTCCAAACGATTCTGTGCCGCACGGACTTTTTTCGGGCCACGCTGCAAACGCTCCAGCAAATCGGCAAACTGTCGGTGCATACGGTGCAAAGTACTTAAAATCGCGTTATAATCCTTATTCGGGTCGTTCATTCTCGTGATTGTTTTCTGGCAGAAATTTGGAATAAAGGAAAGAAATTTCCCATCATGACTCTCTCGGAGGAGAGACGATCTATACTGTCTATTATATCGAAAACTTTTTCACTGGCAACCACTGGCGCGGAAAGAATTTTAGGATACGTTTTTTCTTTTACAAGACTCCTGTTTAAAAGAGTAAAGGGGGAAAATTAGGAGAAATTTTGAAAATCTTGAAAATTTTGGAGAAAAACCCTTGATTTTGAAAAATTTTAGGATATACTGGAGGTATGTTTTGGGGTGACTCCCGTTTTTTCTCTTGTGAAGAATCCTGTCAAAAGGGAAAGAAAAAAAGAATGCCTTATCGGAGAATGATGATGATCGAAAAAAACAATGACTTTTTCGGAACGTTAAGCTGGGGGGGGGGGGTAGATTACGCTACCCACTCAAAAGAGTAAAATCTGGATTTACTCTCGTTGAACTTCTTGTCGTCATTGCGATTATTGGAATGCTGGTTGGTCTTCTTTTGCCAGCCGTTCAACAGGCACGGGAAGCTGCCCGGACAATGCAGTGCAACAACAATCTTCGCCAGATGGGGTTGGCCTGCATGAATTTTGAGTCTTCCTCGCGGGCATTTCCCTCCGGCGGCTGGGATTATCCCTGGGTGGGGAGTCCCGATCGTGGTTTGGGGGTGGAGCAGCCTGGCTCCTGGTGCTTCTCGATTCTTCCGTTTCTCGAACAAAACGCTCTGTTTCAACTCGGTTCCACGGGCAATCGGGATTCGTTGCCGACGCAGGCGGATGTGGCCAAACGCCTGGAAACGCCTGTCGCGACTTTTCTTTGTCCCTCCCGGCGGAGTGTGAAAATTTTCGCCACGTCCGGCAAAACGTACAAAGAATCGGGAACCATTACGCAGGGTGCCAAAAACGATTACGTCGCCAACTTCGGGACCCAATGTCTCAATCCTGACGACAGTGCCGAAACAATCGGCAATTATTCGGCTGCCAATACCAAAACAAGCAACAATACCTGGAAAAACGCTCAGGACACAGGCGTGATTTTCTTTCACAGCAAAGTGACGTTGGGAGAAATCCGCGACGGAACAACGAATACCTATCTTCTGGGCGAAAAGTACATGAATCCCAGCAAATACGACAGCACGTCGGTCGATCCGGGAGATAACGAGACGCTTTACAGTGGTGCCTGCAACGACGTTTTGCGGGGCGGCTATTACAACGAGAGCAATACGGCCAACAGTGCCGCACCGATGCAGAATCGGATCGATTACGAACGGTATGTTTTCGGTAGTTGTCATTCAGGAGCGTTCGGCGCGGCCATGTGCGACGGTTCCGTCCAGCGAATCAGTTATTCCATCGAGCCGCAGATTCATTATTATCTTGCGCATCGTTCCGACAATCAGATTGCGCAGATTCCGCAGTAAATACAACGCAAAAAAATACAAAATATAGCGGCGCAGCCGCGGACAAAAATCTTTGGAAAGAGAGGTCTGGAGAGGATAACTCTTTCTATAGAAAGGTTTCCTCTCCACGACGGTGGAAGTCTTGACGGGCAAGCCGCTATCGCCTTGGCGCAAGCGGCGCTACGCCTGGGCATAAAAAATAATCCTCACAGGAGATCATTACCATGAGACCAAATTGGAACAAAAACGCATTATGGCTTGCCGGAGGAATCATTCTGGCGTTGGTGAGTTGGAGCAACGGAGCGAATCCGACGTATACCGGAACGAGTACGACGGACAGTCTGACCGATTTGACGAAATGGTCGGAAGACTGGCGGACGGGAACCGGGACGATTTTTATCAACGGAAGTGGCTACATCGACGGGCAATTTCATACCACGTTGACGACCGTCATCGGAAATGCTGCCAATGGGGATTACACGTTGAATATCCTGGAAGGGGCGGATGTCCGATTCACAGGGAGCCGGCCAGTCTTTGTCAATGCCAATGGGACGAAAGTTACCATCAACATGACGGGAGGGTCGTTTGTTATGACCGCCAATAACTGTTGTTACGGCGAAGAGGGAAAAGGTTCCGCGACGATCAATCTCAGTGGTGGGACGCTGACGTATAGTGGTCTGTGTGGCTCTAGGAGTTCGGGAAGTATCATCATGACACAACAGACCGGAAAAGCCGCTCCAACCTGGAACGTGGTGACTGGGATGGTGCTGGGATGGGAAGGGAATGAAAAAAACAACGCCTATCAGGGGGTTGTGGTTCAAAAAGCGGGAACGGCGAATATCCTTGGTAAAAATAGTGGTCTCTACTGGACAACCGGTTCAGGAATCACGTTTACGTCTTCCAATAAAGCCGCCGAAACGATGCCGTCGGGACAATACATCATCAGCGACGGGACGCTGAACACGTATCGAATCTGGTCATCGACCGGCTACGACGAGGAAAATTACGTGCCGATGGGTTCCGGGGTGGCTCACAATGCGAACTACGACAGTACTCACGCCTCCAAAAATCTGATTATCACTGGCGGACGGGTGAATATCGTGAATGCCAGTGGTCTCAACGGCGGAAATGGTGGGACGCTCTCCGTTCCGACGTACATGGGGGGAGGCATTCTAAACGTTTTGAACATCAACGCGACGTGTATGCTCAACGATACGTTCGTTCAGGAGGGCGGCTGGCTTTCCCCGGATGGTGGGGCGGAAGTCTCTTTGGGAGTGGACAACACACGGACGCTGAACGTGGACCCGGTGGGAATTTCCAGCACGACGATTACGGGAAATTATACGTTGGCAAACGACGGTGGAGTGAAACTGGACATCGGCGCGTCGGGTGCGGATCAGATGACGGTCAACGGGAATGCTCTGCTGAATGGGACGATTCGCGTCGTACTCAACAAAGCTGATTTAACGACGAACACAAACGGAACGCTGTTGACGGTGAGCGGGACGCTGAATAAAGACGCGGTGACGTTGCAGACATCGAGTCTGGTGAATCTGGCATGGGATGGAAATGCGCTGAAATACACACTTTCCGATACCCGTGGGGAATATTACTGGACAGGGGGGACGACCGGCGGCGACATGTGGGACGATGCCAATTGGAATGCTCCGGGGGCGAGTGGGAACAATTTGACATTTGGAAATGCGGCCAATCCTGCCAAAACGACGCTCGATACCGCGTTTTCGGCTCATAACTTCACCATGGCAACGGGGAATGGCTCGACAGGTGACCTGACGATTGCCGGCGGTGGACATTTGGCGATTACCGGAGCACTGACGATTGGCAACGGTGGGACGGCACGGTTGGAGATTCAGGAAGGTGGCTCGATTTCCAATGTGACGGCGACCATCGGCCAGGGTGCGGGGAGTGACGGCACGCTGGCAATCGTGGGGGGGACGCATACCCTGGGGCAAGTCAACGCGGGGAACGGAACGGGAAAAGGGACGTTTGTTTTGGGCGAATCGGGGAATGCCCTGGCGAATCCGACCGTCACCGCCTCCCGGCTTTATCTGGCAGGGCAGGAAATGGGAGCCAGCCAGGGAGAAGCGTATTTCTACGGCGGGCAGATGACGGTCAACGGTTTTGACATGGCTTATGGGGAAGGTTCTCAGGGAAAACTGGTGATGGATGGCGGGAATCTTACCGTTAATGGCGAGTTTCGGACTTCCGAACGTGGCAATTCTCAAGCGACGATCGAAATGAAGAGCGGTTCGTTGACGTTGAATGCCCAAACGACCTGGGGTTCCAACGGCAAAATGAATGTGACGATTTCCGGCGGAACATTGACCGCGTTGGGACAGTTTGTTCTCAATTTTTACGGCCAGGACGATGTGGTGAATCAGACGGGCGGAACGGTCAATCTGTGGGGAAATACCGCCGCTGGCTGGGGCGTCCGAACGAATCCGGGCTATATCGCTAATTACACGGCAGCTTCCCAGACTACTTATCACGCGGGTTTGCAGTTTGGTAATGTGAGTTGGCGTTCCCCCAACATGCGCAGCAAAAACAGCAATCAGACGTGGAATATTTCCGGTGGGGAATTGAACACGCTGCGGGTTTCCACACTGATTGCGAATTCCGACACGAACATGCTGAACATTTCGGGCAACGCGGTGGTCAATATCATCGACAACGGTGCAACCGCGGATAAATACTATGGAATCCTGGCCGCCCCCACCTCCATGACAGGCGGAACGCTCAACGTCGCCACGATTTATGCCCAGGGAGCGCGGTACGATGCCAATAACACGTTGGTCAGCGCGAATTACAATTACATGCTCAACGGCACCTTCTTGCAGGAAGGGGGAGTTCTTTCACCCGACGGTGGCTCCATTGTGAACAATGCGTTCGTCGCCAGCGAAACGGGGATCAGTTCGACGAAAATCATCGGGAACTATACCCTTCAGGGGACGGGGGCGATCAAGCTGGATATTCACGAATGGGCGACGGAACGTTCAGCGAATAACGACTTTATCGAAGTGACTGGAACAGCCAGTATCGGCGGGGCGGGAATCCAAATTGCGCTGGCGGAGGGACTTTTGCGTGCCCAGAACGAAGTGCTGGTTTTGAGTGCCGGGAAGGTTACGGATGCCCTGGTTGCGGAGGATGGCTGGAATCGGCAGGGAATGCAGGACGGGGAAAAATGGATAGCACGTGTCAGCGACGATGGAAAATCGCTCTACGCCATTTTGACCTCCGAAGGAGCGGTTTGGTGGGATGAGACAGCCAAAGCGTGGTCGGATGATTGGAGCCAGGCGACGGAACTGATTGTCGGAAGTTCCTCCATCGGCAACTCTCCAACTGCCAATGCCGTTTTGACCGAGAACATGAGGGTCAACGTGTCAATGCACCTGGGATACGATGCCGGTGCGGTGGGGAGTGTAACGCTGGACAACGCGGAAATGACGGCATATCTCCTCAACATCGGCAGAAACGGAACAGGAACGTTTACGGTAAACGCAAACGCGACGTTACATGCCAACAATCTTTTCCTGGCCTCCAACGCAGGAGCCAAAGGAACGTTCATCTCCTCCGGCACCACGACGATCGACAATCTCTACAGTACGAACGATGGTACTTTTCAGGTACTCGGCGGCACGACGGAGGTGAAGAATCCGGTAACGTTTGCCAATTCCACCGTGGAAGTTACGGGGGACGCACAATTGCATCTCTCCCAGACGAATTTTCATTCAGGAAGCATGAACTTGAGCGGCCAGTCCAAAACCTCGCTTCTGCTTTCCACCGGCCAGGCACAGTACAACTATTTCGGCAGCAACGGCGGAACGATGACACTGACGCTTTCCGATTCGGCTCAGATGGACATTGATTCGGAAAATTCGGATTCCCGATCGGTGAAATTCGGTGCTGCCAATTCGACCGCGAACGTCAACGTCCAGGACAACGCGGTACTCGTTCTGGGACGGGTGTCGTCGCGGAATGTGGACGAAGCGTATCATCTGGGGGATGGCGGGCAATTTACGATGAACCAAAGCGGCGGCACGGTCTACAGTTCCGTTCGGCTTTATCTGGGGGAAATCGGCAGTTCTCTGACCGATGTTTACAACCTTTCCGGCGGAAGTTTTTACTCAGGCCTACTCCTGGTTTCCGGTTCCTGCAACGCGGAGTTCAATATTTCTGGGACAGGTTACTACAACGCTTACGGCCAACTCTGCATCGGCTATGGAAACAACACGACGGCGACCGTGAACCAAACGGGTGGCGTTGCGGACATCTGGGGAGATCGAGCCGGACGTTGGGGCTCCAATATGGGCATTCAATTCGGAGGGAGTGGCGGTAGCTGCAGCAACGGGCGTTACAACCTTTCCGGCGGGCAACTCAACACCTACCGGATTTGGGGAAAAGAGAGCAACTCCAGTCCGTTGGTGACGCTCAGCGGCGGGGAACTCAACATCATCGCCAAGGCGGGAGATACCTCGGCTGGAAATGGGGCACTTGAAGTTCCGATTTCCATGACGGGCGGCGTTCTCAATGCGGTCAAAATCGTTGGAATGGGCGAAACGGCAGGTTGGAATGATACTTCTGGAACATTTTATCAGCGTGGCGGAATCCTTTCGCCGGATGGTGGTTCGGTCGTCTCGGAAACGGTGGCGATCGGGGATTACGGCAACATCACGGCTCAGAAATTTGCCGCCAACCCGACGCGGATTGGTTCCACGGCCATTGAGGGGAATTATGTGCTGGAAATGAACGGGGATTCCCAATCGACACCCACGATTCTGCTCGATTTTTACACCAGTAAAGTCGATTCCGACCTGATTACCAGTACCGACATGATTACCGTTTCGGGGGATATGACTTTTGGCGACAACGTTCTTCTCACACTGCGGTTCAACGACTGGGCCAATACCGCCAATGGCATTTACGAAAATGTGATTCAGGTGGACGGAGATGTCACGGGGAATTTTTCAGGCCTTCAACTTTTAGGCTTTTCCGAGGAAATTATCACCGATCCATTCATTTTGTCCTCCATGCTCCACTGGTCGCCCGACGGTGCCCTTTCGATTCATCTGGACAAAGACCTCGTTCCTGAACCGGGAACTTGGGTGTTGCTGCTGTTGGGCGGCGGCTTGTTGATTTTCCTGCAAAAAAGTCGCCGAAAAGGAGGAAATACTGGAAGCTGATTTCCGTCTTGCATGAAGGGGGCAGCCGTTAGGTTGATCGTGTTTCCACGATCAGTTGGGATAGAAAACCATGATATTCCGCAGAATCATCCTACCATTCCTGACGGCTCTCTCCACCATCGCGTGTGCAGAGATTGGCGTAGGGAACGTAGTCAATTCCTGAATTCAGGAAAAGAACACTCCCATCAGCCCGGACGAAATGCCCGCCGCCGGGATGGTCGCTGTTGAAGGGGAGGCGGTTCCGGTAACAATTCGAGTCGCCGTTTCCCCGTTCGACATGTTGGTTGAAAGCTCCATATTGCCGTGTGACCACGTTGAAGATGTAAATCCCGATATTACCGGCATTACTGCCGAAAAGCCAAGCTCGCACATTGCCGGGATAATCGTAATAAGAGGACGAAGAATCTTTGTCTGCCTGCATGAATTCACCGATCAGGAAGGTATTGCTCAGTCCATCCCGCACACTGGCCACAGGAACGCCGTAAGCCCATTGAAACATACCATTTCTCGGATAGGTTCCGCCGTTATCGGACGGGTCGGTTGCCGCAATGGGGTACTGTTTCCCATTTTCATCCACTTCCCCCGGTTCCCGAATTACGCCACCCACGCCGCTATACGTCAACATCGCCCCATACCGCACCCCGTTGGTTCCTTCTTCCACCGTGCTGAGTGCGGGAAACGGCCAACTGGGACAGACATACGTTGGAATGACCGTTTTCCGAACGGTTTTGCCGATTGCCGTATTGCAGAACTGGGTGAATGGCATATCCTGGTCAATTTGCTGATACACCCCATCCTGTTCCAGGTACGGCAAAAGGAGCGTAAAAAATCCAAACGTATTCTTGCCGAGAGAACCGCTGTGTTGTTTTTTCAGCACACTTTCTGGGAAAACGCTGTTGCGAGCCGCGGCAAAGTTATGACACGCCAGTCCCATCTGTTTCAGGTGGTTGGCGCACTGCATTTTTCGAGCTGCCTCGCGTGCCTGTTGAACGGCTGGGAGAAGCAGCCCCACCAGCATTCCGATAATCGCAATGACGACGAGCAATTCCACGAGCGTAAACCCTTTCCGTTTCCGTTCTGGCATCCTCCCCTTCGTCCAACCCAGGAATCCCAACATCCCCAACATCAGCAGCCAGGTGGACGGTTCAGGAACCTGCGTCACCGAAGCACTCAGGTAGCCATTCTGAAACAAAACGGAATAGGTTCCCATCGGGTCAAGCAAATGATTGTTCCAATCGTACTCTGCCAACCATTCCTGAAGGGAAGTAGAAGCTTTCCTGGCATCCAGAAAAGTAACGGTCTGCGACTCGGAAAGATTCTCCAACGAAAGAAGAAATTCATCGCCCAATACAATCTCGGAATCTCCCGCGAAAATCAGGGAAACATCGGGAACAACTTCCCACGTTCCGTTCAAAAATAGTCTGGAGTCGGTAAACGTTCCTCCCAAAATAGCGGTGGTTTCTTCCTCGAATCGAATCTCGTTTTGGCGGAAATCGGTTTGGGAAGTCGTCTGAAACGTTCCTTCTTTTACCGTTACATCCAAACTTTTCCCGGTGGAGACATTATTCACCACATTCCAGGCACTTCCATCCAACAACAACGCCCCTTCCCCCGTTTTCGTGATGGTAATGGGGGTCGATTCATTGGCGGTCAAATCGGAACGAACTTCCAAAACGGCATCTTCCGCAACGTTGAAAACTTTCTGATAATCCTGAACACCATTGGCGTTGCGTGTCCGATAGAGAAGTTTTACCACATGGGAATCAATCGTACTGGTCGTTCGGAGAGCATTCCCCTGCGCATCGTACAGAACGTCCACCGATACATCGTTATCCAGCATAAATCCCTGAGCCGCCGTTCCCGTATTTTTCAACGTCGCTCCGTAAAGGGTAAGGCCGTTTAACGTAACGTATTGACTGGAAGCGTTTTCCAGCGTCCCTCCCTCCAGTGTCACCATGTTGGGATTGCAGGTGGCCGCTCCCAGAGCACCATTAACCAGAACTTTCAACGTCGCTCCATCCGCCACCCAAACAGGATAATGTTGAGAATATTGATAGGGATTGCCCTCCTCATACACTCCAGGAAGGGTTCCGTTATTGCCATCTACATAAGAGAGCGAAAGCGTCCCTTCCTGAACATACGTTCCGCCGGTATAGGTCTGTTTCGTGGTGAGATTCCACTCTCCCGTACCGGTTTTGACAAACGCACCCGCTCCTGTCATTGCCGCAGCAAAATCCGTTTTTCCCGCAGCCACATTCACTTCCAACGTCGTATTCTGGGACAACGAAACGCCCGACGCACCCGCAATTGCCTCCGTCACCACCAACGTTCCGCCAGTCACGGAAACGTTGCCTGCCAGCGCATTTTCCGCGTTCGTCAGGGCAATCGTTCCCGCTCCGCTTTTGGTAAAACCGTTCGTCACCGTCGTTTTTCCCGACAAAGTTACCCGTTCTCCCAGATTGGAAAGAATTCCCCCGTCCAAAACCAGCAACGTGCTATTTTCCTGAGCTGTCGTGAGGTCAAATTGCAGCGTAGCACCCGAATCAATCGTCGTCACGCCACCGGAAACAGGAGCGAACATTCCCGTTGCCGTCTGATTTCCATATTGAAGAATCCCGGACTGGACAGTAATGCTGGCCGCACCATGGCCGCTCGTCGTGTCGCTGGTTCCAGTAAGAATGAGTATCCCTCCGCCCGTTTTCAAAAGCGACGCTTGTGTATTTTGGGCATTTTCAAATTCAAATCGAATAATTTCGGAAGAAACGAGGAGCGTTCCGTTTTCGACCAGAAATTCTCCCGACGTACCGTTCTGAGAATAAGCCGCAGGCCGAATCGTGATTCGTGGGGCGGAGATTTCCGAAGTTCCACGAGAAGTCACCCTTTCGCTAAAGAGATAATAACGAACATTGTCGGAAGCACTCCCCGTCGCGGTAATTCTGCCATTTTCCAGTGTCACGTACCGCAGATTACTGTGAGTCCCGGACGAATTGTGCAGCGTTCCCCCCTTCAGCGTTATGGCAGGGAGCGTCGATTCCCAAGTTCTCATCGCGTTTTGGGCGGCCAAATCGAGCGTTGCCCCGGAAGCCACTTCGATTCCGCCAGTAATTGTAAACTTGCTCGGATTGGCTTGTTCCAATCGGAGTGTTCCTGAACTCAAAACCAACTTCTCTAACGAAACGGAATTCGACTTCAACGCTACCGAACCAGTTGCCGTAGCGTTGCTTCCTGTCTGGAGTGTTAATGCTCCTCCCGAAAGGGTTCCCGTCAACGTCCATTTTCCGGCAGAATCCAGAACCAGCGTACTTCCCGCACTCCCCACCGTTACCGCTCCGCTGATTGTATTGCTGGCGGGACTGGTGATTCGGATGGCTCCCCGGTCAGCATTTCCCGTTCCGGTCATGTGGATGGAATGCGCGAAATCGGTATCGCTGTCATACAACAACGTCCCGCCGGATTCAATCGTCAACCCTTCCGAAGCGACGTTCGCAATCGACTTTTCCGCCCCGGAAGCGATCGTTTCCGCCTGAATATTCGCGTTGCCGACCGCCATCCACACCGCCCACGCGATAAGAACAAAAACTACCCGTTTCATGGCATTTCTCCTGAAAATATCATCGAACTATACTTCATCCACTTGAGTTTTTCGGATTCCCTCCCCAAAGCCCTATCTTGGGGAGGGACTTTCCATTCGTTTTCTGGAAATTCCAAGTGGAAGAAGCATAAACTCTTCCCGCAACGCATATTTCCCCATCGGGATGGGAATTTGGAAGGCACACTTCCCAATAACATAGTGTGAACACCATCAATTATCAATTAAGCCCCCCGTTATTCCACTTCGATTTCGTACCAGACGGTCTGATACTGCGGACTCAGGAGGATTTTGGCTTGACCATCGGTAGTCTTTTCGACGGGGAGTTCCGTTTTTCGGTCTCCGCGACAATCGAGTGCCCAGCAACGGACTTTTTCAGCCGCAACGGGAAGGGTGACTTCCGCCGAGATTCCTTCCGCCATGACGGGCGCGGTGCCCCAGTCGCTGAATCGAATACGCTTTCCGCCCAAGTCCTGGATTTTCACCCCTTGATTCCCGATAAAACCGGTCGCGGTCAGGAGAATGTTGCTCTTGCCATGTTCGCCGAAACCGTTCCCCTGGCGGGAGAAGAGGGAGATCGTCGTCCAGTCGAGCCGCGTTTTGCCAATTTTCAGCCCAACACCCCCCAAATCGAAGGAACGTCCCGCCGGGAAGCCACTGAACAATTTCGTGTTGGCCGTATTCACCGTCCAGTAACTTTCCTCCGGCTTTTCCCGATTCCAGCAAAGTTCCCCCGTGTCGCTGGTGTAAACATTGCCGGAAATGGGAGCGATTTCCGAACGTTTCGTGCAATCCCGATTTTCCAGATCGACCGAAACCTGGTGTACCAGAGCGTTTCGGCTGTCGTAACCGTCGTTTCCGATGCTGTAATTCGTGTCGCACGTTTTCGCCAATTGATTCATGAATTTTTCATGATCGTACGCCGCCACCAGCGATTTTTCCGCTTTCCGCACATCCCCCCGAAGGTAAATGGCCGCACAGGCTGGCATGTGAGCCAAAACATCCGTCCGGCACGCGATGCTGAAAAAGTATTCCAGTGCCTGCGGCTCGTCGGTATTGTGATGATATGTGTAGGCAAAAACGCCATCCCAATCCTGAAACGCTCCGTATGCTCGCAACATGGCCTGCCCTTCGGCACCGTACATGTTGGGGTAGGAGTTGTTGTATTCACTGATGGTATAAGGCTTTCCGTACACTCGCAGATTGGCTATGCTCGCCATGCACCCACCATCCGCGTTGACCATGGCACGATTCTCGATCGACCAATCATCCCCGACGTGCGGGTGAAGCCAGTAGTCATGCTTGTCCACATAGTCCAGTTTGGCCTGCACAAAAGCGGGCGTATAACCAAGCTGCGTCCCGGCAACCGGCGCCTTGAGCTTCACTTCCTCCTTCAAAAACCGATACATCGTCTCGTACCAATACGTGATTTCCGTGTCGCAGAGGAACTCCGCCATGTCCTGTTTTACCACCATCGGCGCGGCCGTGTTTTTAAAAATTAACGGAATATCCCCTTTTTCCAGACTTCCCGCCATCTGGAACGGCACCGGGCCTTGTCGGAAGGAGAGATTTCTCATTTCAAATTTCCCTTCCGGCCAGACTGTCCACTGAATCTTCGCTTCCGGTGAATCTTTCGCTGCCTGGAGCGTGTAAGTGTATGTTTTCCACTCCTTGCCGACGGAAATATTCTCAAAAACACCCAGTTGTCGCCACGTGGCATACGCCCCTTCCGCAACCGCCAGCAACACTTGGGCATTCGACTGCCCCGAAATTTGGCGAATCTGGAACGACAGGGTGTACGTCTCTCCCGCTTGGAGTGACAACGCCCGGAAAAGTCGTGGATACGTCCCCTCGCCACGTTTTTTCACCTCCATCTGCAACGTGCCCTCTTTCGTCTCCAGGGAAGCATCCGCCGTATCCGTCACCCAACGCCATTTTTTGCCGTCAATCACGATAGGCTCCTGGAAATTCCCCTCCGGTACCAGTTCCACCTGCGGCTGCCGCGTCTCCTGGACATTCCACGCTTTTTCCAGATTGGCTTGCGTCTCGTACTTTTTCCGCAGCCATTCGTTCCACTGCCGTTGAAAATCGCTTCGGAACGGCTCCTTTTTCACACTCGAACCGCAATTGTTCCAGGAGTACGTACTCCAGAGCGAATTTTCATTGTTGATTTCCACCATCGCAAATACCGGGTCGTCCGCGTAACGTAGCTTGGTGTAAGGGTTTACGTGATTGAAAAGGCGGCTGGCGTAATCTTTCTGCGAATCGATCAACGGCTTGTAGAAATTGTCCACCCCTTTATTGAGCCACGCCCCTCCCTGCATTCCCCCTTTCATCTCGTCCCAAATTCGGGAGGTGGTGAGGTTCATGTTGACATAAATCCCTCGTTTTTTCAAGGCCGCAATGAAATAATCGAGCCGATCGAGCCGATCCATGTCAAAATGCCGTCCGGGGCGGGTGGTATCGACCAGTCCCGGCGTCCGCTTCAGCCGAAACGTGCCGAAAGAGCCTTCGACAAAGTGCATTCGGACACAGTTGATGCCGAAACGTGCCAGTCGGTCAGCCACCCGGTCGGCCTGTTCGTGCGTTGGAAAATTGGCCGGACCGGAAGTGTTTACCGCGTGAAACCGAATCCGCCCCGCGTCGGTGACGAAATGCCCCTTCTCCACTCGCACAAATCCATGTTTTCCCGCAGGCGCGTCGAGCAAAAACGACAGATTCGTCACATTTTCCGGAGCGTCGTACGAAATGACAAACGGAAACAACGGTGCGAAATCGGTCGAATCCTCCGCCACTTTTTCCGGCTCCAGCGCAGCACCCAAATTTCCCACCATTCCTAAAACCACGCCACACCAAAAAAACCTATTTCTCATCTTCCTTCTCCCAATTTTCTGAATTCTCGGATTTTCACTTTCCACAAAAGGATGTCCTCATTATAAATGCCCCCCACTTCTCTTTCAAGGTTTTCCCATACTTATTTTGCGCAAAATGAATACCGTTTTTGCGAACGCCACAACCTATTGAGAATCAAGAATTTATGAGAATTCCCCAGCTTACTTGACAAAATGCGGCCATTTTGTTACGATGAGGGAATGGAAAATACCTGGAAAAAAATCCCGACGGTCTGTCTATGCTTGAAGATGGCGTATTATGCCAATCAGAAAAAGCTGGAGGGGATTATGCGCTACGAAAACCAGCACGGACCGTGGCGGATTCACCTGATTGAAGAAGAGTACACCCTGCGAGATTTGCAGCACTACGCCAACGAAGTTTCCGGCTGGATTCTTTCATTCTACCCGTCTCGCGAAATCCGTGACTTTTTTCTCGAGTCGCAAAAACCGATCGTTCTGATCGATGTTCGGCAAAATCCTTTCCCGGAAACGTTTCGTCGCTGCGGAATCGTCTCGAACAACAACAATGCCATTGCGGAAATGGCCGGGGAACACCTTTTCGCCACCGGATTTGAGAATATCGCCTACGTCCACAATTACCTCTCCTCCGGCTGGTCGATTCAGCGCCGGAAAAGGTTGGAGAAACTCTGCCGGGAGAAAAAACGTTCCTTTTTCGTCTTTGGCGAACACGAACCTTACACGGAACCGAAAGAGGGACGCGACGACGAGGAACTGTCGCGGTGGCTGCGCGGTTTGCCCCGGCCGGTGGGGTTGATGGTGGCCAACGATTTCCGTGCCCGACAGGTACTCGACCTCTGTTTTATGGAAGGAATCGACATTCCCGGAGAAATGACCGTTTTGGGTGTGGACAACGACTTGCGTATCGGCAACATTTCCAAACCGACGCTTTCCAGCGTGGAACCGCACTTTGAACATGGCGGATGGCTCGCGGCCAAAATGTTGGACAAACTGATGCGCGGCCGTCGCCACGACCCCACCCGCGTGGAAGTCTATCATCCCACAGGCATCGTCCGTCGTCGATCCACCCAGACAATCAAAACTTCCGAACCACTCGTGCAGGAGGCGTTGGAGTACATCTGGAACCATGCCTGGAAAAATGGGAATGTGAACAGCACCGCCCGCCACCTCCACATCTCCACCCGCAAGCTGGAAACGCTTTTTCGGCAAGTCGTCGGCCATACCGTGCTGGAGGAACTGCAAAACACCCGCTACCAGCAAATCGTCCGCCTTCTCTGCCAGAGTGACGTTCCGATTCGGGAAATTGCCCAACAATGTGGTTTGAAAAACACCTCCCACCTGATTCAAAAATTCAAAGAACGATTCGGCATGACGATGAATCAGTTCCGAAAAAAACATCGGAATTAGAGCGTTTCCAATGAATGAATTCTTACATTTTGCTCACGATTGATAAGATGTTGGAATGGGAGTTAGAGAAATGTTTTGGCAAAGAAAAATTGGACGTGACGCGATTGGAAATCATCCAGTCGGAACTGCCGATTCGCGTTTGCCTTCAGACGATTGCAACGAGGTGGAGAAGGAGGAGTACCTGTTTACACGAAGAGGGAAATCGTTTAGAATGGGGAAAATCCTGTTGAGGAGCTTTTACCGAAGAAGCGAACGGGATTCCCTGCCGAATGAAGGAGTGACCATGTTGAAGAAGATTTTATTCCCCCTCACGATCCTTTTTCTCTTGCCTTGCGGTGTCGGGGCACAGCAAAGCGCGGACGAAGCGACCTGGCGGAAGGAGTATGAAAAACGGATTGCCGATACGATTGCCTGGCGGAAGAAGCAGAAGGCGGAAAACCCGGAAGACCTCTATTTTTCCAAACCGGATTTCGTCGTTTTTCGTCCGGCGGTGGAACCGGAGAAACTGGGCGATTGCTACAACGATCATTTTCAAGTTTTCGACGGATGCCACGGTAGGATGTTTGCGTTGACCTGCCAGGCGACGTGCGAAGGGGCGTTGGATCAACACGTGACGTTGTTTCATAGCGACGATCAGGGAAAAACCTGGAGTAAACCGCGTGTTTTGGCGGGTCCTCAAACGATGACGGACGATGTTCCGATTGCCAGTTGGGGTTTTCCGCTCGTCTCCCGTTCGGGTCGGATTTACATCCTGTACAATCAGTACGTTCCAGGAAAAGTCTCCACCCTTCGCCAACATACCGGCATCATGGCAGGGATTTACAGCGACGACAACGGTCAGACATGGAGCCAGCCGCAGGAAGTTCCGATTCCCCGCACCTCCAACGACTCGCCCGACACCACGATTCCGCCGGAATGGGTCGTCTGGCAGAAGCCGTTGCGTTTGGCGGAAGGTGGGAAATATCTCGTTGGCGTGACCCGTTACGTGGCACCGCAATTCCACTCCAAGTACCGTACCGTGACCGAATTCATCCGGTTCAACAATGTGGACGACGATCCGCAGCCACGGGATTTGCGTCTTGACTGGATGATGACGGGGGACAAGGTTTTGCACGTCGGCGTTCACTGTGAGGAACCAGGCATTGTCAAACTGCCCGACGGACGGCTTTTTGCCCTGTTGCGAACCGGGATGGGACATCCCTACTGGAGCGTCAGTTCCGATGGCGGAGAAAATTGGACGCCCCCTGAAAAATTGCTCGATAAAGATGGCGGAAAACCGTTCCTGCACCCGGTTTCCCCCTGCCCTCTGTACGACTGGAAAGGGAACGAGGCGGGAAGCGGCTATTATTTCGCTCTGATTCACAATCGGTTCGATTTCAATAATAAAAATCCATGGCAAAACCGTGGGCCGCTCTACCTCATTGCCGGAAAATTCCAGCCCGGCGCGAAACAGCCGATCTGGTTCACTGCCGAGCCGAAATTGTTCCTTTCCCGGCCTCACAACAACTCCTTCTACACCAGTACCACCCAAGTGAATGGCGAAACGGTCCTCTGGTACAACGACCAGAAATTTTATTTGCTGGGGAAGAAAATCGGGCCGGAATGGTTTGAGGGAGTGGAGATAGATTAGATGGAAAACATTGGTTGAGAGGTTGGCGAGTTGAAAGTAAAATTTCATCTGCGTCTTCTCGTCATCTGCGGACAAAAAAAAGACGCACAGGAAAACGAATTTTCAAGAATGATTTTTCGATAAATTCAGCCATTTCAAGAACTTCCAACAGTTAATATTGATCCGCAGATGACGCAGAAGACGCAGATATTTCCATTCCTACTTTTTTCTCGGCAGATACTTGCAATGAGGATTAACGCCGAGATGAAGAAGTAGCGAGGTACCTGCCACGCCACTTGACAC
Organism: Planctomycetia bacterium; assembly: GCA_030527185.1. Lineage (GTDB taxonomy): Bacteria > Planctomycetota > Planctomycetia > Pirellulales > Thermoguttaceae > RGIG3701. Next base: position 6,767 of record JAUNBF010000018.1, on the reverse strand, counting down.
CGGTTTTCAGAAAAGGTATGATAGAGGAAAGGGTGACTTGAGAAAGAAAGGAAAACCGATGATTTACGCGATCAATACCCTCCTGTGGAGCGATACGGTGGATGAAAATCTGATTCCCGTTTTGGAGGAAATTCATGCTCTGGGTTATACGGGAGTGGAGTTTCCTCTGTTCGCTCCCGACATCCGAAAATGTGAACGTCTGGGAAAAGTGGCGAAGGAGCTTGGCTTGAGCGTCACGACCTGCACCTGCCGTGGCGAGCTGGAAAACCCTGCTTCCCCGGATGAGGCGATTCGGCGTCATGGAATTGCGGTGAACAAACAGATGATCGACTGTTCCGTGGCACTGGGAAGTCGGATTCTGATTGGTCCCTACCACACGGCCATCGGTTATTTTACCGGGAAGAGCGTTTCTTCAGACGAATGGCAACGCACGGCGGAGAGTATGCGGGAAACTGCGGAATATGCCGCTCAAAATGGGATTTACATGGCATTGGAGTGCGTCAACCGTTTCGAGACCTATTTCATCAACTGCATTGCCGATGGACTGAAATTCATTCGGACGGTGGATCACCCGCATTATAAACTGATGTTCGACACGTTCCACGCGAACATCGAAGAAAAGAGTCTTGCCGAGGCCATTCGTCTGGCAGCCACGGATGGGAATCTGATCCATGTCCACATTTCGGAGAATGACCGCAGCACTCCCGGTGCGGGAAATATCCGGTGGAAGGAAGTTTTCGCCACGCTTCAGGAAGTCGGTTATTCCGGCACTCTATGTATCGAGGCGTTTGGAGCTTCTTTGCCGAAAATTGCCGCGGCGACGAAAATCTGGCGGAAGATGTACGACACCGAAACGCAACTGATTACCGATGGATTGCGTTTCATGCAATCGTGGGAAAATTTTTAACAGGAAAACGACAATGTATCGATATTGGATGGTTTTGGGACTGTTTTGGACAGTCGGGTTGGTGTGTGGCGAGGAAGTTCGTTTGGAGACTTCGGACGATATGGTGAACGTCTATCTGGACGATGCCTGCTTCACCACGTACCGTTTTCGGGATGGTCAAAATCCCATTTTCTGGCCGATCGTCGGACCGGATGGGGAACGGATGACACGGGATTATCCCATGCAGGAGGGGACGGAAAACGAATCGCTTGACCATCCTCACCACCGTTCGCTCTGGTTTACGCACGGCGAAATCAACGGCGTCAATTTCTGGCACACCTCGGACAAAGCGGGACGGGTGATTCATGAGTCGTTCACGAAAACAGAACCGCCAGTGCTGGAGGAAAAGAATCGTTGGGTCGACGCGGAGGGAAAAGTCCTCTTTACCGAAACGCGGACGATGACGTTTGGAGCCGACGCGACCGGGCGTTGGATAGATTTTGTGATTGCCATTCACGCTTCGCACGGAGACGTGACGTTTGCAGATACCAAAGAGGGAACGTTTGGGCTGCGCGTGCCGGGGACACTGGATGTGACGCGGAAAATGGGCGGAAAAATCGTCAACAGCGACGGGCTGGAAAACGACGCGGCCTGGGGAAAACGTGCGGCATGGGTCGATTATCACGGCGAATTGCACGGCAAGAAAATCGGCATTGCGATCATGAACCATCCGCAAAGTGCGTTTTATCCCACCTACTGGCATGTCCGCACGTATGGCCTTTTTGCCGCCAATCCGTTTGGAGTTCGCGATTTCACGGGGGACAAAAATCTCTCCGGCGAATTTCGGCTTCCTGCCGGGGAAACGTTGACGCTGAAATATCGGGTCTATTTCCACACCGGAGATGAAAAAACAGGCCACGTGGCGGAAAATTTTGAAAGCTACTCGCGGGAATAATCCTTTCGCCAACCCTCCGGCTCACTTTTGGCAAACGAGGGTTTCTTTTCGGATCTGCACAGGCGTTTTCCGACAGATTCGCTTCATGGCTACGCAGAGATGCGATACGCTTTTGAAGCCGGACTGTTGGGCGACGTCCTTCAACTTCAGCGAAGAATTTTGCAGAAGATGTTTTGCGGCAGCGATTTGCGTTCGGAGGATTTCGTAATGGGGAGACGATTTCAGGTACTTCTGGAACCGTCTTTCCAACGTCCGACGCGGCCAGCCAGTCGCCTTGGAGAGGTCTTCCACACGCAGTCCCTGGCACGCCTTTTCTCGAATCATTTGCAGGGCTAACGATACTTTCACATCCTCACAGACGATTTCTTTTTCAAACAACATGTTCTTTATCCTTTTTCTTTTTTCCGAAAAACCTCCCTCTTTCTTTACAGGTTGCCCAAAAGTTTCAAAACCGCCAAAAAAAGACCGGAGAAAGTCATGACTCTCCCCGGTCGAATGTCAGAATTCCCGAAAAATCGTTTTTCTACTGGGCAGGAAACGCGACTTTTTTCAGAATCGAGCCTTTATCCATCCCGGTTTCTTCCTGATATTTTTTCCAATCTTCCTTGGAATAGTAATTTTTCACCAGAAAACGAATGACAGGAAGTTCGTCCTGCCAGTAAACATTATTTTCCAAAATCAGCCCGCTGCGCCAGTCATTGTCCATGCGGAGGCAGACTTCGGTGGAGTTGCAGAAAACATTGTTCCGAACGATGAAGTTTTTCGTCGGGGCACCGTTGTTGTAAAACATCATGTGCGCACCATTGGGATTCGGCCTTTGTGCGTGCGACCAGACAACACCCGCGTCAAAGCAGAGATTGTTCTCAAAAACGATATTTTCGGTAATGCCGTCCCGATTCCAGTATTCAAACGAGTATTCGCTGTTCCAGATCAGATTGTTGCGGTAGGTGATGTTACGCTGGATGGAAGGATGTTGCGGCGAGCCTTTCCCCTGATTGGTGATGGCCGCGTCGTAAACTTCCCAGATACGGTTCTCTTCCACCAGAGAATCTTCCGCAGAATTCCAGAATTCAATGGCATTGCCAAACCGTACCGTTCTCCCCTCCTGCATGTACTGGTCACCGCCGCCGATGTAGTACAGATCGCACTTTCGGATCGTGATTCGTGCCGTGTTGCCACCGCCAAAACCGTGTGCCGCAGCATACGCCACCGCCAGGTTTTCGTAGACCACATCGTGACAACCACCCTGGTTCACGCCATGATTCCGCATGGCCAACTCCACACTCTGGCAGAGTTTTCCAGGATTCTCTTCAAATTTCAGATAAACGCGATTCGTTTTCCGATCGTAGTGATAGTCGCCCCATTCCTTCACCTCTTCCAGCGACCACTTTTTGACGCCGCAGGTGTGGTATTTCTGGAATTTTCCGTGATCGAAGATGATATTGCCCACGTCGGTGGACAAAAAGAGCCGTCGGTCCACCGTCACTCGTTGCAGCCCCAGAGGAATCACTTCCAGCACACATCCGGTAGGCATTTGTCCCAAACTGGCGTGCCAGGAGACCATTTTTCCCGATTCCAGAACCATATCCTGCGAAGTGGAAAGGAGGACTTCAAACGTCTGCCATTCGTCGGTCAGCGTGATTCCCGCATTGGTGCGCGAAACGCTCGGCCACGGTACGGTCGTTTGCTGAATCGTCAGCGCCGGCAGGACATACGGTGCGGAACAGCGTGCTTTCAACCGCAACAGACACGTTTCCGGCAGCCGTTCTTTCACCTCCGGCCCCCAGAGTTGAATATGGTTCGGTGCCGTGCCACCTTTTTGGCATTCCACCGTAATTTTCAGCATTCCCTCCTCTTCGGAAGTCCGAATCGTGGCCGCCGCCCCCGCTTCCCGATGGAGATTCCAGGAACCTGCCAGGGGAAGGTCGATCTTTTCATGCAGCTGCGGTTCGATTTCCTTCACACTCCACAGACCAGGCGAAACTTCTTCCCAATCGTTGGGATTCGAGGCGTCGATGGAACCGTAAATCGTTGGTTTTTCACCCTTTCCGTACGCACCGTAATAGACCGGATTTCCCTTTTCGCCACTGGCCGGGCGGAGGATGCCACGCCAGATTCCACCACGCTCGAACAAAACGCGGTCTCCCGGCACGATTTCCGCCTTGTTCACTTTCGCAAGCGACTGCCACGCACTTTGCGGCGACGTTCCCGCCTGAGAATCATCTCCCGTGGGGGAAACATAATACGTTGCACACCAGGCACACGATGCCCAACCCAAACATAACCAGCTTAAGGCAAGCCATTTCTTCATCTTTTTCTCCTCAAAAAACATCCTTTACAAAGAAAGCAAAAACGCTTCCAAATCCTTAATTTCCGCGTCGGAGAGGGAATCCGTTTTTCCATGTTTCCCCGTCCGAAACAGTTCGTCCAACGTGGTGTATCGGCCATCGTGCAGGTAGGGTGCCGTCCGCCAGCACTCCAGTAATGTGGGCGTATCCATCATGCGACTTTCCAACGGCGTTTTCGTGCCGACATCATGTTTTCGCCCGTCGGTGTAAAACTCTCCCTGATGGCAAAGATCGCATTCCGCCCGATAAAAAAGCTGTTTTCCACGCGCAATCGCCTCCTGCCGTGCCGTATTTCGCAAAATCGGTGCCCGGCGGGGACGCAATGCCCGAAGATAGGCGTCGATGGCAACCGCCTGTTCCTCCCGCGGCGGGGTAAAGAGAATCATCTCGATCCCTTTCCGCACCGCCGTTTCCGCGTCCGGCCGTACTCCCACCGCCATGCTGGGGGGCGTTTCGTGGGAGTAGAGCATACTCTTCGTATTTTTCGGATTCCCCACGCCATCGTTGCGCAAATCCCAATTCAAACCATCCATCCGCGCGTCCGGGTGGCACGTGGCACAACTTTGCCATTGCTCGAAACAGAGTTGCGCGTCGTGAAAGAGATTCTCCCCCCACCGTTCCAGAGTTTCGACAGGCGGTTTTCCCAAAACGATACTCCGCTCCAGAAAGGGATTCTCATCCAGCCAAATCCGATCAATCGTATCCGCAAAATAATTCGCCACATACGCGACATTCCCCCCCTCTTCCTCAGCGATACAGACGCCGCGTGGTCCTTTTCCCGACGTGAAAATCCGCTTTTGAGCCGGGATAATATCTCCCATGTGGTCAGGCGTAGGCCCCGTGGCGGGAAAAGGTGCCAGCGAATTTTCAAACTGCCGGTGCATGGCCGGACGGTCGATCACGCTCACATCGGCGGTCCCGCTATGCGTCACGACGAGCCACCTTCCGTCCGCACTACACGCGATTCCCCACGGATTGGCTGCGGCAAACGATTCGTGGTCGAGCGTCAGCGTTCCGGTTCGCACTCGTGTCGCAAGGTCGATGAAACTGATGGCGTTCATGTTCATCCAACCCCCTTTGACCTGGCCGGTTGTCAGCATGTAACTCGACATGCCATGCACGATGTAAGCATATTTCCCGTCCGGCGAAACGCAGACACCACGGGCATTGATTCCACCGTTGGGAAGCCAGATTTCCTCCACCTCCCAGCTCTCCGTATCGACCAGGGCCACCCGACTTGCCACCAGATAATTCTCATCCGTTCGTTCCAACGGCAGAAGATGGCTTACCACCAACGTTTTTCCATCCGGCGTTTCGGCCACCCCCACAGGCTCTCGAAAAACAGGGACGCGGCGAACGATTTCCCCCGTTTCCAGCGAAACGACCTCCAGACAATCGTCAAATCGGGCACAGAGATAGAGAAACTCCCCCGAAGGACTTAACCGTGGCGAACACGCACCTTCCCCCACCTCGTGTTGCGCCAGAATTTTTCCCGTGGGCATCTCCAGAGCGACCACCACCGGATTTTTCACGCGAATTTCCGGGGGATGAGGCAAAAACGTCGTTTCTGCCGGGTCGCAGGTGAGATAAAGTCGACTCCCGCTTCGATTCAAAACCATTCCTGTGGGTCGGGCGGGAAGCGAAACCTGTTTGACCGTTCGGTCACAGGCCATGTCCAAAATCTGGAGTTCCGCCGTGTCAGCGTTCGCCACGTAACACCACCGTCCATCGGGCGAAACAGCAACCTCCACCGGCCCCTGCCACGCCACCTCCTGGCTCCAGCCGATTCCTCCCCACCATCCTCCCAGCAGGACAACCAGCAATCGTCCCATATTCATTTTTACTCTACCACTCACCAATCTCGATTCCTCTTTGCCCATACTCCATTTTTCTCCATTATAAATTACTTTGAGCAAATTCACGAGAGGGGGCGGCCTAAAAACCAGAGCGTGTTTACACAAATGTTCCCGTTTTTCATGCGAAATGTCAATAAAAAGGATATGAAATTGACAAAAAACAATAGAATGTAATCGAACCGTACCTTCCGAAAGTGTAGGGGAATGTGTGGATTAGGCACTGTGCTTTCCATTTAAAATGACGAGACGGCCTAAAATAAATCCATAAAATTTAAGAAATTGCCGACAACTTTTGTAAAGGATTTATCAAATGGAACGATACGGATTGACGACCGGACAGTGGGAAAAATCAGGCCATTTTTGCCGGAATAAAATCGTGAATGTGACAGAAGGTGGCTAGATTTAAGGACTTCGGTCGATGGCATTTTGTGGATTCTCGGAACCGGGGCACCGTGGCACGACTTGCCGGAACGGTACGGGGAGTGGAAATCGGTTTATAATCGTTACGTAAGGTTGTTGCGGGAGGGAGTTGCGGAACCAAAATTCACCTCGTCTGCGACGCGAATGGCAACTACATGAACGTGGTTTTATCAGCTGGTCTGGAGCACGAAACGCAACATTTTGAGGCTGTCATTTCAAGCATTTCCGTCCCCTCTCGTCGCGGCCTTTCCAAATGCCGTCCACGCCGAATTTACGGCGACAAAGGTTGCTCCTTAGAAACG
>JAUNBF010000108.1 GCA_030527185.1 Planctomycetia bacterium | reverse complement strand
ACCGCAGCAAAGAATTCCGTACCAACAATCGGCAAAATTTCCAAAAAGAGAGAATATCGAGGAAGAAATTCTCTCTTTCCCGGAAAAAACGGTTTAACCTCCCCAAGCCTGTGTCCAGGCGGCAGGAGTCAAGACCTGATAATGTTTTCGCGACTCGGCGGAATCGTTCCACGTGATTCTGGCTCGGACATACAGGTCGTCGTCCTGGAGGGTGTAAGAACTCTCCAGCCCCGTCGCGGTTTTCAGAACAACGCCGATATTCTCCGCGTAAACCTCCAAATTTCGGATCGGTTTTTCCGTTTCGATCGTCTCGAACTCACGGGTAAAGGTCTTTTTCGTGCCGATAAACTCAATTTTGACATTTTCGGGATTTTCTTCCTGTACCCGAACGGAAAGCGTCCGCGTTTCTTTGGAAAATTGCACGTCCTGAAGCGTGATTCCCGTGGAAACATAAAAATCCCCCTGAAGCATGGCGTTCATGATAGCCGAAGTGGAGAGTTTTTCCGCACGCACCATGTTCCAGCCCCAGAACGGCCCTAGCAGGTGGTTGTTTTCGTCGATGGAGTGAGCGTCATCGGAACCGGTGGCATATAACAGAGGTTGACGGTTCGCTGCCCGATACGCATTCACCACATCCCAATACTTTTCCGGGTTCCACCCTTTTTCATGAAACGGGCCACCCGTGACAGGATTGTTGGTCAATTCAAAAAAGCGAACTTTCTCCAATCGCCGCAGGACTTCCGGCGAAACATCGTAATACGGCCATTGGGGATGGTTGAGAATAAAAAGATACGGTTCCGGGTTGTTTTGGTAAAAATCTTCGCCAACGACCGCGTTTTCATGAACCGTCTCGACCGCCGTCTCCTTTCTGCAATAGGGGAAGAAATCGGTGACGTTGATGAAATTCATGTGAACCTGCAAACCGGTTTTGCAACCTCCCGTCTGCTCAAAGCCGGGAATCAGCAGAAATTTTTCCGGCTCGTCCCACTGTTTCTGCAACTCGTCGAACCTCTTCATCCGAACGTACGTCGTCTCGCCCACCGTTTTCGTCTGAACCGTATCATCGCCAAACTTTTCTCTGGCCTCGTCCACAAATTTCTGCGTTAGTTGTGCCCAACCCCCTTTCGACACAATCGGTTTCCAGAACGAGTCCGCTCCCTCAAACGCGGTTTTATCTTCCGGTTCTTTGGAAACTCCGAATCCGGTAAATCGCAACTCCTTGTTGGCAAAGACATTATGATCGGAGAGGCAGAGGAAGTCATAACCACGTTCCCGGTAAGCCGCGCAGACACATTCTGGCAGGGAACTGCCGTCGCTCCATTGCGAGTGGGTGTGGAGTTGCCCTTTGTACCACCGGGTTTTCTTCGGAGCTTCAACGGTTTCTCCGCGTGCCTCCTTTTCCTCCCCCGGACTTCCCATCCACAACGGAACACTTCCGGCCACCGCGGTGGTTTTCAAAAATTGACGGCGTGAACATGACTTCATTTTTCGCACTCCTCTTGAGTTGAGTTAGTAAGTATCCTTTACAAGGTCGCCAGCCTTACACGTAAAAAGGCTGACATACGTATCCAAATCGATCGAATCGCTGATGAACCGGACGCTCCCGTCGCAGAAGCTGGTGTTGCATCCGCCTGTGTGGAAGCTGTAGGTTTCGTTGCTGTTGTTGACATTCTGAAACGGCACGCAGTGGGCATGATAAAACGCTTCCAAATCAGCCCATTTTTCACCTCCGGCATTATTGGTGCCCTGATACACTCCTTTTTTATAGAGGTACGGCCGCCCACAGTCTTCAAAATAGAGCATGGAATTCGACGTTCCGTCCCGAATTTCGGAAATGGGGCGTGGTTTTGCCAGGTAATTGACGCCATACCACGTATTCCAGCACCAGGGAGAGAGGGCACTTTCCCAATATCCGTAATGCGGCGTGGAACGATCCTGAATCGTCCCATCCTTGATTTTGGCGGCAATGGCACCCGCGGTTGACTGAATGGCGGTATTGGCCGCGTAGTCGGAAGCGTAATCGCCCCGCTGCGGCGTGGTGGGGCATTTGAAGCCCGCAATCTCCTGTTTATACGCATCCGAATTGGAAACGCCGGAACTGTTTTTCGACGTGTTGTTCCAGTTTTTCGTCAAATCGAACTGGTCGTAAATGGCCTGTTGCTCAATGTAGGGGAGGATGAAAACCAGCCCGTTGAGCGTCGCGTACGGGATTTTATAAGTCTCCCGCGTCTGCTCCGTCGATTCGGTATAGGCGGGCGGAAGCGTTCTCTGACCCGATTCGTAATTCAACATCGCAAGCGCAATCTGCCGCATGTTATTGGCACATTGCATCAGTCGGGCAGCCTCCCGTGCCTGCTGAACCGCAGGGAGAAGCAGCCCGACGAGCATTCCGATGATGGCAATCACGACCAGAAGTTCCACCAACGTGAATCCGGCGGATTTAGCGGGCGTTGAACCGTTCGATTTTAAGTTTTTTTTTAGCGCCAGGGAATAAGCAAGGAATGCTATCCCGCACAACAACAAAACCACCGACGACGGTTCCGGCACCGCTTCGTACATCCGTCCGTTGGAATCGAGAATGGCAAACGCAAACGTCGTGTCGATCAACTGCGTGTTGTCGGTCATCGACATGGCCTCGATGAGGAATCGCAGAAGCTCACCATCTTCGCCATACACCGGTTCGTAGGAGAGGTATGCCTTCGCGTCTTCATCCGCCGCGGTGAGGAGCAGGAAACTTGAATCGAGGTCCATCCCTTCGCCGGGAGTGATTGCCCAACGTCCTGTATCAAGATGTTCCACCGTAATCCTATCGTCATACAACGCAAAACTTCTCAGAGAACCATCGGGCGAAACATACCCGGAAAGGAACCCTTCGGAACCGAGCCGTGAGGGAAGGTAGACAAATGTCAACCCACTACCATGGTCTGTCAACGTTCCACTCGACGAATTGACCATCGCCATATCCCAGTTTCCCGCTTCAAAATTGGGCGTCACAATCATGGTGGTCGGACTAGCATTGGCCCGTGCGATCGCCAGAACAATTCCATCCGTGGGACTTCCCCCCGCAATATCCAGCGTATAATCTCCCGTTCCGGTTTTCGTCAATGTATAACCATCGACATTTCCTTCCTGTCTATTTATCGCCGATCCCGACAACGCAATTCGCCCCGTCGTCCAGGGGCCGGAATTCGGGAAAAACGCGGCTGAAATGGGCACGGTGACTTCATCAACTCCGTTATTGTAACGATCTATGGAAATCAGTCCCCGATAATCCATCGCGTCCGCCTTCACGACTGCACGGTTGCCATTATCCGCCACGGTCGCCAGCAAAACCCCCTCACTGAGAAAGCCGCTAGGATCGCCTTCATTATTATTTCCTCCCACACGAGTCCCATTCAGAGCAATCCAAAGGTCGCCTCGCTGGCAAAGCGTATCCAGTTTCAGGCACGAGGCCGTGGAAGTCATGTTGGTAAAGTCTTTGTAATTGTTGGTTTTGTGAGTATGGTCAAACGCCAGATAACCTCCCGCGTAATCCGACGAACCTTTCACGCCAGGATTGTAACCGGGGTTGTAGGTGTCGGAGAATTTCGCCTCTCCCAAGCCGTCGTGGGAAACGTACGCAAACGAGAAATTGGCATCTATCAGAGGATAGTCACTGTTCGTATCTTTGCTGTAGTTCCGACTCTGAATCGTATAACTTCCGTCCGCGTTGGCCGTGTAGGTATAAAAACTCTTGAAATTTTCATGCACACCGCCAAAACCATTCCAAATTCCATATCCCTGCGTGGCAAAGCCATTGATAAAGAGCGAGCCGGTCTGGGACGAAAAACCACTCTCTTCGCTGAATGTCAATCGGTAAGTTCCCGTTCCTTCATGCGTAATGGTAAAATTCTCCGTCGAGGAAATGGCAAACGATTCGGTAATGTTCCCCCCTTCCCACATATTACTGGTACGTGTCAAAATCTGTCCTGCCGCCAATCCTTCCGTTCCGTAGGGAAGAAATGCGTAGCTGATGACATTTTCTGCACCTAAATTGTTATTGTCTTTGTCAACAACCTGAATATTATAACCCGACCCGTCCGCCAACGGCATCGCTTTGGCACTGGAAGCATCTCCGTTTACGCGACTTGAATTCAAAATCAAAACGCCGTCACGAATCGAGTTGATCTGCTGTGTGGCAAACGTTTGGGAAAGATTGGTCTTCGCGGCGTCCATCGTCGATTTCCCGGCAATGAATCCAGAGTCCGTCGGAAAAAAGAGAGCGTTGAAATTCCCGTTCGCGTTATATTCTCCCCAAGAACCACTCTGAGCAACCGTACCGTACCATGCGGTATTGGTCACTTTAAACGTGGAACTGTTAGAGCCATTGGTATAGGTATAGGTACCGGCATTGCCACCAATAGTCCCAATACTGGTACTGGTCACTCCAGAAACCCCCGAACCTATAAAAGTGAGCAAAATCCCATTCGAGTCGGTCAATGTGGTGTAGGTTCCACCACTGGCAAAAGGGGTTGTGGGCGTTGTCGTGGTGACAAAAGAATAATCCGCAGCATTGGAGAAGCCGGAATAACCAATCCCCAAACAAGGCGTAGTGAAGAGACTTTGCCCTTCCGAATTGACCGAATACCCCGTTACCGAAGCGATAATCCCATTTCCGTTTAAAGTTTCTCCACCAGACCTATTGGCACTTCCTGAATCGTTGCCGCCCGTAACGGTGATTTGAGAAACCATCACGGAGGAACGTTCATATTCCGCCGCACCCAAATTTCCTTTCAGGCCGACGACTCCCAAAACAACAGCAAGGCAAAGACTTGCTATTTTACCCCCCCCCCCGGCTTTAACATTTGGCGACCAACCAACAACATTTCATTTCGCATTTTTTTCTCCTCGAATTGAAAACTCCATGGATTCTGCTCACGATTCTATAATGGATAACTTTCATTTTAACCTGGCCCCCCTTATTTGTCAAGTATTTTTTCCAAAAAAAGAAAAAAATTCTTAATTTTTTTTCCTTTTTGCTTGACAAACGTGGGAAGTGGTGTTAAAATGAAAAACAGTTGGGAAAAATCAACTATTTTGGAACCCAAGGAGATTGAAAATGCAGCGAAATGAATCTTTGTTCACCCATCAAGTGTTAAAGTCGGGGGGGGGGGTAAAATAGCAAGTTTTTGCATTCTTGCCCTGATGATGGTGTTTTCACCAAGTTTTTGGCAGGAATGTGGAGCGGTGGATTATACGCTGGTCGATGGGGAAACTTTGTCGATCACCAATCTTACCACCACGGACAATTTCGTTGGTCCGACAGAGGCGGGAACTTCCGCAACGTTGACGTTGAACAATTCTTCGGAAGTGCGCTTTTATACCGGGAATATCACCGGAAATATTACGCTCTATCACACCGGTGGCAATATCCGTGCCTACAACGCTTATTCGGGTTCTGCGACTCCTTTTACAGGCGATGTTTATCTTCAGGGTGGGAGCTTCTATCTCAGCACCGGTAAAGAACTGGGAACCGGAACGATCTATTTGGAGAGTAACGAATTGGTCAACGAAGGAAACAAAAAAGATGACGGCACGTACACACGGAATTGTGTGATTGACAATAATATCGTCCTTTCAGGAACGAGTGCGAATATCCGTACCATTCGGGCGGGTTGGAATACCAGCAATTCCGGTCCGACGACCATGACACTCAACGGTATCATTTCCGGTGCGGCACAACTGCAATTCCAGGCAGGAGAAGGCTCACCCGCGACGATGTATATCAACGGAGCCAATACCTATACAGGTGGAACGATACTCCAAAGTAGTGCGGGAAATTCTTCTCTTGTTGATCATGCGTTGTATGTTCTGGGAGACAACTCCGCGTTCGGAACGGGGACGGTTACCACCGCGGGAAATAAAGTGAAAGTGGATGTCAGTGGAATTACGGCACTGGCGAATAATTTTACGTTGGGTGCAACCGAAACGACAATCCGAAATACCGGAGCCAACAATGTCGTTTTGGGAGCAAGTGCCGACAATCGGACGGCGTGGGATGTTCCGAGTGGAAAGACGTTGATTTTCCAGAATACTGGAAGCGGGTCGTTGACATTGGGCGGAAATACCGCAACTACCGGATGGATGTTGACGGGAGACGGAACGGTCAAGTTTGAAGATTCCGCCACGGTTTATCTCCAAAGTGCCGCACGAGCCACCTCCATTACTGGCCCCACCGAAGAGGGAGAAAAACTCACCCTGAGAATTCAACACGGAGCTGGTGGGCCAGTCTACACTGGAAAATTATCGGGGAACATGGATTTGTATATCTATCAGGGAACCCGTTTTGAGAACTCCACGAGTGATTTTACGGGAAATATCTATACCAACAGCACTCTCCAGTTGGTCTTCGGTACCGAGTTGGGGAATAAAAAGTCGAATGTTATCACCATATCGAGCGGCCAAATTACCAATCAGGTTTATAATGAAGGTCCGTCCACACCTGTTCTTCCCAATGATATTGTCACGACAGGCACAGGAACGATCGTTATTCGGGCGGGTTGGAATGGTACGAACCGTGACGGGGGGGACAAATCTTCGCTCACTCTGACCGGAGATATTTCGGGAACAAAAGGAATTTCTTACAGTGGCGAAACCAATGCTGGAGCAATTTATTTGCGTGGTAATAATACGTATGCAGGAAATACATCCATTGAATATAATTACACTGCCGCGACGAGTGCCAATCATCGGTGTTGGTTTGGAATCGGAAGCGACACGGCGTTCAGCACGGGAACCGTGACCGTCAATACTTCCATACCAACGACCGTTTTCAACCTGGAAACAGAAGCAAACGAAACGCGGACGCTGAACAATGCGATCGTCGTCGACAAAAATACGCTCCAGTTTGCCAACGGCGGGGCTGGCGATGGTGTGATTAACAGCAACATTACCGGAAAGTCCACCAACGCGATTGAATTCGGCTCGGACAAGGCGGCGGAAAATGTGGGAAGGTTGTTTTACAATGGCGTAACGACGAAAAATGTGGTCGTCAATCCTTCCGCAACGTTGGGTGGAACGGGAACGGTGGGGAATTTGTCGATTCTGGATGATGCGGCATTTTACCTTTCCAGTGCCATCAACGCGGAAAAAGCGTTTACGGTCGATGGTACGTTGACACTCAACGGAATGCTGGAAGTGAACCTCGATTCTTTGGTGAGTACCGACGCACTTTTGCTGAACGCGGAATCGACTGTTTTGGGAGATGACGCCTTTTTTGTCATTAACAACCTCACCCCGACGGAAGCAGGCACGGAATTTTTCGTGATGAATCTGGGAACAGGCATTACGGAAGACGACCTTCTGGGACGCATTTCAGTATACGGTGCGGGAAGTGGTTGGGGGTATGCACTGAGTGATACGGGCGTTTTGTCGCTGACGATGAACGTTCCTGAACCAGGTACATGGGCTATGTTGTTACTGGGGCTGGGAATCCTGTTTTTGGGGAACAAGCGGAGGGAAAGATGAAAAAAGGCTTTACACTTGTCGAACTTCTGGTCGTGATTGCGATTATCGGAATGCTGGTGGGACTTCTCCTGCCAGCCGTCCAACAAGCACGTGAGGCAGCCCGGCAGATGCAGTGCAACAACAATTTGCGGCAACTGGCACTGGCGTCGCTCAACGTGGAAAGCTCCAGTCGAACTCTTCCCGGTGGTGGTTGGGGATATGCCTGGATTGGCGACCCCGACGCGGGTGTGGGAAAGAAGCAACCCGGTTCGTGGTGTTATTCGATTTTACCAGCCCTGGAACAGAATGCGCTTTATCAGCTTCCCGCCGATGGTGAGGTTCCTGAAAATCCGCAGCCTCAGCAAAAAACAGGAGCAACGGAAATGCAGAAAGTGGCGATTCCGACGTTTTACTGTCCCTCCCGCCGTCCTGCCAAACCGTATCCTGCCAAACAGCCGCGTCCCAAGAACAATTACGATCTCTACAGTCCCTGCGGCAAGACCGATTATGCGGGGAATCTGGGAACATGGTTGGAGAACCCTGGAATGACTGGAGGTGGAGAAGGGCCTGCCATTTCCGAAGTGGCCACGTGGCGGAAAAACAATTCCTGGGAAGATCACTCCTCCAAGTATACCGGCATTTTTTACATATTTTCACAGACCACCATCGGCGAAATCCGGGATGGTATGAGTAATACGTATCTGCTGGGTGAGAAATTCCTGAACCCCGACTGCTATGAAGATTTGAAGTACGGCAATTCCACCGAAGATGGCAATGGGGATGATGACTATAACCTTTTTTGTGGAGCGGATGTCGATTATCTGCGCCCCACATTCACCGGAAGTTACAACTCCTCCAACGTTTTTCAGCAAGGTTCACCAGCCCGACTGCCTGCTCAAGATCGGGAAGGATTCGATACCGACGCCTCTCGTAAATTTGGGAGCTGCCATGCTGGCTCGTTGGGAATGGCGATGTGCGACGGCTCTGTCCACCGGATTTCCTACAGCATCGACGCGGAAGTCCATCACTGCAAAGGTTCCCGTGCTGACGGCCAGGCCGCCTCTTCTCGTGGTTGGGAATGAGTCGAAATTCAAGGTTTATCGTAATTCCACTTGCCCTCCCCTGAAACGTGTGAGGGCATCCCAATGTTTGTTTGAAGAAAAGGGAACGTGAGAGTTCTTTTTCAAAACACCTCATCCATCCTTTCTCCACCGGAGTTGAGAGGAATTCCGCCGTCATCTTTCTGGTTGGAACCGAAACTGTAGAGCAGATACGGTTTCCAATAAGGGAACGAATCGAGGAAAAAGTCCTCTTCCTGCGCTTCTTCCTTCAGGATACGCTCACATTTCTGGTCGTATTCGTGCTGCCACGCCTCCTGCGACTGCGGATTGAGGCGGTAAACGAGAGTCTGCTTTTCAGTAAAAGGGTCGTGCCAGTCCAGCCCATGCTCCGCCAACATCGGTGTCACTTCTTCCTGATTTTCGGGATACCGCCCCTT
Organism: Planctomycetia bacterium; assembly: GCA_030527185.1. GTDB lineage: Bacteria > Planctomycetota > Planctomycetia > Pirellulales > Thermoguttaceae > RGIG3701. The sequence continues at coordinate 3,371 of JAUNBF010000108.1, read as the reverse complement.
TTGCTGGCGGAATTGTTCCAGAACGATCGCGATTTGAGCCAGACGAAAGCGTGTTTCCGACCGCAGTATGGCAAAATGAATCCCACCGAGAGATGACGTCAGCAGGTGGATCATCTCTTTGCCAACCAGTTTCGACCGTCCTCGAACGGAAAGAACGTCAAGTCCATGGAGGTCTTTTTGAAACATCGTGGAAAACTTCGCCTCCCATTCCTGATGGAAACGTTGCCGTTGCAGAGCGTTGGTCAGGGTGGTCATTTTCTGATTCATCGGCAACCAGATTTCACAAAACGTCCGACGGGCAATGTTCTGATCCACCGTATGGCAATACCATTGAAAATGTTCCATGCAAGTCATACATTCCAGGAAATAGAACGTGAGTCCGTCATCTCGAAACAGTTCCTGGAGGGAATCGAAAATCGTCAAATTTTCCGTTTCCATCATGTGAGCAAATTTTGGACGCGGCGGCAGGGAAAGCAGTTCTTTTTCCAGAAACTGGAGTTGTTCGAGTGTGGGATTTCCGAAAAGCAGAAATTTTTGTACCATCTCATTACCCATCCCTTCCAGAGCCATTCCCACCAGCCCACCAATCCATCCCGGCCCTTTTCCGATATGGATTCCGAGCCGATAGATTGCCAGAATGTCCTGAATTGCCTTTTCGGGAGCCTTCTCGCCGATGGATCGCAGGATTCGCATGGAAAGAAGTCGGGTAAACGTTCGGGAATTGCTCAGAACGTCTATGTCCAAACAGAGCGGGGCACTTTCATCAGGCATCCAGTGAGGTGTGTAATACGGTTGTTGAACCGCTTCCACCACGGTATCGAGAAACGCCTCGTTCTCTTCCAGCCACTTCGCTGCCAGAGGGGAGTCCGCCGATCGCCACGGCTGGAAATAAAATTGGTCGGTATAAAAAGTCAAAACATTGGAAAGATACTCTTCATTCGTATCGTCCTCCTCCTGAATCCATTCGGAATATTGGCTGTAAAACTCTTTTTTATCGAATTTCAGGGAAGAAATGTCTGGAATCTCCTCTTCCGAACCATCTTCTCTGGAAATTTTTCGCGTGGGAAGCCGTTTTTGCAGATACCTTTCATTCCACATTTCCCAATCCGCAAATCGTGGCGTTAAATCCGGGTCGAGCTGAAGTACCTCGCACACTTTCGGCCAATCTCCCACTTCCAGCGAGGTCTCATAACTGAGGGACGAATAGGCACGCTTTCCCAACGCTTCACAAATCATCCGAAAACCATTTTTTTCCGGCTGACCATAGGCATCGCGGTATTTCTCCATAAGTGCCGTGTAATAATCGACCCGACCATCCGCTTTTCTCGGCTGGGTGAGGAAATGTGTCGCCTCCGTTACTCTCACAACTGGACAGGGCACCTGCCAAAACCAAACAATCCCCATCAGGATGGCAATAGCGGGAAGTATCCGCGAATACCGAACCGGTTCTTCCGCGTTAAACCGATTTTCTCCCCTCGTTCCGCGACGCAATAACAGCCAGAGGATTCCCAAATTTCCAATTCCCGGCAACAGATGACACCAACACCACCTGCCGGAAAAACCCACGTCGTGCAGCCGCCGCACCTGGACGCTCCAGAGAGGTGGCAAGGAAAAAATCCCCCATCCCGCAGCCATCAAACAAGCAAAATATCCCCCACCGACAAGGTATCCGCAAAAAACAACAACACTTGCCAGAAGAAAATCACTCAGGAGAAATCCCCAGAACTCTTTCCGACTAGCCCTTCCCCGACAGCACCGATACCTCTCCCACCAACACCTTTTCATGAATTTTCCCAAAGTTTGCATTCTTTTCTCCCCAACAATTCTAAAAACAGCTATTTTACACGTGCCCTTTTAGAATTTCCCTGATTCCGCGCACAGTAGCTTCTATTTGAGCAAGGAAACAGAAATATTCCCATAGAAACAATATAAATCACACCTTTGAAAAAGTCAATCGTTGGGTTCTGAAAAACTTCCCACTTCCCCCTTGACAGACGTGTGAATCATGCTACAATACACATCACATGAAGGGGAATCGTGTAATGGCAGCACAAATGATTCTGGTTCATTTAGTCGGGGTTCGAGTCCCTGTTCCCCTGTCCTACCGGTTTGCAAAGAAACGCAAACCGGTTTTTTTATGCGCACAAGTTCCCCATTTTCAAGCACTTGCGAAGATTCGTTCCACTCCCTGCTATTCTTTGCAACGCATTGCAAGCCCCCATTTAAGCCCCCGTTTTGAACCCCTGTAAGCCCCCATTTAAGCCCCCGTGTTTCGGAGGGGAAAACAGGTTTTTTACCGGGTGAAATGGTGGTTTCATCGGACGGAAGGGAAATGTTGGAGAAGAGGGAGGCAGCTTCTTCGATTCCTTTGAGGTTACGGCCTTTGGTCATTATCTGGTAGTGTTTCACGGCCACAGCGTAGGAATGATCGGTAATGGTTTCATAAGTCCGAATATCCTTCACAACCGGGAGAAGGTCGCAGCAGAACGATTTCCGCAGGTTGTACCACGGATTCAACCAGCAGTTGCCCAGCGCACGGACGGCCAGTTTTTCGGTCATTACGGAGAAGTTTTGTTTGGATTTCATACCGGGAAATACAAGCGGTTCCCCTTCTCTGGATTGGTGGAAGCAATCGGATAGGACTTGTTCCACGATGGGGCACATCGGCACCATGCGGAAACGGCGGCCGTGGCGTTTGTTTTTGCCGGCACGAATGGCAATCCAGCCGGGTTCGGCGGGGCTGCTCCAGTGGATGTCCGACCATTCCATCTGGTAAACTTCCGACGAACCACGCACGCCGCAGAAACGCACGAGAGCAATCAAAACACGCCATTTCAACGGGGAATATTCCATCACACGCAAAACCTTCTCAACAGGCACATACTCCAGTTTATCCGGGTTTGTGGTCTCTCCACTCTTCAAAATCAGGAACGGGTTTTTAGGAATCCAGCCCATCATTTCGGCATATTTGAAAAACTGTTTGACGATACCCAGACGTTTATTGACCGTCACAATTCCATAACGTTGCGGTTTTTTCCCACGCCGATTCAATTTCTCCGTTTTCAGCCAGTGAGCGAATTGTCCCGCCGTTTCTTTCGTGATTCCCGACAACGGAATATCCTGCCCGAAAAATTGCCGTAAATTCTCCTCTACCAATTCGTAGGTCTGAATCGTCGAAGCGGAAACCTCCGTCGATTGGCTGGTTTTATACGCTTCCATCAGTCCGTAAAGCGTTTTTCCTTCTTGCCGTTCCTCGACCAGTTCCAGCCGTGCCAATTTGTCGTAAAGGTCGGAATTCTCAATCTCTGCCAGCCAAATGCGTACCTCATCCGTCAGGCCGCCCGACATCTGGCACGCGATGAAGGATTCCA
>JAUNBF010000167.1 GCA_030527185.1 Planctomycetia bacterium | reverse complement strand
ATCGCGACGCGGACGGGACGTTGAAACTGAAACATCCCCGGCGGATTTTCTGCGATAGGGAGGGAATGCCGCTGCAATTGAGTCCCAAAAAAGCAGGCGGGAGTGGACGGCGGAAAATCTGTATGGTGGATTACGACATGGATGGGAAAGTCGATTTGCTTCTGAATTCGCGAAATGTAGCTTTTTACAAGCAGATAAAAACGGAGGATGGCAAATATTATTTCCAGAACATGGGAAACCTTGATTCCCGTCATCTGGCCGGACATTCCACCTGCCCTACCGTGGCCGATTTCAATCAGGACGGGATTCCCGACGTGGTTGTTGGTGCGGAAGATGGACGGTTTTACTACCTGCGGAATCCTTTGAGTGAGGAGAGAAAATAGGTATCGAGATTTGGATTATTTTTACCCAAAAAAGGAGAATAAAGATGAAACGAAAGTCCAGTTTCCCGGCATGGTTGCGGGGAATGTTGGGTTGTGCCTGCCTGATGGTGAGTTGCGTGGGAATGGCTGCGGAAGACTCGTTTACGTATGAAAACGCGGCCATTCGCGTGACGGGAGAACACTGCCGGAAGGAAGTCCTCCAGAACGACGTGCGGGCGTACGCGAATCGGAATTACGTCTATAAAGGTGTGCCGAAAGAGTTGCAGGGTGTCTTCTTCACCCAGGTTTTCGGCGGTGAGAAGGCCAAAATTACTGTCGAGGTGAAGGAAGACACAACCCTCTGGCTGGTGACGTGGCAGAATACTCACGAAGTTTATCTGAAAGGTTGGGATTGGCGTTGTGACAACGTGTTTCATTACACCGATTCGGGGAGCAGTTCTCTGAAAGCATTTTCCCGCGACGTGAAAAAAGGGGAGAAAATCGAGATTCCGCAAATGAGCTGGACAGGATCGCAACTCCTTTTTGCCGACGAGCCAATTGCGTGGAATCCGCCGCGACCTGCCCAGCCGCGACTGACGCGAATGCTGTACAATCACCCCGGGTTGGTGGATGATTTGGCCGTTGGGCTTTGGGTCTGGATCGTTCCGGTCGATTTCAATAAGGATGGCAAAACGGACTTTATTTTAAGCTGCGAAGACACCCCCTACAACGGCACATACCGCTTTGTCAATCCTGGAGTGGACGCGAATCATCCCGGCCTGGGTGTCCGTCCGAAGTCGAGCGTCCCGGAACCGAACCCTGCCATGCCGGTTTTCCGCCCGGGCGAACAAATCAGCCACGGAGCCATCAACGTTCAGCCCAGTTGGGTCGATGGCCAGGTACGGGTTTTGCGTCCGAATCAGGAATTTCCCGATTTTGCCCATACCGGTTTGCGTCATCCGGTCGATTTGGGGCTGAAACCGAACATCCATCCTCGTGGCGTCCGGGGAAACATGTGGAAATACGTCGATTTTGATGGCGACGGCGTGTTGGACATTGCTGTCGGAACGGATGATTGGTCGCCGTACGGGTGGGACAACGCGTGGGACGAAAATGGGGTTTGGAAAAACGACCAGACGCACGGAAATGTTTACATTATCCGAAATCGTGGCACGAATGAGAAACCGGAATATGAAACGCCGGTGATGCTCCAGGATTGCCAGGGAAATGTGATTTTGACATACGGCTGGCCGTCGCCAAATTTTGTCGACATGGACGGCGATGGTGATTTGGACCTGTTCTGCGGCGAATTTCGCGATAATTTCACCTACTTTGAAAATATCGGCACGCGGACAGAGCCACGGTACGCTCCGGGTGTGTGGGTACGTGTGGAAGATGGAAGCCTGGCGGAAATCGATTTGTGCATGGCGACGCCGGTTATTTTTGATTGGAATGGGGACGGACATCCCGACATTCTCTGCGGCGATGAGGATGGTCGTGTGGCCTATTTCGAGAATACCGGGAAATTCCGGGAAGAAAATATCAACGGAATCACGGTCCAATGCCCGATTTTCAAAGACCTTTTCTATTTCCAACAGGAAGCATACGAACTGAAAGCGGGTGCGTTGGCGACACCTTGCTGTGCGGACTTGAACGGCGACGGGGCAATCGACATTCTCTGCGGCACGTCGGCTGGCTACATTCTCTATTTTGAAAATTTAAGCGAGCCGGGGGTCGAGTATCCGAAATGGGCACGGCCGGTCTACCTTGAGGCGGATGGGAAAGTCA
>JAUNBF010000017.1 GCA_030527185.1 Planctomycetia bacterium | reverse complement strand
GATAACGACGACATTCTCTGCCAGATTCCCAACCCTGCCATGAGCAGTATCCAGATGGATTTGGAAAATGCCGGTTTTCTTGCCGCCGAACACCTCGACGCTCTTATACACGGCAGGGCGGAACCGGGAACCACGCTTTTTTACGGAGCGTCTCGAATCGTCTCACGAGCCTCGACCGCCAGTATCCTCTCCGACGATCCGATTGTCGTCCAGGCCGTCGAATTCATCCGCGTTCATGTCAGTCGGGCGATTGGAGTGCCGGATGTTTTGCGGTACCTGGACATTTCCCGCCGGAAACTGGAACGTCATTTTTCTGCTGCGCTGGGGCATTCCGTTTTGGAGGAGATTCTCCAACGTCGTCTGGAACGGCTCTGCCAACTGCTGGCCGACACCAACCTGCCACACCGGGATTTGGCCGAACTGTGCGGTTTTGCCAACGAATCGTACATGGGGAAAGTCTTTCAGAAATACCACGGCATGACGCTGCGGGAATATCGTTGTCGGCAGTCTCCTTTACGATGAGCTTGGCCTATTCTTCCCGCGACGCTTCTCCTGCCAAAAATCCTGAGGAAAAGGCAAACTGCAAATTGTACCCGCCCGTATCGCCATCCACATCCAGAATTTCCCCCGCGAAAAAGAGACCGGGAACCAGGCGGGATTCCATCGTCTGGCGGTTGACTTCCGAGAGCGCAACGCCCCCTTTCGTCACCATCGCCTCACGAAAATTTCCCAGACGGGCAATTTCAAACGTCGGCTGTAAAACGTTATGGTATAAGAGCTTACGCTCATCGCGTGTCACGTCGCAGCCTCGCCGTTGCGGGGAAATTCCAGCCTGCGACAGAAGCGTTTCGGCAAGACGTTGCGGAAGTCCCATTTTTTCCGAGAGCATTTTTCTCAACTCGCGTCCCCCCTTTTCCCGCAAAATTTCCAGAAGACGTTCTTCCGAGCCGAAAAGAAGAGACAACGTATCCCCTTTCTGAAAATCCCGACTGGAATCGAGAATCCCCGGACCGGAAAGTCCCCCATGCGTGATGAGAAGGTCGCCGCGATACGACGCGATTTTCCGTCCTCCACGCCAGAGGACAAAGGGGGTTTGCGGCAGGGAAATTCCCGCACAGGAAGCGAGCGCGAAATCCCGGACGTAAACCGGTGTCAAGGCTGGAGCCAGAGGGGTAATGGTGTGGGAAAGACGTTCCGCCAGACGAAAACCGTCTCCCGCCGAGCCAGTGCCGGGATACGATTGCCCGCCCGTGGTGAGAATCAGTTTTCGTGTCTGAAAAGAGTGATTTTCGGTTTCCACCTGAAAGAGTTTTTCGCCGAGGTGGATTTCGCGAACGTTTTGCTGATACCGGAGTTCCACCTTTTTTTCCGCCAGAGCCTGCAAAAAAAGCCGTCGAACATCCCGACTCTGATACGTTTGCGGAAAAATCTTCCCATCTTCCCGTTCGTGGCAGGGCAATCCCCGTTGAGAAAAAAACTGCACCAAATCGGCATTCGTGAAATGCAGCAGTGCCGGTTTGACGAAACGTCCCTGGCGTCCGTAGTGCGATAAAAAGTCGTCGATTTTTCCCGCGTGCGTCAGGTTGCATTGCCCGCTTCCCGCCAACAACAATTTTTTTCCCGCCTCGGCATTTTTCTCCAGCAAAAGAATCCGTCGTCCGCCTTCGGAAAAAGAGGCCGCCCGGTACGCCGCCATCATCCCTGCCGGCCCGGCTCCCACGATCAAAACGTCGTAAAGGTTCCCTTTAGAAAACATGGCAGTCGATTTTCCGTTGTGTAAAAGGGGAAATATCCACGGAAAGAGGGGCATTTTCATCAAACGGTGGTCGGTAGGTTTGCCCCAGAAGGTGGTATTTGGCACCAGCGGTGAGGTGGTAGGGCAACATCTCCACACGCAGAAGATTCGGCATTTTTTCCAGTTTTTCCGCAAACGCTTCCATGCAGGCGGGGGAATCGTTGATGCTGGGAATCAGGGGAACGCGAATGACAAAAGGTTTTCCGCTTTCGGCCAAAATGGCCATGTTTTTCAGCACGATTTCCAGATCGCCACCGGTGTATCGGCGGTGCGCTTCCGGGTCGGGATGTTTCCAGTCCTGAAAAACCAAATCGGCCAGCGCAATTCCTTTACGATAGTTTTCTTCCGAGACATAACCGCTGGTTTCGATGGCGACATGGACGGCGTACTCCTTCAGGCGTGCGGAAACGGCATGGACGAAATCAGCCTGTGCCAGTGGCTCACCTCCCGAAAACGTGACGCCACCATCTTGCCTGAAAACGTCCGCGTTGCGAAGGAGTTTTTCCGTCAGTGTTTTTTCGTCCATCTCGAAACCACAAAGCCGTCTTGCCCGAAACGCGCAGACTTTGGCACAGGCTCCACAGGCAACGCATTTCTCATGCGTGCAGACCTTTTCGCACGCTCCGCAATGGGTACACTGCCGGGCATTGTACAGCAATTGTGGGGCAAAAGCCTGCCCTTCGGGATTGTGGCACCAGACGCACCGAAGAGGGCAACCTTTCAAAAAAACCGTCGTTCGGATACCGGGTCCGTCGAACAGCGAAAATTCCCGAATTTCAAAAAGGATGGCACGTTTCATCATTTCTTTTGATCGCGATATTGCCCCATCGTCATTCCAAACTGCCGCTTGAAGGCAATCCCGAGATAATTGGCGTTTTCAAAACCGCAATGTTCGGCAATTTCGTTGATGGTCAGGGGAGAGTTTTCCAGTAAATTACAGACAAATCGCATCCGAACGTGCTGGATCTCCTCCATGATGGAGTGTCCCACCGCTTTTTTGAAATGGGATTGAGCCGTCCGTACCGAAACTCGCAGCACACGAGCCATTTCCTGTACCTGCAAATTTTGTCCGTTGTTAATCCGAATCATCTCCATAATCCGAACGACCAGAGGGTCTGCCACATGGAGTTTTTCGGTCGAATTACGGGAAATGACATGGATGGGAGCATACGATTCCTCCTGTGGCGTAGGGAGGCCATTCATCCGTCGGTGGAGTGCGGAGGCGGCCAGAAATCCCGCTTTTTCCCAATGCACCGCAACACTGGAAAGGGACGGATACGCCATCAGACAGACCAGTTCGTCATTGTTGACTCCCAAAACAGCGGCCTGGTAGGGGACGGGAATATCGGCATATTGACAGGCCTCCAGCGTCTGCCTTCCCCGGAAATCGTTGGCCGCCAGAATGCCAATTGGTTGGGGGAGTTGACAGAGCCACTGAGCCAGTTCTTCCCGTTCCTCCAGCCACTCCTGAGCGGTGGGGGGGAGAAAGGCTTTTTTACGCTTTTTTTCGGATGGCTGGAAAAGATGGAAGGAAAACCCGGCATTGCGCAGAGCTTTCTGAAAACCCTTTTCCCGGTACAGACTCCAGGCGTGGGGGATGGGGTTGGGAATGTAGGCAAAATGCCGGAATCCACGCTTGAGGAAATATTCCGCTCCCATTTTTCCGATCGTTTCATCCTCACAACGGACAAAAACCGGGAGATTTTTTTTTCGAGTTGGGAGGGGAAAGTCTTCTTCACACAAAAGAACGGTGGAACAGGAGAGTGACAAAATTTTTCGATACGTACTTTCCTGTGTCAAGCGGGTGATCATCCCGTCGCCACGCCAACTGGAAAGGGTGGAGGCATCGACATTGCTGACATTGGATGGAATGTAGGTGATATTCCAAGGCGTATTTTCCCGGACAAACTGTAAAATCCCCCGCATGATCCCGCGTGCCGATTCTCCTGAAAGGTCCAGGACAACCGCCACTTCGGGACAGGTTTTTTGAAAGGGATTCTTTTTCATCTGGTTACAGAGGGATTCTTTTTTCAGGACAAGTCTGGGAAAGGGGGGGGGAACATACCTGGGAAATAGTATACCACACCCGAAAACCTTCTTGCAAGGGGGACGCCTCATTTTTTGCGCGAAAAGAAGGTGCCATTAGCGCAAAAAAATGATTGCGGGGGGGTGGGAGGTATGGTAAAATAAATTTTATGGAATGGATGAAAGGATTTTTTTGGTTTTTGTTTGAGAAAGTTTCTCAGACGAAACTTCTTAAACAGCCTAAAATGAGGAGATTGCCCATGTGTCGAAAATTTACCCCCCCCCTATTTTCACACTCAGGGGGTTTGGACGAGTGCTTTTACTGGTGGCAGGAATCGGTTGGGGAGGCCTGGGGACGGAAAAGGGTTGGGGAGAAATCAACACAACGATTACCGACGAGGCATATAACTACCAGGGAACGGAAACGTGGGACATTTCGGTGAAATCCGGGGGAACGTTGAATGTGGCACCCTACTTCCGAAGCGGAAACGATGTGAATCCGGGTGATGGCACCACTCTTTTTCTGGCGGGGCCTGGTTTGGAAGGAGTGAAACAGCCCTATATCGATACCGGGACAAATTACGATTACGATGGAGGGAACCAACTCGATTATGGAGCCTTGTTGGCACGGGTAGAGCCGAACAATGGCAATACGATTCATCCTGACGTGGTCATTGATACGACTTTGGGAGCCAGCATCACCCTCCTGACCGCCGCCGGAGCCACCCCGTCGAAGATGATTCTGAAAGGAAGCCTGACGGGAGGAGCGTTGAAAACGTTTGGTGGAAGCAAGGATACTGTCATTGCCGCAGACGGAGCGGTGAATCTGCAAAAACTCCAGGTGGCAACAGGCATTTTTCAATTCAACAGTACAGAGACGGCCATTACTTCCGCGACGCACTATGTTCAGGAGGGCATTCTGGTGGAAAAGGGAGCGACACTCTCTTTGAACAAATATAAAACATGGCAATTGTTGACTTCGGAAACAAGCGACCAACTGGCAACGATAACCCTGGAAAACGCGACGCTGAAAACGCTTACACCGGGGGGCTCCTGGACGTTGAAAACGAATCTGACCATCCAGGGAGACTCCCAAATCGACTATTCGCAACAGGCCTGTGCCCTCCTTTTTTCCGGCGGGGTGGTTCATGGTGAGGAGGGGGCAAGTCTGACATTGAGTAATATTACGGGCGGTGGATTGGTTTTGCAGGATGGGGCAAGTCTGACCGGCGACCTGGAATTTTGCGGTGCGTACAAATTACGATTCGATTCCGGGACGCTCCTGAAGGGAAATTTAACCGTTTCCGGCGGACAACTTCATTTCAATAACACCAATTCCACGACAGCGGGGATGACTTCCCAAAGCTCCATCACGATGAAAGGAGGGACGCTCCAGGTCGATAACGGACTTTTGCAGGGAACGGTAACGATTCAGGGTTCGGGAAATTTTACCGGGAATGCCAACCTGACGGTTCAAAACGGCACACTGAAACTTCTCGATAAAAATTCTTTTGAGAGAATGCTGACATTTTCGACCCAATCGCAGTTGGAGGTGGAAAACAGCAGCGTCGCCGGCACATGGAATTTTGACGGCGGGAATCTGACGTTGCAATCGGGGGTGACGAATTCAGGTGCGTTGGCAATTGCGTTGAAGCAAGATACGGTACTGACGCTTTCCGCCGGAACAGGAACATCTCAAGAGTGGTTAAAGATGACGCGGACGACCTTTCAGGGTACCTATGCCTTAACGGTTCAGGATATTGCCAAATCCAACAACCATGTGATGGAAGTCCTGAGGATGGATGTGAAGGGGATCGATTTCCAGAATGCTGGTGAGGTCTATTGGGAAATTGGCGATGGAACTACCGGAACGCTGACATTGAGCGAATCGGGAGTCACGAAAAGTGGCACCGGAACGGTTCATTTTCACCTGAAACCAAACATGACGGTGGACGTGGCTGCGGGGGTTTCTTCCGCGACGATTGGCAGTGGTCTGAATTTCCGAATCAAGGGAGCGACCACGTTCGATGTGGGGCAAAACCAGATTTTGACAGTCGATTCCGCCATCGTCAATTCCTCTCAGACAGGGGATAAAAGTCTGACGAAAACGGGAACAGGAACGCTGATTCTCAATGGAAACAATACGTATGCCTATAACGGAACAGGAGGGTTGGCGGGAACTACGGTAAAAGAAGGCCGTTTGCTCGTTTCCCGGCAATTGGGAGATGATCTTCGGGTGGAAGCGGAGGGTATTCTTTCTGCGGGAGATGACATCGGGAAAATAGGCTCTTTCACGATTACAAACGGCAATCTGACGATTTTGGGAACATTGGAAATCGACGCTTATGAGGGATCGCACGATCGGATATTACTCACAAATGGCGACGTTTTCTTTGCGGAAGGAGCGTTTTTAGACCTGTATCTTACGGACATTGCCGAAAGTTTGCAGCAAGGAATGCTCGTTATGGAGGCTGGCGGGATCACCTCCGTGGACGGTTGGGACACCATCGTCTCGGACTCCCAATGGATGGCTTACACGGCGTCGCTGGACAACGGAAAGGTGGGACTTTTCCTGGCCGCTCGTGCCGCGGTTCCCGAACCTGCCACGTGGGGAATGTTCCTGATCGGTCTGGGTTGGTTGGGTTGTCGGGTGGTGAGACGTTGGAAATAGAAAACGGGAAGAATTGAGGTGAGAAATGAATCGACAGGCGTTTACACTCGTTGAATTATTGGTGGTGATCGCGATTATCGGGATGTTGGTGGGGCTGCTTTTGCCTGCCGTTCAACAGGCTCGTGAGGCGGCACGGATCATGCAGTGCAACAACCAACTCCGCCAGCAGGGATTGGCCTGTATGAATTTTGAAAGCAGCACGCGAAGTCTTCCCAGCGTTGGATGGACGTGGTATTTTGTTGGCGATCCCGACCGTTTTGGGGCGGAGCAGCCGGGAAGTTGGATTTTTTCGATTCTTCCCTACATGGAACAGCAAGCGTTGGCACGGTTGGGGAGTGACGGAAAACCGGACGAGGTGACGCCTGAACAGAAAGAAGGTGCCTCCACGGTCTGCCAGACTCCTTTAAGTGGCTTTACCTGTCCCAGCCGTCGGAGTGTGAAACTTTACCCCTGCTCCTTTGCCGCGACACTTGCCAATCTGGAGATGGGATTTCGGGAAGCGGCCAAAACCGACTACACCGCCAACGCGGGAACCCAGACAACCTCATCGGGAACGTACAATTTTTACGCCATCCCCACCACGATGGAAAGTGCTGTGACCTGGACACAAGGTCGAAAATGGCCGGATTACGGCAATCATTTCCGAGGCGTCATTTTTACGCACAGTGCCGTCACCTTTTCCCAGATTCGAGACGGATTGTCCAATACGTACATGTTGGGGGAAAAGTGGCTTCGTGCCGATTATTACGAAACGGGAAAGGATACCGGCGACAACGAGTGCATGTTTACCGGAACCAACAACGACATCATGCGAGCGGTGACTTATCACAGTGCCAGCGAAAATCTGGCTCCCTTGCAGGATCGTGCCGGAATCGACACCAACTACCGCTTCGGTTCCTGCCACGCGGGGGCTTACGGCACGGTCTTGTGTGACGGTTCCGTCCAACGAATCAACTATTCCATCGATCCTCAGATCCATTCCTGGTTGGGAGATCGAGCCGATGGTCAGATTGCGACGATTCCTCAGTAAAATCTGTTTTTTGAAAAAGAAGACTCTTGCGGGACCTCCTTGTAACCGATTTTTCCTCTGCTATACTGAAAGAATATTTTGCACGTTCCTGAAGACACGTTGGAATGTTTGTTTCATGGGAGGATTTGAAATGCTGGTTTGGGAGAAGCTGGAACCACTGCCTGAAAAGTATTGGAACGGAGCTGTCTCGGTGGGGAATTTCGATGGCGTTCATCGGGGACATGCGGCCATTTTGGAAAAAATCACGCATCGTGGCGTCCCTTCCGTGGTTTTCACGTTCCAACCCCACCCGGTACGAATCCTCGCTCCTGAAAAGGCTCCCCGACAATTGACCTGGCCGTTGCGGAAAGTGGAACTGCTGGAGAGGTTGGGAGTTGACGCGGTGGTTTTTTGCCCCACCAGTCCGGCTTTTTTGCGACAGAATGCGGAGACGTTTTTTCAAAAGATTTTGCGCGACCTCCTTCACGCGAAAATCGTGGTGGAAGGGGAAAATTTCCACTTCGGCAAAAATCGGGAAGGAACTCCGCGGCGAATGCAGGCCTGGTGCCAGACACACGGTATGGAGTTTCAGATTGTCGAGTCGGTTTGGCTCGACGGGGCAATTGTTTCCAGTACCCGCGTCCGGCAATTGATTTCCGAAGGGCATATCCAGGAGGCGAATCGACTCCTGACGCAACCGTATCGCACTTGTGGGACGGTGGCGCACGGCGAAGCTCGCGGAAGAACGTTCGGTTTTCCGACAGCCAATCTCGAAAAGGTGCCCACGCTCCTCCCCGCTCAGGGAATTTATGCCTGCCGGGCGTTGGTCGATGGCCAGATTTTTCCCGCCGCCGTCCATGTCGGACCCAACGTCACGTTTCATGAGAATGAGACGAAAGTGGAAGCCTATCTGCTCGATTTTTCCGGCGACTTGTATGGGAAAACGTTGACGCTGGAGTGGCTTGCCAAACTGCGGGAAACGGTGGCCTTTTCCTCGGCGGAAATGCTGGCGAAACAGATTCGGAAGGATATTCAGGACGTTCGCCAGGTCATTTCTGCGGGATAATTCGTGGTCATTATTCGTTTTCCGGTGGAATCGTCAGCCATTGAGGATTTTCCCGAACGCCTTCCGCTTCGACAATCGGCCAGGTGATTCGGCAATCGGATTCCATCGGCCCCATTTTCTCAAAAGGCAACGGTTCAAAACCGAGTGGAAATGCTGGCGAATTTTCGCGTAAACGGTAGTCGCCGTTGGCTGCGTCCACAAAACAGGGGTCGGCCACGATCGAATGCACGTCCGCCCCGGAGTGTTGCCAACCTTCCCAGCCGGTAATCATCTCCACTTCCTCCAGCTTCATATCCCCCACTTCCGCCCAACCTTCGCGGGACTGGAAGGAGATGTGGAGCGTCAGGGAGGTGGCACGTTCGTCGTAATCCTTTTCACCCGGAGCGGGGAAGCGGAAGAGGGTACTGCATTCATACGGCGTGAGGACGGTACCGCAGTCGGACATGTCGAATTGCCGGCGAAAATTCTTGAGTCCGTAGGCTTTCCAGAGTCCCTGATTTTCCGCGACGAAACGGACTTGCAAATCTCCCGTCGCGTTTTCGTGTCGCAGCCGGAACGAAAGGCGATAATTCTTCCCCGGCTCCAGCGTAAAGGGAGTCGATCGGACGCAGGTATATTTCACATACTTTTTCTCTTCATTGAAACAACCGGGGAGTCGCAGTGCGTTTTTCCCGTCCCACGAAACGATTTCCGCCTTCATATCGGGATACGTTTTGTGATACCACGTCCACCCTTCGGCAATCGTCTTGTTTCCATTCCGCACCATGGCTTCTTCGGTATTTTGCCGCGAAAAATCGATGTTCGGAATTTTTTCCGTCACGTCTGCCAGAAATTTCGGCGTTCCCGTACGGTCTGTTTTGATCGGAGCTTTTCCACCATTCCAAACGAGGTTGTGATCCACGTGATTGTACTCCAAATTGCAGATGGATCGCATGTACGTCGATTCCGGCTGGTCGGGGAAGTAGAAGATATTCCGTTCCAGACGATTCCCACGCATGACCGTTCCGTCTGGCAAAAAAGGATTGGCCGGCGAGGTTTTCATGCCGCGATATTCCGCCCAGCGAGGGTTTTGCTGCATACGTTTCTCGTACTCTTTCAGAATCGTCGGTTGACGGCGAGCCACAAAATACCCTTGCGGATCGTTGTTCCAGCCCTGGAACGAAAACTGGAACGATTTCCCGTTTTTCCCGGCATTGTTGACAAAAATATTGTTGTAAATATGGTTTTCCCGCCCGCAGTGAAGGTGCATCGCTCCGGCCTGGGCATGTTGCACAAAATTGCCGTAAACGTCGTTCCCGCCACCAGCTTCGTCGATATAAATTCCCCAGGCAAACATGAAAAATTGATAGGTGCCCATTTTGTGACCAAACCCGATGGTGTCGGTGATGTGATTGTAGCGGATGACCGAGTTGCCCCCCGTCCAGCCACCTCCGTAAATGGCGGCGGTATCCTCCATTTCCAGATTCGTGAATCGGATTCGGTTGTATTCGATGGTGTGGAGGTTGCCGCCGTAAAAAATCGCGCACCGAGGCGTGTCGTGGATCAGGTTGTGAGCCACCCGAACGCCCAACGCCCCCAGTGTGATCGCAATTCCATGACGGTTCATCTGGCCACAGTGGTGGATGTAGTTGTTTTCCAGATTGTGGTTCATCTTCTCCATTTTGGCATAGTCGCCACCAAAAACTTCGATTCCATGGCTCCCCAGATTCCAGAAATCGCATCCCCGGACGGTGCAGTCCTTTCCGCCATGAATGGAGACCCCCGCTCCGAGGAAGAAAACCATATCGTGAATCAGGCACTTTTCCACCACAATATTCCGGCAATTCCGCATTTGCACGCCAAAGCTTTCCGCCGCGCACAAATCGAGACCTCGCAGAACAACATTTTCCGTCCGCTCAAAATACAACATTCCCGACGCGATCGGAATCGTCACGCCGGAAACGGTTTCGCTGGCGGGAAAAGTCACCCCTTCCGGCGGAATGAAGTAGAGTTTCTGATTTTCGACATCCTGATACCATTCCCCCGGTGCGTCGAGTTCTTCACGAAATCCCATCACGCAATACCGGTCGGCAGCACGGGCGGCGTACGGCATCGGTCGGGTCAGCGTCAACATTTTCTCCTCCGGGTCTGCCGACGCGATTTTTTCCACCCGATTCCACCAATTGTATCGGGGAAAAATGCAAATTTCTCCCTCCTGTGGATTCACCCAATTGCGATAATCTTCCGCTTTCAGACGAACCTGGTCGCACCGTTCCCCTTCCACCTCCTTATACATCCCGATGATTTCCCCGTCGACATACGCCCAGCCGCCCGAAAAGGGATAACGAGCGTCCCAGTTGGGGTAACGTGCCCAAATTTGGCGGGTTCCGTGGAGAAACAACTGGTGGATTTTCTGTTTCACACCCAAAGGTGCCAAATCCGCTTCCCAGACATCGTTGCGTCCGCGAAACGGCACTTTTTTCCAGTTCGGGACAGCAATACTCCCGGAAAGAACCGTTTTTCCCGGAATTTCCGCTTCGATTCGCAGGGGGGCTTCCGGCGTCCCCGAATCGGGTTGCGTAAAGGAAACACGCTTTCCCAGGCAGTATTGCCCCGGCAGGAAGGTGATGGTGAGAGGTTCCTGCGGGTGTTCTTTTCGCCATTGGCGGGCGGTATCGCGGGCTTTTTCCAACGTGGCAAACGGAGCCTCCCGCGTTCCGGCCTGCGTGTCCAGACCGTCTGGTGAAATAAACCATTGTGCCGAAAAAACCGGGGTAAGAAAGCCTCCCAGCAGGAGACAAAACAGGGCGAGGCGAAGCATTTTCATTCCTTTCAAAAATAATGGCGGCATTTAAAGAAGCTAAATACGAAGGACTTCCGAGGAGGGAAATTCCCCACCCCGCCAGTCTCCTCCCCAAGTGCGTTTTCCCAGCCTTCGGGGAGGGCTGTTCGCAAAGAAGATTTCCCGCGTTCGGGTTATTTTTTCGAGCGGATGGAATACATGTTATGCCCTATTTCCCGGACTTTCGCGATAATTTCGGGATACGGCGTGTCGCCCAAATCAACGAGGCCGATCTGGTAGTTTTCGCCGTCGAATCGCCCGGTCGTCGCCTGGGAACCGTACTGGAACCAGTGCGTCCCGACAATGCAGGGATTTTCCAATGCTCCGGTCACGTAGTTCGCATACTTTTCCGCCCGATCGTTCTGATCTTTGGCTCCTTGCAAACCGGTGTGGAACATGCCACGGTCGAGAGCTCCGAAATGGAATTCCCCAACAATACACGGCATATCAATATCGGCAGGCATCCGAACATCGGCAATCGAAACGCGATAGAAGTTGTAGCTCATCACGTCGACATACTTCGCCATAGCTTTCGCGGCCAAGTCGTTTACCCACGCAAAACGGCACCCCATATCGAGCAGTTGCGGATCGGCGGCACGGAGTTCTTCGTGAATGACGCGGAAATATTCCTCCGCAATGATGGTGTAAAACGCTTCCAAATCGGGCTTCAACTCGGAATTTTTCGGCACGTCGGCATTCTGCAACAAGGCTTCCCAACTGGCAAAAGTGGTTTTCCACGTTTCGTTCAACTTTTCAATCGTTGAGTACTTTTTCTTCAAAAATTCCATCATCGCCAGTTTGACCGGCTGTGTCGGAGGAGAAGAAAGTGCGGCCTCGGCAAGGGAACCGGCGGCACCCCACGAAATCTCGTTGTTCACAAACGCTCCCAGGCACATCGGATCGTTCAGAAAATCCTTGTTCCAGGAAATTGCCTTTTTCATGTTTTCGCGGAATTTCGGCGAGAAAGGATCGGGAAATTTGCCCCAGTAACCGGTCGAACCTTCGATTTTCGGCTCGTTGCAATTCAATGTCAACACATACGGCGTTTGGCGTTTTCCATAAATTTTATTCGACGACCAGTTTCCAATCGTGTTCATCCCCCAACTGGCAAGCCGTTGGTGAGCAATGCTGGCATGGGCGTTTTCAAAATCGGTTCCGTATTTGCGGTAGAGGTTGGACTGCGTAAAATTGTAATATTCGTACGGACTGTGGTCTTTGTAAAAACCGATGGCCGACCAACCTTTTCCGTAAAATTTGCCGTAAGGGGTCTCTTTGGCCGGGAGGTTTTCAAAATAATTTTCCCGACGCGTTACGGGCGTCACGCCATTTCCCACCCCGACACAATCCACACCGTGCGACCAGAAAAGACATCCTTCCGGGTCCACAAACCACCATTTACCTTCGTATTTCTCCACGCGGAAACGCCCTGTGGCCTTCAATTTCGGGCCATTTTTCCAGCCGCCGTAAGCATTCCACTCCACCGGACGGGGATTTTTCGCCCAATCTGCCTCTTCTGCCGCAATCCGCTTGGGAAAGTCTTCGTCCGAGTGGATTTTGCCCGGCCAATCCTCGTATTTGAACTGGCCGTAAACGTCGATGAAGGGGAAGAACTCTTCGGGAGACATCTTTTTCCAATCGGCAATCGTGCGATTCTCCGTTTCCTGTTTCACCGCGGTAATGCCATAAACGCGAAACAAAACGGGTTCCTTGATATTCGCAGTAAATACAAAAAATCGGACGATTTTCTCCCAGGTAAAGGCTCCACTGTTCGCGCGAATACCACCCGGTAAACCACGCATCCCAACGACTTTCCCCTGCAACTGCGGCGGAAATACGTTCCCAATGGAAAGCTCCTTCACCATCCGCTCTCCGGCAGGAACGGCAAATCCACTCTGGAACCAACCCTCCGACTTTGTTTCAGGACTGTCGGCACGGAAGGAAACCGAAATCTCCCGGTCGGAAGTATTCTCCACATCCAACCGAAGTGTCGTGAATTCGTCCAGTTTCCATTCCCCTGTACAGGAAAATCCCGGCCACTGGTAATTTTTCCCCAGAGCCAGAACATCCACGCAATTCTTTTCCTCATTCCGCGTCACATTCGCGTCCTGCACGTTCACCTTTCCCACATCGGAAGGCTGAAAGAGTGTCATCGTTTCCGCTCCCCAAATCCACGAAGTGGAGAGGAACCACACAGCCGCCATCCAGAACATTTTTCGCATACTTTTTCTCCTGCGTTATTGCTTATTGAGGGTTGAAAATGTTCTTTTATTGTAACCGATTCTTTTCTCTGTTGCAATATGGGGGATAGCAAGCCCTGGCAAATGGGGAATATTTCCCAAACCCGACATTATATTTACTGCGGTAAAGTAACGACTTCGCCGTCGGCACGATTTCCCAGATGTGCCCAGACGACGGAATCTATACTGTAGGAAAGGGGTTGTACCGATCCATCGCAGAAGGTTATCTGCATACTGCCGGAGTGAACACTTCCAAAAACTTCCGCCAGATTGACATCGTAACCGGTACGATCCTGTTTGGGAGCAAACACTGCCTGTTCGGAAGTCGCGCGGGCAGTATCGATGTCAAAACCGGCAAAAACGCCATTATCATCGCCGTTGTTGGACGTGTCGTAACACTCCGGGACAAGGTACTTTTCGCCCAGCAAAATCGTATTGGTAAGTCCGTCGCGGATTTCTCCGAACGTGATTTCGCTGAATGCCGAAATAACCCCGGAGGCCTTGACCGTCGGCCATGTATTTTTGGCTTCCATCTCATTGGCCTGCGAATAGGAGGTGGGATAACCGGTACGCAAAGAATCCATCGTGCCGCAATTTCGCGACGGAAGCTCCCCCATATTGGCGGCATAATCGTTTTTGCACAATTCCGTCACCTGACGACAATTGGAGGATGGAGCGTTATTCGAGGTGCCCACGATACTCGACGACAGTTTCGGCGATCGGCGGGAGGGACAATAAAAAACAGGCAAAACGGTTTGCATCAATCCGGCAATCGCCTCTTGGTTGGGTTCCTCCCGATTTCCATTGGAAGTCGACTGATAAAGAGCCGTTTGCTCAAGGAATGGTAAAATCGAAAATGCCCAACTGCCAGGCTGTTTCTTTCCCATTCCTCGATCAGCATCTCCACCATAAGTATAGTACCATCCACCGGAAGGAAGTTTTCGATTCTGCGTCTCGTAATTCAAAATTCCGAGCGACAACTGCCGCAAGTTGTTCCCGCACTGCATCCTTCTGGCCGCCTCACGCGCCTGTTGGACGGCAGGGAGTAGCAACCCCACCAGCATTCCGATAATCGCTATCACGACCAGTAATTCCACCAAAGTAAAACCACCCCGTTTCATGGTTTACCTCCTTTTCTGGAACTTTCTCCGAAGGAACAACAGCAGTCCTCCCAAAAGGCACATTCCCCATGTCCCCGGTTCCGGCACGCGAGTTGTTACGGATATATCCAGCATCAAAGCGTTCCCACTCCACGAAAGTGCTTCCTGAACAACACTGCCATATTGCCAGAACTCTCCTGTGGGCAATTCCAAACGCAGTGTGGTAAACGCGCTTAAATCTACCGTTGAGGTGGTTTGGAGAAGTTCCAGAAATTCATCC
Source organism: Planctomycetia bacterium (assembly GCA_030527185.1). Taxonomy (GTDB): domain Bacteria; phylum Planctomycetota; class Planctomycetia; order Pirellulales; family Thermoguttaceae; genus RGIG3701. The sequence goes on along the minus strand of JAUNBF010000017.1, from coordinate 42,035 downwards.
ACGGATGTTTCATTCAGAACGACATCCAATGTAAGATTCTCCCCAAGCGTCAGATCTGTAATCATTTTCGTCCCGGCGGTATTGATCAATTGCAACGTTGAGTTGTCCGTCAACTCTAAATTGGCGACGGTGGTTTCGCCTTTCATTCCCAAAAATCCGTTGTCCACACGGACTTTCCCCGTTGCGGACGCGCCGTCCAAAACCAGTCCGCCCTCGGAAACGACCCACGCGGCTGTCTTGTTCACGGAATTTGAGTTGGTACTTGTGCCTGTGAAAGTCATTGTTCCCGAACCGGTTTTCGTGATGGTTATGTCACCACTCACGTCTCCGTCAAAGGTAAAATCCTCCGTTCCTCCATGGCCTACAGTCATTCCATCCTTATTACGTTGAACTAAACCAGAACCACCATTATAGAAAGTAACCGCTCCGGTTCCGGTCAATTGGTTGACATAAACCATTACTCCATCCCAAACATTGAAAGTCGACCCCGCGTTGAGGTGGAGATTTCCGTAATTATTCGTCCAGGTCGGCCTCTGCCACCCTCCATTGATGAATGTTGCCCCGGTATCCAGTGAAATCGTTCCCCCCACTCCCATGGCAATTTCAAGGGATGTTCCTCCTTGTGCATCCGCAACAAAAATAGCGTTCGTTGTTTCTGATGGAGTCAGCAAAAAAGTGCCCGTACCCCGAATCGAGAGTGAACCTGATGGATTGGCAAGAGCCGGTCTTGTTGCACTAATCTCGAGGGGATAGGTATCGGTATTCACCTTCCATTGCAACGTACCTTCCCTGTTGATGGTAATTATGGTATTACCCGTCTGTCCCGTGCCGATGTTCTCCAGAATGACCGTAGCCGTGGAAGTTTCGGTTCCGATGGTGACATTTCCGACCCAGTTCGTCGGATTCGTAGAATTGTGTGTCGTCGTTCCTGAAGAATACTCGGAATCGGCATACGCCAAAGAACAAACCAACAGAAAACATCCCGCCGCCCCAACGCGACTGAAGAAATTTCCTATCCCTCCCCCCCGTCGCATTTTAACACGGAGTGGAACAACAAAGAAACGATTGCAAACATTTTGAAAACTCCTGTAGCTACAACCTTGAAAAAACGAAAACCTGCTCGTGCAAGTCTTCCCTGGAATATTCATTATAATTTCCCCTTCATGCGATGTCAATAGCCTGGGGAAAATTTTTTCTGTTTTTTTGTCCGTCCCGATTCACCCCCCTTGTGAAAATTTCCACGCGGGGCATAATGGAAAAGATGGTTTTTCAGTCCCTTGAGAGGGTCTTCAGTCTTATTTTAGGAAGGAAATGATGATGAAATCCTGTGTGCTTGCCTATTCCGGTGGGTTGGATACGTCGGTATTGTTGGGTTGGTTGATGGACGAAGGGTTTGAAGTCCACGCGGTCTATGTCGATGTCGGACAGCCGTGCGAAGATCGTGAGGCGATTCTGGAAAAAGCCCGAAAAATTGGGGCGAAAACGGCACGAATCGTCGATGTTCAGGATGAATGTGCCCGCGATTTTGCCTTTCCAATGATTCAGTGGCAGGCGAAGTATGAGGGAATTTATCTCCTGGGAACGTCCATTGCCCGACCGATTATTGCACGGGCTTGTCTGCGGGTGGCACGCGAAGTCGGGGCGAAATACTTTGTGCATGGAGCGACGGGAAAAGGGAATGATCAGTGTCGTTTTCAGTTGGCTGCCGAAGCACTGGAGCCGGAAATTACCGTTCTGGCACCGTGGCGGATGGAGAAATTCCGCAACCGCTTCCCCGGACGCAGCGAAATGATTGCGTACTGCGAAGAAAAGAACATCCCGGTCAAGGCATCCGTGAAAAAGCCGTACAGTTCGGACGAAAACTGCTTCCACATCAGCTACGAAGCGGGACAATTGGAAGATTTGACGGTCAACGGGGTGAAACTGGTCGATTTTGGCATGACCGTTTCGCCGCAGGAAGCACCCGACCGGGAAGAGGAAGTCACGATTGCGTTTGAAGAGGGGAATCCCGTTTCGGTCAATGGCGAACGGTTGTCGCCGTGTGCGTTGATTCGGAAATTGAACGAAATCGGCGGGCGGAATGGTGTCGGACGAATCGACATGGTGGAAAACCGCTTCGTCGGGATGAAAAGTCGCGGCGTTTACGAATCTCCCGGCATGACGATTCTCTACACCGCCCACCGCCAGTTGGAAAGTCTCTGTCTGGATCGCGATTTGACGCACCTGCGGGATCGACTTGCCCCCGAAGTGGCGGAAATGCTGTACTACGGTTTCTGGTACCATGCCAAAATGGACGCTCTGTTGGCCTTCATCCAAACGGCTCAGAAAGTCGTGACGGGGGAAGTCAAACTCGTGTTGTACAAAGGAAATATCGACGTCGCCAGCCGCCAGAGTCCGAACAGTCTCTACGACGAAGGGATTGCCACGATGGAAGGGGGCGGAAGCTACAACCAGACCGATGCCGAGGGTTTTCTGCGAATCGAAAGCCTCCCCGGTCGCGTCCAGGCCAGAATCCATCGACGCGAATACTAAATTTCATGATTAAGGGTTGATGACCAAGGGGGACTTATGCAACGACGAACGTTTTTGACATTGAGCGGGATTTCCGTGGCGGGGGTCTGTTCGGGGTGGACAGAAGAAGGTTGGGGCTTTTCAGGGGAGACGCTTACGGAAACCTCTCGGCAGATTCCGATTGTGCGACAGGCGGACGTCGTGGTTTGTGGTGGCGGTCCGGCTGGTGTGGCGGCTGCTTTATCCGCCGCACGCCAGGGAAAACGGACCGTTTTGCTCGAATCGGCAGGTTGCCTGGGAGGAATCTGGACGACCGGGGCGCTGTGCCTGCTTCTGGATTACCACAATAAAACGGGAATCATGCGGGAAATCGTGGAGAGACTGGAGCAACTTCAGGCCAAACGGGGAGATTGTTACGATATTGAGTCGATGAAATATCTGCTGGACACCTTGTGTGCCGAAGCGGGAGTGGAAGTCCAGCTTTACACGCAAGTCGTTTCGGTCGTGAAAGATGCGGAAAATCGTGTTCGTGCGGTTATCACGGAGTCCAAATCGGGACGGGAAGCGGTTTGCGGCAAGGTTTTCATCGACTGTACCGGAGACGGCGATATTGGAGCGTTGGCCGGGTGCGGTTTTGATTTTGGACACCCGGAGGATGGGCGTTTCATGCCGATGAGTCTGATGGCTCTTTTGACCGGGCTGAATCATGAGGAAATGAAGCCGTTTTACGACTATAAAAATCTGCTGGCGGAGATGGAGCGGGCGGGAATCCAGCCGTCGTATCGCCGACCTTCGCTCTGGTTCCTGAACGAGCAGGTTTGGGGACTGATGGCGACGCACCAGCACCAGTTGCGCGGAACGGATGCCAGAGATTTAACCACGGCCACCATCCGTGCCCGTGCGGAACTGCATGAAATGGTGACGAAACTGCGAAATTCTGGCGGCGTTTGGAAGAATCTGCGTCTCGTTTCCACCGCAGGCAAAATCGGCGTGCGGGAAGGACGGCGGATTCATGGAGAATATACCGTCACGGAAAAAGACCTTCGGGAAGGGCAAAAACATGACGACGCGGCCTGTCGTGTGACGTATAATATCGACATTCACGTTTCCCGCCCCATCACGTCCGGCACCTCCGCACACCTCCAGAAAGTCCCCCCCTACGACATCCCGATCCGGGCGTTGATTGCCAAAGATGTGAAGGGACTGATGATGGCGGGACGGTGTGTCAGCGGCGATTTTCATGCCCACGCCAGTTACCGCGTCACAGGAAATGCCGTGGGGATGGGGGAAGCGGTAGGAAACTACGCGGCCAATCAAATGATTCATGATTGATAAAATAGTGTGATTTCAAGCCCCTACCGAAAGCAGGGGCTTGAAAACAGAGGGTGAGATTCCTCCATTTTAATGCGGCAGCCGTGTTTTTTCATACTCATAATCGACCGATTTTTCCCGCATCGGGATTGATTTTTGCGCCACACGCCCCACTTTGATGTTATCTTCCTTGCGGTCACGCAGTTCTTCGACCGGATTTTCCATCACTTCGTAACGGTAATCTTCTCCCTTGGCATCGATCATTTCTTCAATGACGACATGGCTGGGAACTTCTTTGGGCCGTTTGTTGACGTGTTGCTGGAATTCATAGAAATCGTGTTCTTTCGGCAGTTCGTTGATCGGCACAAACTCTTCCTGGTCGGCTGTCAGATAAACCTGCGTACCGAGAATTTCGCGGACGTAATCTTTCATATCGTGGAAATGGAGGAGTTCGGGAAATTCACCGTCGGTCACTTCTTCCCACTGCCGTTTTTCGTACTTCTCAAACAGTTCCTTCACGCGGTGGAGGTGAGAAATTTCCTGTTCGAGGTGGAGTTCCCAGATTTTCCTGATACTCCGATCCGGCTCGTCGGTATAGAAGGAGTAGTAAAGGTAGCACTCCAAAAATTCGTGCATGAGCATATTTTCCAACCACGAACAATTCGGGTCTAACAGAGCGCCATACTGCGTCACATGCTGTTCTTCCACCATGCCGATTTCCTGGTAGAGTTGCCGTCCCAGGTCGTTTTCGTAAGTGTTGCCGATGTTCATGTAAAAATTCATCGTCTGCTGTTCGCCGGCAGTGATAATCATCGTGGAAAGTTTGGTCTGGATATCCGCTTTTTTGAAGTCGCAGTAATACCGAACCGTATCGTGCGGATGGCGGTGGTGGGCAATCGTCGGACGTCCGGGGGTAATTTCGACGTATTCCTGCACCAGTTTGTGAGCGGGAATGTTGTGATCCATCTTCAGCAGATTGGCGTACCGATAGAGATGGTCGAAATCTTCCAGCAGAGCAAAGTCCATGCACGCCTTCACATACGGATTCGGCTCGTGCGCAGCCAGCCACGCGGTCAGGTCAACGGCCAGATGTTCGTAACCAATCGTCGTTTCGATCTGGGTTTCATCTCCCGGGCTGAGCCAGTTGATCGTTTTCTGCTGCATTTGCTCACTCCGTCGCAGGCAAGCCGCTTCCCGCCGCAGTTCGTTATCGTTGCAGTTTCGGTGAAACTGATGTCCAAACATGACGGCTTCCACTTCGATACCATTCATCAGAATGATTCGCGCTTTGGTATAGGGATCGACGGAATTTTTGTCGTACGGTTTCTGATACAACTTTTTCCAATCGATAAAACATTCGTCCATGGCTTTGGGTTTTTCCTGAAACGGATTCATGAAACTCTCCTTTATGAAAAATTTTAAAAATGGTCAACACTCTTTGCCACTTGGCGATGTATTATAACAACCGGGACAAATTTTGAAAAAATCTTATATTTTTTTATTTTTCAAGATAGGTAGCTATTGACAATGACGGGGGGGGGTAGAATAGATAATATCTAAATGGAATTTGAACACAAAAAATATTTTCCAAGGAGAATCTGACGATGAAAAACATTTTTTCAAAAACGACTTTGTGGGGGCTGGCCTTCTTTCTGATGGCAGGCGGACTGCTCGCAACCGCATGGGGAGAGGTTACTTATGACCCTGATACGTTTACGTATTCTGGCAGTGGAACCTGGAGTGAGACGATAATGATTACGGATCCGACGACGTTTCATTTTCTCGATGCGAAAACGGCCACGTTCAGCGGAGCCATTACAGGAAACAATTCAGTCACCAAGACGGGATATGGAAACTGGGTCATTTCCAGTACGGAGACGGTTTTGAACAACGCGGTTACGATAGATGCGGGAACGGTAACACTAAATGCCCAACGTTCTCTAAAAGCATTTCGTGGCACCGTTACCGTCAATGCGGGAGCAACGCTTGTTTCTGGAAGTAAAGACGCCTTTGGCTACACCGCGACGACCGATCCGACGACATTTTACCTCAACGGCGGGACGCTTCATAAAACGGTAGGCGAGAACGAGACGTTGGGGAGTGTAGACATCTATTTTACAGGCGGGACGATGAGTGCCGATACGGGACAGTATGATATTTTGCGTTCCGACGTGCGATTTTTTGTTCGTGCCGCCGAAGATGCCACTGCCGAGGCACCGACGGTCTCTACCGTTTCCGCTCCGTTGGTGCTGCGAAACGACATTGCAAACGGTTTTTCAGTGGATGTTTCGGCCAATGCACATCTGAATATCACAGGAGGAATTTCCGCCAATATAATTACCGCGACGAGTACTTATCCCACATTGATCAAAACAGGGGTGGGGATTTTGACACTTGCCAATACAGGGAGTGCGGGAATAGAGATTCAGGCAGGCACCGCCAATTTGACAGGAACCAGCAGTGGAGCTATTTCCATTGCGTCCGGTGCGACGGCCAACCTGTCAGGAGCCAGCAGTGGAGCCATTTCCATTGCGTTGGGAGGAACAGCCTACTTGACCGCCGCCAATAGTGGAAGCATTACAGTAGCCTCGGGAGGGACGGTTTACCTCCAAAGTACAGGTCATGCCCAGTTGGATATTTCTGGCACCGCGAACGTTGGGCGTAGTGGTTGGGATCGACTCATGGCCGACAAAGGTGTGATTCATATTCGTGACGGCGGCGTGTTGAATTTGAATATGCTTGATTCGATGGGTTATGGGGCGGGTCATTCCACCACGGTTAATATCTACCAGGGCGGACGCATGATCAATACGACCAGCAACGATTCTTTCCGTAATATGACGTTCAACCTCTATGGTGGTACGATTGATTCCAATACCGGACGGTACGATATTTTAGACACCTTGAATTTCAATATTCTCCCTGCGGAAGGGGCGACAGAAACGACCGTCTCCACGGTAAAAGGGACGTGGAATTTTCGCACGGATACGTTCTCTTCGGACGGGATTCTTTCGCTGAACGTTGCGGAGAATGCGGAGTTGCGATGGGATGGAATGTTCCAGGAAAATGGGATGGCAACCCCCACCAATCCGGGAAGAGGTACTTTTGTGAAAAGTGGCGAAGGCATTTTGCGACTGACGAATGCGGGAAATACCGCGTCACAGCCTGTCATGGTAGAAGCCGGGACGTTGATTGTGGAAAACAATGCCTTGGCAAAGACTTCTCATCTGACGATTACCCAAAACGCGACATTGGATCCGACCACTGCGGGCACTTCTCTGGAAGGGAATTATACACTCGGGGGAAGGCAGAATCTCTATTTTGACGGAGATGGATTCAATCCTTTCGAGGTGACCGGGACGATCGAGATTTTGGATACAGCCGAATTCTTCCTGATAAGTGAAAATCCGTTGGATTATCAACTTTTCCTGGATGAAAGTTTTACGGTTATGGGAGTCACGAAAACGGATGAAATGCCGGACATGATTCCGATTCTTTTCGACCCGGAAATTTTCAATATGCCGGATTTGCGGCTTTGGGCAGTTTGGAACGACACCGGAACAGCTCTGGTGACCCAAGGTGGTTTGCCGGAACCTTCCACGTGGCTCCTTTTCACGCTCGGTTTGGGAGGGTTGGTTTGGTATCGCAAAAAGTGTTCTCGCGGTTGAAGTTTCTATTTGCTGATGACACCAAGTGGTCCGGGAGGCAGGTATTTCCCTCCCCCATTGCAGAAAAGGAAAATTCCATGAAACGGAAAAAGGGGTTTACGCTGGTAGAGTTGCTCGTCGTCATTGCGATCATCGGAATGCTCGTCGGGCTTCTCCTCCCCGCCGTTCAGCAGGCACGTGAGGCGGCTCGACGGTTGCAATGCAACAACCATCTGCGTCAAATGGGGTTGGCGGCGTTGAATCTGGAAAGCCAGCAGAAACACTATCCCAGCGGAGGGTGGTACTGGCGATTTACCGGCGATGCCGACGCAGGTTTTGGCGTCCATCAAATGGGGGGATGGACGTATTCGCTTCTCCCTTTTCTAGAGCAAAATGCCCTGTATCAACTGGGGGCGGACGGCGACCCTGGAACAGAGTCCGATACGCAAAAGAAAGGTGCCAGGGAGCGAGCGGAATCTCCGGTGTCCATCTTTAACTGTCCCTCCCGAAGGACTTGTAAAACATACGCTTCTGGAACGGAGGTGGTCAATTCCGAGAAACCAAACGGTGCTGGAAAAACCGACTATGCTTCCAATAGCGGAAATACGTACAACAGTTACGACATTGCCAATTATGCCGCTTCCAAAGATTACGACTGGGGAAATCCTTCGGCCAAATCGAATGGTGTCATTTTCGGTCGAAGTGCCATTACGATAGGGGAAATCCGCGATGGAACCACGAATACGTATCTGATTGGTGAAAAATACCTGATTCCCGACCATTACGAAACGGGCACCAGTGGCTCCGACAACGAGCCGATTTACACCGCCAGCGACTGGGATGCCTACCGCCTGGCCACCAGAAGTTACCTTCCCTGCCAGGATCGTACCGGATATACTTCCGACAGTAACTTTTTTGGAAGCTGCCATGCCGGATCGTTTGGAATGACGATGTGCGACGGCTCCGTGCAAAGTATTCCCTATAGTATTGATCCCGAAGTCCACGAATACCTTGGAAATCGGAAAGATGGGCAAGTTTTCACCCTGCCGACGCTTTGAAATCTTTTCCCATCCTTGATTCTGAAAAGGGATGGAAAATTCTCCACTTTCCGAGGAGTATCGCTTTATATTGTAGCACAGGCCTACCCAAAGTCCCTCCCTTTGTGAGGGGTAGCCGCTGGTAGGTGGCGGGGTGAAACGTACCAACCACCTCTGAGAACTCTGGGTTATGCCTTGCTTTCATGGTTCCCAAGCTCTATTGCAAGGTGAAAAATTTTCCCCACTTCCAAACCACCCCCCGGTTAAAGCCGCCCCCCTCTGAGGGAGAGGAATTCCCACTTATTAATCATTAATTCATTAACTCATTCTTCATTATCCCATTCTTATCTTTTCGTTGGCTGGGGGGTTGACTTTTTTGAAAAATGCGGTGTAATAGAACGGTGTTTTTTATGTAAAGAGTTGGTCGCAATGCAGGTGGTAAAAATGGCGGAAAAAGAGGAAACGCGGGAACTTCCCAAACAGTACGATTTCAAACAGGCGTGGAGCAAGTGGTATCCGTTTTGGGAAGAAAAGGGATATTTTCACAGTGAACCGAATCCTGATAAAAAGCCGTTTACGATTGTCATTCCACCGCCGAACGTGACGGGGGCGCTTCATTTAGGGCATGCGCTGAACGATTCTTTGCAGGACATCCTCATTCGGATGAAGCGGATGCAGGGGTATGAGACACTCTGGCTGCCGGGGACGGATCACGCGGGAATCGCGACGCAGGCCATGGTGGAAAAGCGGCTGCTGGAGGAAGAGGGGAAAACTCGCAACGACCTGGGGCGGGAAGGGTTGGTGAAGCGGATTTGGGATTGGAAGGCGTCGTACGAAAAGCGGATTTTGGGGCAGCTGAAATCGCTGGGATGCAGTTGCGACTGGGAGCGGCTCCGTTTCACGCTCGATCCGGTTTGTGGCAAGGCGGTTCGGCACACGTTCTACACCTTTTTCCAGAAAGGGCTGATTTATCGCGGCAAACGACTGGTGAACTGGGATTGTGCGCTCCAGACGGCGGTCAGCGACGACGAGGTGTATCACGAAACGCTGGCCGGGCATTTTTGGTATTTCCGTTATCCCGTGGTGAATCCACTGCCGGGAGAGCCGGAGTTTGTCATGGTGGCGACGACACGCCCGGAAACGATGTTGGGCGATACTGCCGTGGCCGTTCACCCCGATCCGGAAGGGGAAATGGCACGTATCGAGGCGGAACTTCAGGAATCGCTCGAAAAAGCGAAAGAGAGTGAGCAGGACGAAATCCGCCAGAAGCTCGAAGCGTTGCAGGAACGCAGAAAAACGCATTTGCCGCTCCTCATTCAACTGCGTGACATGGCACTGGCCGGGCGAAAAGTCCTCCTGCCGCTTGCGAATCGGGAGATTCCTCTGGTGGCAGATTCCTGGGCAAAACCGGAATTGGGGACGGGCTGTGTGAAGATTACGCCAGCTCACGACGCCAACGACTACGAGGTGGGAAAACGGTGCAACCTGCCATTTATCAACATCATGACGAAGTGCGGCACGCTCAACGACCAGGTTCCAGAAAAGTATCGCGGTCGGACGATGGCGGAAGCTCGCGACGTGGTGGTGGCGGACTTGAAAGCTGGCGGATTTTTGGTCGACATTGAAGACCGTGATATTGAACTGGCACGCAGCGACCGTTCCAAAATGCCGATCGAACCATTTTTGAACGACCAGTGGTTTGTCAAAATGGCCGATTTGGCTCAGTCGGCAATGGACGCGGTGACAGATGGACGGGTGAAGATTGTTCCCGACCGCTATGCCAAAGGGTATCTGGATTGGCTGAGCGAAAAACGGGACTGGCCGATTGGACGCCAGTTATGGTGGGGACACCAGATTCCGATCTGGTACTGCCAGGGAGCGACGGAAGACGAGTTGAGGCAGGCATTTGCCGGACGCGACGACGTGACGTGGCAGTGGGATGCGGAAGGGAACCAGTGGTGGATTTGTGCCCGCGAGGAAGATCTGCACTCCGACGCGGTTCCTGGTCATGCGCTGGTGCAGGATGAAGATGTGTTGGACACCTGGTTTTCCAGTGCCCTTTGGCCGCATTCCACATTGGGTTGGCCGGACAAGTCGCCGGATTTGGACTATTATTATCCCACAAGCGTCCTGATTACCAGCCGCGACATCATCACGCTCTGGGTCGCGCGGATGGTTTTGGCAGGATTGCAAAATTGCGACCAAATCCCGTTCCATCAAGTCTTCATCCACCCCAAAATCCTCGACAAATTTGGCGAAACGATGTCGAAATCGAAGGGAAACGGCGTCGATCCGATGGATGTGATTGAGAAATTCGGAGCCGATTCGTTGCGGATGGGGTTGACCTGGCTGACGACCGATACGCAGGACGTTCGCCTGCCGGTCGATTTTGAGTGCCCGCACTGCCATTCGCTGATGGAGCAGACGAAGGAAAACCGGATTCAAACGGTGGTGACTTGCGCGAAATGCAAGGGAAAATTCTCCACGCAGTGGGCCAAAAGTGCGGAAGACCTCGCTTTCCCACGCGGTGCGGTCGTTAGTGAACGGTTTGAAATGTCGCGAAATTTCTGCAACAAGTTGTGGAACGCGTCTCGATTTGCCATGATGTATCTGGCGGAGGAGCCGTGCGAAAATCTCCAACCGGTGGCGGAGGAGAGCCTTTTCGTGGAAGACCGTTGGATTTTGAGCCGTCTGGCGACCGTTTCGCAGCAGATTACCGACGCGCTCCAGCGGTACGACTATGCCGGAACCGTCCGTGTTTTGTACGACTTCACGTGGGACGAATTTTGCAGTTTCTACATTGAAATGTTGAAATATCGGCTGCAAAATCCGCAGTGGAAAGGGCTGGCGAAGCAGGTGTTGGCGTATGTCCTGGACGCGATTCTGCGGATGTGGCACCCGATCATCCCGTTCATCACGGAGGAAGTGTGGCAATTGCTGGGACAAGTCGCTCCCAACCGTGGCCTGACAGCCGAAGATTTGGCCGAACCAACGTCGGAAAGTATCATGGTGGCGAAATGGTTTGTGGAAAATCCGGCACGTCGGAATCAGGAAATCGAAGACCGATTTGCCATTTTCCAGGATATTTTGCGAGCCGTGCGGGAAATCCGTGCCCGGCAGGGAGTTCCGGTCAAGGAGGAAATTCACTTTGTGGTGAAATGTCCGGCTGAAATGGTGGATTTGCTGGAGCCGATGAAGCCGTACTTCCGTTCGATGGCTCTGGCGATTGTCGATACGTGGGGGGCGGACGTGGTTATGCCGAACCTTTCCGCAAACGCGACCGGGAGTAACTGGGAAGTGGCGGTCAATCTCGAAGGGCTGATCGATGTGACGGCAGAACTGGAGAAAAACCGTAAACAACGCGAAAAACTCCGCGGTTTCATCCAGGGAAAAGAGAAAAAACTGAGCAACGAATCGTTTGTTTCCCGTGCTCCCGCGAAGGTTGTGGCTGCCGAACGTGCCAGTCTGGAAGAATGGAAACAACAATTGGCGGCGATTGAAGAAGCCATTACCCGACTGGAAAAGATTGCGAAGACAAGCACTTGCTAAAGCAGGAACGCTCGAACATTGCTTTACGGCAGGGAATTCGCCAAATTTTCAACCACGTCGGGACAACGGTCGGCAACATCGTTTTGCTCCCACCAGTCGTTGGGTTTGCTGTAAAGTTCGACGAGATCGTCCATGGCGGTGAGGAACCATTCATCGGTGACGAGAGACCAGCGTGGTGGGGATTGTGTGAGAACTTCCGTGCGGCGAATGGCGTCTGGCGAGGCGTTTTCCCAGAGCGTGCCGAAATCTGCCGGGGTGAGGAGGTGGGGAATATGGAGGGCACGATATTTTTCATGAGGAAACCGAATCCACCAGGGCAATTGAATTTCCGTGTGGTGCAACATCGGAAGAGCATCTTCCTCCAACTCCTTTTCCGCAGGAAGTCCACTGACGGAGAGGAGTGCCAAAATTTCTTTTCCCACCAGCCACGCGTCCAGTTTTTGCCAGTTCCAATGCTGAAAATGTACCCAGAAAAGGCTTTTTTCCGTCTCCAGGTTGGAAAAATCCCGGCTGAAAAAGTCTTCCGCGTCGCAGGTTTGCCGGGAAGTGAAAAACGAGGGCAAATGAGGAATCTCACGATCGGAAAGGAATGAAACCGAGGTGGTGGATGGTTTCCACTGGCTCCAGATTTGTTCCAGAGTCTGCAACGGGTCGCAATGGGTCGCGTAAACGCGATCGAAAACGGTTCCTGTCAAAGAAAGGGCATCCATCCCAGGCGTGGCATACGTGGTATTGCCGTAAAAACCGGGGAGGAGGATGGGGAAACGTTCGAGCGTCAAAATCAAAGGTATCATTGGCATGATGGATGTTGGTGAAAAAGGATCAGGAGATATTGGGGGGATGTTGATGGAGAAATTCGGCAATCGTCATCCCCGTTTCCCGTCGGAAAAAACGGGAGAGGTAGGAACTGGAACAAAAACCGCAGACTTCCGCAATCTCATACACTTTCATATCGGTTTTCGTGAGCATATTTTTTATCCGTTCCAGGCGACGATGGTTGATTTCTTCCAAAATGGAGCGTCCCAGGACTTTTCGGAAGCGCATTTCCAAAACCCGTCGCGAAAGAGCGGAATAACGGGCAACATCGGTGGCATTGAGTGGCGTGAGGTCGTTCATTTTGATGAAACGAATCGCGTCCGCCACGTCGGGATCGTTCGTCGGGGAAATTTCGGTCGATTCCCGCGTTTCCACACGCAACGGTTCAATTCGCCAGGTCTGCCGTCCGGTTAATTTTCCCTTCATCAGTCCATCCAGAATGGCCGCGGCCTGAAAACCTCCGGTCTGCGAATGGATGGCAATGCTGGAGAGTCGGGGAGTACACATGTCGCACAAAAGTGTGTCGTTGTCCACCCCCAAAACAGCAATGTCTTCCGGCACGCGGATACCGTAGACCTGACAGGCCGAGATGATTTGCCGTCCGCGAACGTCCATGGCCGCAAGAATCCCCACCGGTTTGGGGAGCGACTGGAGCCATTTTCCGAGCGTATGGATTTCGATACTCCACGTCTGCACCGGATGAGGGAGGGGGAAAGAGTGGCAGGAAAAGCCGGCTTTTTGGAGTGATTCACGAAAACCACGTTCCCGTTCTTTCGACCAGAGAACGTTGTTCATTTCCCCGACAAAGGCATAGTGGGGATATTGTCGTTCCAGGAGATATTCGGCAGCCATTTTCCCGACAGCGTAACTGTTGACAAAGATTTCGGAGGTGTTTCGGAAAGCGCCGCCGGGAGATTTTTGATCTTCATGCAAATCGATGGCGACGGTGGGGAGTTGGCTTTCGAGGATAGCCTGTGCCACTTCCGGCGTTTCGATACGGGCGATGATTCCTGAGGGATGGAGTGCCTTGGCTCCGGCAAAGTGCTGAATCCAGTCGCCAGGCGTTAAATGAAACGACCAGGGACCATACAGACGTGCGTAGCGTTCGATTCCCCGCATGATGGAGCGTCCCGGTTCCCGCGAGGTTTCCACAAGAAGAACCACACGCGGAATTTCCGTGCGAAGGGGACTTTTAAGAGGACTTTTTCTTTGGGAAATCATCGGGATACCGGTGGAACGAAAAAACGCCTATTTGTATCAATACCTGCATTGTAACGGGAGAGACCACCTTTTGTCAATCCTTCCAACGCAAAAAGATACCCAAAATTTTCGCAAAAAGGAATGGATTTTTGGATTTTATGCGATATACTGGAAGGAAATGTAAAAAAGTTTGGTCAAGGAGTTTTTTATGATCGTTTCCACCACGGAAATTTTTCGACACGCGTATGGTCGATATGCGGTAGGGGCTTACAATTTCAATAATCTGGAACAGTTGCTGGGACTGTTTCGTGGAAATTTGGGCAAAACCAGGGAAAATGACGAGCCAGTCATTCCTGAAAAAGCGGCACCTTTTATTGTTCAACTGATTCCCGGAGCGCTGGAATACTCCGATCCGCAGTTCATCCAGGGAATGCTTCAGGCCGCCGAGGAGATTTTTCCCGACGCGATTTACTCCATCCATCTGGATCATGGGACGGAAGAGGATTGTTACGCATGCATTGCCAGTGGTATATACCGTTCGGTCATGGTGGACGCTTCCTACTCACCGTTGGAGGAAAACATTGCCGTAACGCGACGTGTGGTGGAACGCGCTCACGAAAAGGGGATTACGGTGGAAGCGGAACTGGGCGAAATCGGTGGACAGGAAACCGAACGAGAGGGAAAAGTCCTCCTCACTCATCCCGACCAGGCGGCAGAATTCGTCGAACGTACCGGTTGCGACTCGTTGGCTGTGGCAATCGGGACTTCTCACGGAGCGTTCAAATTTACCGGAGCCAGCGTCCTTCACTGGGAACGCCTTCAGGAAATTCAACGGGCACTTCCGCCACGATTTCCCCTGGTACTGCATGGTGCCAGCGCGGTTCCGCAGGAGTGGATTGCCCGAATCAACGCTGCGGGTGGAGCGATGCGGAATGCCAAAGGGTGCAATGAGGAGGAATACTTCCTGGCGGCTCGGTATGGCGTTTGCAAAATCAACATCGATACCGATGGACGGTTGGTTTGGTACGGAACGCACCGGGAATTTTTCCGCGATTGTCCACAGGAATTTGATTTGCGTGGTCCGGGAAAGAATTTCATGGAGCAGTATGCCCGTTCCATCCAGCACAAGAGTGCCATGCTCGGTTCGGCAGGAGAATGGAAGTCGTTTCGGGAAGAACTCTTACAAACGGCCTCGATTTGACCGATAAATATCCTGCGGGAAATGCCAGAGCTTTGTTATACTCCTTCCATTTTGAATTTCAGGAAAACGAAAGCCCCTACCTTTGGGAGGGGTACGCCCGATAGGGCGGGGGGTGGGTTGGTGAAATGGCGGAACGACGTTCTATTGGACAAATTACGATAGAACGCCCCATTCCCGTCCCACCTCATCAACCTAACGGCTGCCACTCCTCCCCAAGGGAGAGGCTTTCGTGCGGAAAACCGGAAATTTCAAGGAACACTGGTATAGAAGTACTCCAGAACCCACAAAACAGGGAAAAAGAAGATGTATTTTCTCGGAATCGACAATGGTGGAACCATGACAAAGGCGGCTCTGTTCGACGAACGGGGGTGTGAAAAAGCGTGTGCGTCACGCAAGGTGGAAACGTTTCATCCGCAGCCCGGTTGGGAAGAAGTGGAACCGGAATCGTTGTGGGAAGCGAATGTGGCCGCCATTCGGGACGTTCTGGCAATTTCCGGCATCGCTCCGCGTGAAATTGCCTGTGTGGCGGGGGCTGGGCATGGAAATGGGTTGTATCTGGTGAATGGTGTTGGAAAACCCCTGTTGGGAATTCGTTCCACGGATACGCGAGCACGGGACTATGTGGAAAAGTGGCAGCGAGACGGCGTTACGCAAAAACTCCTCCCCAAAACCACCCAGGCGACGTGGCCGGCCCAACCCAACGCTCTTTTACGCTGGCTGGCGGACTTTCAGCCGGAAATCCTGTCTCAGGCTCAGTGGCTCTTCATGGCGAAGGACTACATCCGGTATCGACTCACGGGGGAAGCATTTCTGGAACGTACCGATGCCAGTGGAACGAGTTTGTTGAACAATCAGACGCTGGCGTATGACGAGACGATTCTTCAGGCTTGGGGAATCGAAAAATGGCAATCGCTTTTGCCACCGTTGGCGAAGAGTTGCGACCTTTGCGGAAAAATTACCCCAGAAGCGGCACGCCAGACAGGACTCCTGGCCGGAACGCCGGTGGCAGGAGGGATGTTCGACATCGACGCGGTGGGACTGGCGGTGGGGATGACGGAGGAGAACATTCTCTGCCTCATTTCCGGGACGTGGGGAAACAATCAGTACATTGCCCGAAAACCGGTGGTGAGTGAGGATGTTTTCATGACAACCTGCTACGCCATGGATGGGTTTTATCTGATGTTGGAAGGGAGTGCGACCTCTGCCAGCAATCTTGAATGGATGATTCGCGAGTTCTTTTCCGCAGACCAGGCGTGGCTCCAGAATCAGGGGACGGAAAAAACCATTTACGACCTGGTGAACGAAGAAATCGCGCAAACTCCTCCCGAAGAGGGCAACCTGGTCTTTTTGCCCTATCTTTACGCTTCCCCGGTCCATCCCGACGCGAAAGGAGCCTTGCTGGGACTGGAGGGATGGCAACGTCGGGGACATCTTTTGCGTGCCCTTTGCGAAGGGATCGTTTTCGGGCATGGCTGGCATGTGGAACGGCTGTTGCGGCATTGGCAGACTTCTGCGGAAACTGGAAAACCACCTCTCCCCGACACCATTCGACTGGCTGGCGGCGCGGCACGAAGTCCCGTCTGGTCCCAGATGTTTGCCGACATCCTGCAAACGACCGTCCAGATTCCCGAAGGTACGGAACTGGGAGCATTCGGGGCGGCCATCGCTGCTTCCGTGGCGTGTGGCGCGTATCCCAACCTGCCAACCGCATGTCGGGAAATGGTGCGTCTGACGCGAATTTACACCCCCAATCCCGAACTGGCCGAAGTGTATGCCCGAAAACAACGTCGATTTCGCCAACTGCTGGAAATTTTGCGGCCGCACTGGACTTCGTTGCGGTGATGTGAAAGGGGGGCTTAAAATTTTAACGACATTTTTCCATCAGCATTTGAATCTCCAGACCCCGTTGTAAATCAGGCGCACCGGTGATGTTTTTACCAGCCGCAACATTTCGCAGGAAGTGTGCCAACGATGTGCAGTGTGCCCGCACCCACCCAATGCCCGATTTCGTCGCGGGAAAGTCGGTATCCGGGGCGGGATAACGATTGCCCACCGCAATCCGCGTCCAGCCCGCCTCACCTCCGAAGGGGGTTGTTGGTTTGCTCCCGTCGAAATAATCGAGAAAATGAGGGGCCTGAATGTTGAACCGAAGGGCACCTTTCGTACCGTAAATTTCCAGAAGCATATCGTTTTCCGTTCCGTGAGCCACTTTGGAAGCCTGAAGCGTTCCGACAGCCCCCTGTGCCGTTTTCCAGAGCATGGCAATGGAATCTTCCGCACGGGATTCATCTTCCGGCGCAGGGGAACCCGACCAGGCCACCCCATCCGCCAGAGGCCCAATCAGCCAGTCCGTCAGTTCAATCAGGTGCGAACCAATATCCATCAGTGCCCCACCCCCCGTCGCTTTCAGGTTCTTCCACCGCATGGGACGATTCGGATCAACATGCGAATTTTGCAGATAACAACCGCGAAATTCCAGTATTTTCCCCAATTTTCCCGCCTCTATCATCGCTTTGGCCTGCATGACCGAGGCGAAGTAGCGAGTGTGGAAGACGACGTGGGAAACTTGCGTATAATTTTCCAGAAAAGGCCGTAATTCCTCCACTTCTTCCCGATTCAGCACCACCGGTTTTTCACAATAAATATGCTTTCCGGCAGAAATTGCCTCTTTCAAAATTTCCAGATGAAGATGATTCGGGGTACAGACATGCACAATATCGATTTCCGGGTCCGCCAGAGCCTTTCGCCAATCGGTCTGAGGAATCGCGTCGGGGGTTAGTTTCGCACTGGCCATGGCCGTCTCTTCACGGGAATTCACCACGTATTTAATGCGGCACTCCAACGGAACCGGCTGGGAATAAAACGGCAGCGTCCGATAGGCATACAGGTGGACTTTTCCGATAAATCCACCTCCCAAAATCGCCACATGATACATTTTCATGGTTCTTTCCTTCCTGAGACTTGCAAAATTTTCCAGACACGTCTATTATAAACGTCCCATCGTAAATGTCAACCAGTCATTACGACCTGTCAAAAAAGATAGAACTTCTGTCAAAAAGGTATTTCCCCCTTTGCTTTTGAGAGGGAAAAGGTGTAATCTGAAAGAAAGGCGGAAACTTGTAAAAAACGAATAGGAGAAGAATCCGTCCGACCAACCTTTACATCAGGAGTAGAAACATGAAACGACCATGGACTCGCCGTCAGGTACTTCAAACGCTCACGGCAGGAGCATTTTGCACACTGGTTCCACGAAATGTCCTGGGAGGAACAGGCACAACCCCGCCCAGCGAAAAAATTACCCTGGGAGGAATCGGTGTCGGAGGAATCGGGCACCCGCAATTAAAACAGGCCACAGCAGCCGGTTTTCAAGTCGTGGCGTTGTGCGATATTGACGACCGCCATGCCGACAAAGTTTACAAAACGTATCCCGAAGCGCGTCGGTATCGTGATTTTCGAGAACTGCTGGATAACGAGGGAGACCGGGTGGATGCCATTTATTGCGGCACCCCGGATCACACGCATGCCATCATCACGTTGGCCGCATTAAAGGCGAAGAAGCATGTTTGTTGTGTGAAGCCATTGACGCGGACGATTGAGGAATGCCGTAAGGTGGCACAAGCGGCTGCCGAAGCGAAAACGGCAACGCAGGTGACGATGCAATCCAACACCAGTGAGGAAGCGTGTCGGATTATCGAACTGATCGAAGCTGGAGCGATCGGATCGGTACGGGAAGTCCACGCCTGGTCGGCACGTCCGGTCTGGCCGCAGGGGATGCCTGCGTATCCGTCGTTTACGAGTGAGGTTCCGAAGGAATTTGACTGGGAAGCGTGGTTAGGCCCGGCGGAAAAACGTCCTTTTGCGGACAAGTGGCCGGCGGAGAGTCCGATTCCTGAGATGGCGTGTGCGACCTGGGGTGGTCGGGCGGTGTACCATCCATTCAACTTCCGCGGCTGGACGGCGTTTGGTACCGGTTCGTTGGGCGACATGGGATGTCATCGTGCGAATTTGCCGTACAAGGCGTTGAAGCTGAAATATCCCACCCGTGTGACAGCCAGCAATACGCGGACGTATGCCGTTTCGTTTCCGCTTGCGTGCATGGTGACGTACGACTATCCCGCACGAGAAAGTTTCGAGGAATTGCGGCTGGTTTGGTACGACGGTGGTCTGAAACCGCCAGTGCCGAAGGGGATGGGAAGCCAGTCTTTGCCGGCAGAAGGGGTTCTTTACGTCGGTACGGAAGGGGTCATGCTGAACTCACAAATTTTGGATGAGGAACGAGCCAGGAAGTTTGCCGACGTGCCGAAAACGGTTCAACGTCGCGGGGGCATCTTTCCCGAGTGGCTGGAAGCGTGTCGTGGTGGACAAAAGGCCAGTTGTGATTTTGAGTGGGCGGTTCCTGTCACGGAATTCGTTTTGCTGGGCAATCTGGCGATTCAAACAGGGAAAGCGGTGGAGTTCGACGCGGAAAATCTGCGGATTGGCAACAATCCTGAGGCAGACGCTCTGATTCGCCAGCCGTACCACAATGGCTGGACCTTGGAATCGTGTTGAAAGACTGGAATCATTTGACGAAAGGAAAAACGGATGTTGAAAAAAGTTTGTTTCGCGGGAATTGTGTTCTGTCTCCTCACATTTTCAGGAGTTGGAAATGCGGAGGAGGGATTCGTGACGCTCTTCAACGGCCAGGATTTACAGGGCTGGGTCGGACGCACGGACTTGTACGAGGTGAAGGAGAGAGAACTCCGCTTTCGGGAAGGGAAGAAAAACTATGGCAATCTGATGTATCATCGGAAATTCCGGGATTTTGTCCTGCGGTTTGAGTTTCAGTTGGTTCCTAATGGGAATAATGGTCTGGCCATCCGCGCGTCGGACATCCATAAGGACGCGGCGTATTACGGAATGGAACTCCAGATTCTGGACGACACGGGAAGTCTGAAACAGAACTTGGAGCCGTACCAGTATCACGGTTCGATTTACGGTGTCGTAGCTGCGAAAAAAGGGTTCCTCAAGCCGGTGGGGGAATGGAATGTACAGGAAGTTCGTGCGGTGGGGTCACGCATTACCGTAACCCTCAACGGAACGATCATTTTGGATACCGACATTGCCAATATCCGCGAAACGCCTGATGGAAAAGAGCATCCCGGACTGCACAACGCGGAAGGATACATCGGTTTTCTGGGGCACACCATGCCGGTCAAATTCCGAAATATCAGGATTAAGGAACTGTAAGAAGTTCCAGCGATGTTAATGTTGTGGAGTTTTTTGTCCGAAATAGGAGATTCCCTGGGAGAGATGGCCGTTCATGGTCGAAAAAACGACGTTTTCCCATTCCAACGTATGAAATAGAGCCAGAATTTCCCGGAGATAGTTTTCTTCATGGTGCCGTAGGACAACACCTTCGGGAAGCTCGAAAAGTCCGTAAATTCCATATTTTTTCACTCCTTCGTGGTAACGTTGTCGATTTCGGGCATCCTCGTTAAGAAGGAAGTCGTTGATGTATAAAATTCCGCCCGGTTTCAGAATACGATAAATTTCCTGAAGCAGTTTTTCTTGCTCGTGATTGTCGGGGATACAGGTTAAAACAGCCAAAAGAAGGACGGCATCGAAAGATTCCTCAGGAAAAGGAAGTTTCTGTCCCAGAGCAACCTGTAACGAAAGAAAAGGAAGGTTTTTTCGTCCCCGTTCAATCATCTTTTCCGCAAAATCGACTCCATACAAACAGGAATATCCCAGAGAGTGCAGTTCCTGGAGCGTTCTGCCGTAGCCACAACCCACGTCCAGAATTTTTGCTTCTTGCGGAACCAACTGTCGAAAGCGTTCTCCTGCCAGAGACGTGGTGAATTCTTTCTCATCAGCAACCCGATTCCAATAGCCGGGATTGTGGGTGTCCATTTTGTCCCTCCGTAATTGACTTTTTGAAAACATGCTTTACAATAACGTTGTATTATAGTCTTTCATTTTCAGGAAAACAGGAGGGGCAAATGTCCGGGCAATGGCGTTACTGGTGGATGGTCTGGGTAGGATTGAGCAGTCTGGCAATGGCAGAAATCGTACCTGTCTGGAATCTGGAAGGGGAGACGATGGGAACGCTCTGGCATGTGACACTGGTAAAGCCGGAGGGAGAAATTTTACCGTCTGAAGTTCAAAAGGAGATCGAAGAAACGCTACGGGAAATCGATACGCGAATGTCGACTTGGAAAGAGTATTCGGAACTTTCTCGAATCAACGCAACGGAAAAAATTGATGAGGAAATCCTCCTCTCCTCCGAACTGGCTCTGGTTTTGCGAGCAGCCTTGGAGGTGGCTCAAAAATCGGGTGGAGCGTATGACATTACCGTCGGTCCATTGGTCAATCTCTGGAAATTTGGGCCTGATTCGGAAAAGGTGACGGAGGAACGCCTCCCCAATGACAAAGAAATCCAGAATGCCCAAAAGAATGTGGGATATGCCGCTTTGCGACTGGCAGTGGACGAAGACGGCACAGGAAAGCTAAAACGGGAAAAACCAGGACTTTACATCGATTTGTCCAGCATTGCCAAAGGATATGGCGTCGATCGGGTAGCGGAAGTTTTGGAGAAATTCGGAATCACCTCCTACATGGTGGAAGTAGGAGGTGAGGTGCGTACCTCCGGTAAAAATGTGCAAAATCAGCCTTGGAGAATCGGCATTGAAACACCTGTTCCTGGAATTTCTTCGCTTTATGGTGTGGTTGAGCTGGAAGATGCCTCCCTTGCCACGTCCGGCGATTATCGAAATTTTCGGCAAGAGGGGAAAAAACGGCTTTCCCATATCCTCGATCCACGAACCGGACGTCCGGTGGAACATTCGCTCGTCTCCGTTTCCGTGCAGGCCGATAATTGTATGTTAGCGGACGCGTGGGCAACCGCTCTGATGGTACTCGGACCGGAAGAAGGACAAAATCTGGCCAAAAAAGAGAATATCTCCGCATTATTTCTGATTCAAAAAGGGAATCAGATTGAAAATGTTGCCGTTCACTTTCCCTGGAAATCGTTCCAGAAAGAAAAAACATCGGATTACGCTCTCTGGATGCAGTGGTTGCTGCCAGTCCTTTTCTTTCTCTTTTTCTTCGTGGCGGTAGGAATGTCGCAGTTACTCGGTCGTCGGAAAATGATGTGTTCCTGCAAAGCCGCCAAAGTCATGGAAAAAGAGCGGAATCGTCTGATTCAGATTCAAAAAATGTCTGACGATGAAAAAGTCCATTTCAAGTAAACGGGAAATAACTTTCACCGCCCCGCGGAGGAACCCCAGTCGTTTTAATTCGGTGACGATCGTCTGAATAGTGTCTCCTCTTCCTTTTCTTCCTTAATTTTTGTCGGTATTCCAGACTTAAACGTTGAAAAATGAAGAGAGAGAACTTTTCAGGAATTCTCTCTCGAAAAACGACTCGGGATGGATTCTCCGTTCGACTATCTGGACAACCACGGTGGATTGACCGGGAGATAGCCATTAAATTCTTCCAACAAGGCCTGCTGATACTCACCAGCAAAGGTGCCGTTGAAGAATTTGTCCAAACCTTCCTCAAAAAAGCGTTCCCAACTCTTTTCTTCCGCTCCGGGGTTGATGGGGTAGAAAAGGACGTTGTGGGCACAGGCCGCTTTATAGTCACCGGGGGCGTCGCCAATCATCAGCGAATGATTCGGAGTGTAATGAACCGCGTTGGTGAGAATATCCTTTTTCGTCCCATATTCCTGGCCGCAGATTTCGGTCACATAACCGTCCAGATGATGTTCTTTCCACTCCCGAATCAAGGCTTCATTGGGGGTGGCGGAGACGCACAGAACGTCCGCTTTTCCCTGCATTTTTTCAAGCGACTCACGAACAAACGGGAAGGGCGGAACACCAAAAACCATCTTTTCCACCGCCTCGTTAATTGCCAGCGACCATTCCAGCGTTTTCTTCAAATCGGGGTCTTGCGTTCGCTCCACCTCCGCAATCAACGCGGGATTTCCCAACTTTTTCTCGCGGGCAATCCACTCTTTCAGCGACTGCGGCACCTCTATCCGATAACCACGCGCCAGCACTTCCGGGCGACTGGCCGTCCACTCCAACTCCTCCACCAACGCCGGAAAACGGTTGATTCCGCGACTTTGCGAATAGAGATTGACAAATTCGCACGCTTCCCTCGCGTATTTGCTCACACCCTGCAAGCCCCAGTAAAAAATCGTATTGGGGGTAAAGCATTCTTTCTGCTTGATTTCCATTGTATCGAAAATGCAGCCGTCGGAATCAATACCGATAAAAAAATCGTGTTGGGGTTTCAAGTCGTACATGGGATGGTTCTCCTTCTTCGTTTCGTGAAAATTTCCCAGAGGAATGGTTTCGTCAAGGCAAGACGTGTCTATCCCTTCATTGTAACTTTTTTCAGGCAATCTGTCAAGAAGTGACCTGGACATGGATTGGGGAGAGGATACGTTATTTTCAAAAAATCGTTCCCCGGTATGCGTTTTTGCTTGACAGGCATATTTTCTTCTGTTAAAATGGTTTTCAGAAATGGTTTTTGTCCTGCCTGTTGAAAAATTTTGAGGAAAGAGAAGGAAAAATGTTGAATCGAAGAAACTTTTTGAAAAGTACCATGACCGCGGCGGCTGTCACGAGTGTGGGAATTCCTGCCATGGGGGGTGATTCTCTGGAAAATGCCACTCCCGAAAAAGCGGGATTGGCTCCACGGAATCGACGTCCTTACACGAATGTGGATTGGGATTCGGCAATCCAGATTCATACCACCACCCATGGACATATCCTGAATCAGGGAATGTTGAACCAATTTCTGGAAAGAGGATTTGAGTTCCTGACCATCTCGAATTATTACCCTTCGGCACCGTATTATCCCATGAGCAAAATGACCGCCAGCTATTATCGTGTGCATCATGAGCATCCGGTGATGGTGAACGGGAAACTGACGGAGGGGCCTTTCGATTGGAATGCCATTCTGGAGCCATGGGTGGACGAGTTGGAGGAGAAATACCGTCGCCAATATCCTTTCCGGGAAGGGGACAAGCTCTTTACCGAGTACCCGCCGAATATCATGGAAGCTCCCAATGCCGAACACCATTCGTTTACGGACAGTCCCACGCACATGTGTGCCCCAGGCTCGCTTTATGCCTCAGGAACGTTTGACGCACGGAACTTTTTTCAGACAAAATCACGCGGCGGTTATCATTTCGGGGTGGGACAACCGTGGAGAACGGGAATTGACAATATGCTCGGCGCGTTGCTTTTTGCCGATGGTGGAGGGGTGACGATCAATCACCCCGCGTGGACTCATCTGAAGCGAGAACACATGCTCGAAATTTTGGATTACGATCCCCGTGTGTTGGGAATCGAGGTTCTCTGTGGTTCGCCGAACAGTCCGAAAAACGATACGTGGAGTGAGGATTATTGGGACTACGCGTTAAGTACCGGTCGCCAATGTTTCGGTTTCTTCGTGCCGGATTGGAGTGTGAAGGATGGGGTGAATATTCTGCTGATTCCCAAGCGGAGTCCTCATGAGTGCCTCAAGGCGTACCGGCAGGGAAATTGGTACGGAGCGGTCAAAGGTCGTGGGATTCTGAACTTCCGATGTATCCAATTCGATGGTAAGACCCTGTACGCCAGGACAGACAAACCGGCTCGTCTGCAAGTGATTGGCAAACCGGGTGTCCTTTTTGAAAATACCGCGACGGAACTCTCTTTCGACGTGGCACCTTCCGATTACGAAAAATACGGCTACTTGCGAATCAAGGCTTTTGCCATCGACGATTCCCAGGAAATCCTTTTCTCACAACCGTTTATGCTCGATTCGTGAGAAATCACCGAGACTCCATTCAAACATCCGGTTGATGACGTTCGTCGCAGTGATGGGCAGGAATCATTTTGAGAATAATCTTCTCAAAAGGGCGTTTTACTCGCGTAAAAAGTGGCTCCATTTCGGGATGGATGGGGGTGACGAGAATCGTTTTCAGCCCTGCCAGCTTTCCTGCCATGACATCGGCAAAAATCTGGTCTCCCACCATGGCGGTCGACTTCTGTTCCCAATGCTGCTGCCGGATGGCGCGCAAACACCCGAAAGGGAGAGGTTTGAGCGCCATGGCCACATACGGAAGATGGTATCGTTGGGCAAACTGTCCAATCCGCCTTCCTTTTCCGTTCGAGAGGAGACAGACCGAAATTCCTCCTTTTTGGAGCGTTTCCAACCAAATCCAGACCGACCCTTCGAGAATATCGGTATCGTAGCGTTTGAGCGTACAATCCACATCCAGCAAAACCGATTCAATTCCCATCTCCCTCAACAACGCGGGTGTCAACTCATTCACCACCCCCACTTTCCAGTCCGGCAGGAAAGGCCAGAAAAAAAGGCGTGTGAAAAAAGAGTATCGCAATTTCATCCGAAACCGCCTTTCCTCAAAAGGTTCTGGGAAATCGACGGGGAAACGTACTCCCCGAAAATCATTCCGTGGGAGCCGTTTTTTGACGCTGGGAATTCTTGTCCGTGGAAAGTACCTGCCGTAACAGCGCAGAAACATCCTCGTACTTTGAATCGCTCGGCGAAGTCGGGGTACACTGCAAAACCGCTCCATGCCCTTTGTACGGCAGCGACAGGAGAAGTCCCGAAACGGTCTGCACTTCGCCATCCACCAAAATAATGCCGCGTCGTCCGTACGCATCCGGTTTTTTCGCAAACGTTTTACTCGCTACCGCCAAAAAAGTGACCGATGAATCAAGTCGCTGCAATGTCAACTGACGACGGACAAATTCCTGGCGTTCGTCGTTGTAATCGTCCATTTTGCCGTTGGTAAACAAATGGAGTCCCGGCTTGATTTCTTCCATCGTCGGTTCCGAAGTACCATAAACAACAAAAGCCTGATTGGCATCGGCACAGATAAAATTCACCGGAGCATAATTTCCCGTCTCCAGTTCCTTGACCGCCATTTCCGCCGATTCCTTCGGATTGCGAAAATTCAACATTTCCCGGCACAACAGTCCCCTGGAACGTGGACTATACGCGGAATCTCGCCGCGTACGATTCATGGCACAGGCAAACATTCCATGCTGGTTGATTCCAAACCATGTTCCGCCCGCCTTTCGGTCGATGCCACAAATGATTCGTGGACAGCCCGATTGAATACGGGGAGCCTGCGAGGGGCGGTCGGGACGTTCTTCACGATTATACGCCACCAAAATCGGGGAATCTGTTGCTACTTTATACTGGAAAGCCATCACGCTCATAATAGAATACCTTTCGGAAACAGTTTTACAATTTGCCTGCCCTCTTCCACGGTTCCGCCATCGCGTCATAGGTTCCTTATTTCAGGGAAGAACCATCCGCGGAAACTCCAGACAAAATAATTTTACAGGTATCTTCCCAAACCACTTCCACAAAGTCTGAAAGACCATGATGTAACCAGGATTTACATTTCGGGAAGTTACCTGTAAAACCAGACATCCTCTTGAATTTCATTATCATACCGCATTTTACAGAAAAGAAAACCCCCCAATCGGGTGATGTAGTACAAAACTTTCCATAAAAAAAGATAAAAAATTCCCCATTTTTCAACCGAAATTTTCAAAATGGGAAACGTGGCAAACAAATTCTGAAAATGCTCTGTGAAACTTATAAATGTTATGAATCATAACACAACCGCTCATGAAAATACGGCATAAACACCCATCATTATCAATTGAACAAAACGCCAGGATGGCCTAATGTTCCGTGGTGATTTCCAGTTGGTTCCAGTAGGCGGCTTCGCATTGCCAGTCGTTGGGGAAATTTTCTACACACAGCGTGATGGTTTTGCCAGCATACGGGGTTAAATCGACGGAAAAATCTTTCCACCGGGGCGATTCCTGGCCGTCGATGAGTTTTTCCAGAACGACGGTATCGTCTACGCGAACAATCAGTTTCCAATGATAGGTTTCATGAGCCGCGACGGAACCTTGCAATGTGGTCTTTGGGCCGCTTTTTACTGTCACCTGGCGGGAAAGCACGCAGGGGGTCGTACGGTCGAGCGGATGGGTTTTCAGGACGATTGGCTTTCCGTAAAGGGAGTTGAAGAAAATTCCCGGTTCCATATCCTTGCCACAGTTGGTTATTTGCCAGCCGGGAAAATGGCGGTCGATTCCTTCCTGAAGATTGTGCAAAAGATAAACGCGAAAGCGGATTTGAGCCATCTCCTCCTCCGTAAAGCGGCTGTCGGCAATCGGGGCTGGCTCCCAACTCAACTCCCATGGCAAAGGTTTCGCTTTTTGCGCCGGGATGAGGAAAAATTCCCCTTTTTCGTCCCGGTCGATTTTTCCACCCGCCGCCAAAACCGTTTGTCGGGTGAGTTTTTCGCACACATCGAGTAATTGCGGAAAATTGTAGGCCGTGTAGGAAAAAGCTTTTTCGAGATTCAACTTTTCGGTGTACTGGGCGGGAAGTCGCGATTTTCCGAGCGTGGTGAAAAGAACTCCGGCAGCGTTGGAGGGATTGCAGTCCGAATCCTGTCCGGCACGCATGGAAATGACGACGGTCTCTTCCAAATTTCCCTGGCCGTAAAGCATTCCCAGAAGGATATACGCTCCGTTGATTTTCACGTCGATTCCACCGTTGGAACATTTCTGGTACTCAGGATTCCGCCGGTATTTTTCCTGACACTTTTCCCAGGTGGCTTGCCAGTCGTGTGGATTTTCCCGATACCACCGCACCATGTCCCGCACCATTTCCGCGTACTGCGACTCGGCAGGAATGCAGGCCAGCCCCGCGTCGATAATCTGGAAAAGGTCATCGGTGAAAAAGGCTTCCGCGTACATGCCACCGACAAACATCCCGCCGTAAATCCCGTCGGAATAGTTCATCAGCCGCCCGAATTTGTCTCCCAACGCAATGACCTGATTCGGCAATCCAGGGGCAATCAGACCAGAAAAGTCGGCCTCGATCTGGTAGTCGATGTCGTTGGGGCAGGAATTGAACTTCGGATGGCCGGAGTCGGGCGGGGCAATGCCGCTACGAAGGTTGTTCCGCCCGGCGTTGTTGGCACACCAAAGAGGATACTGGCTGTTGGCAAAATCGATCCCTGCCTGGCGAATGCTGGCGTTCAGACCGTATTTTTCCAGCGTGCGCAGGAACGTCATCTCCACATAAAGGTCGTCCTGCCCGAAAGCGTCGTTAATCATTTCCGGCTTCCATTGCGGAACCTGATCTTCCGGGATGATTTTATCACACCACCGGAATTCGGTCGGCGCTCCCCAACTCACCCCCACGATCTGCCCCAGCCATCCCGCCGCCATTTTGTCACGGTAGTCGGAAACGTAGAGTTTTCGGTAGGATACGTCCGATGCCGCCAAAGGGAAAACCATCCCCAGCAGGCTGCAACACAAAATCAGGCGTGACAACATCTTTTTTTCCTTTCTGTTGAAAATGACACATCATGGTAAAGCGGGACAACTCTCTCTACGAATAAGAAAATCGCATTTCCGCCGACTGAACGCGAGGGTAGACGGGTCTGCCGGAGGAATCCGCAAAACGCATTCCCGCTTTCGTTCGCGTGATGCCCATAAACATCTGGCTTTCCATGCCGTCGATCTTGATCAGCCCCTCGGAATCGAGCGTTATGACCGCGTGAACCGGGTCTTCATAAACAACGGTGTGGCTCAACATGGAATGTTCCCGGCAAAGTTCCTCCGGGTAAAGGTTGTGTCGCTTTTCCACCCAATCGTAGGAGGCGGAATTCAAGTCGAAATAGACGACCTGATTCAAAACGCGGAGGAAGTCGCGGTGATGGTGTCCGTTGACGCAGAGCCGGATACGTCCCGGATGGCGGGCATTGGTGGCATCGATCAGTTCGCGAATTTCCCGCCAGTTCGCAATTCCTCCCACTTCCCGCTCATAACTCTGATGGCTGAAAAGCACACACGGCCAGGGAGATGTTTCCAGCACATCCCCCAACCAAGCCATCTCTTCCGGCGGGAGAATGCTCAACGCGTTGCCGCGGTACTTGAAATAGTTGCCGTGGGAGTAGTGCGTGAAGGTTCCGTCTTCGTTCTGGAAATAATTCGCGTCGAGTACCACAAACCGGAAACCGTTTTTGTCGAAAAAGTAATATCCTTTGGCAAAATCGTCCACAAAATGGTAGGCCTGAAACGTTTCCTCCCAGGAACAGCCGTCAAAATCGTGATTTCCGGGTGTGTGAAAGCCAGGAATTTGAAAATCGGAATACATTTTGATAAATTCCGTTTCTTTATGCGGATGGTGGCAAAAATCGCCGCAGTGAATGATAAATTCGCAATTTTCCCGCACGGCTCGATCCTGAATGAGCTGAAGATGTTGGGGCGTTCTGCTGAAAAAATGGCCGGGATAATGGTGAATGTCGGCGAAAACGCTGAATTTAACACGATTTTTGGGAGTCGGCGTTTCCGCGGCCTGAACTCCTAAAGAAGCGGAAAGGGCAATCCCGGTTCCGGCACTCAGGAAATGGCGTCTGGTCAGGAATGGTTTTTTCATGATTTTTTCTCCATGGTTTGTAAGGTGGGAAATTTGTCCTTTCATTTTGCCATAAAGGAAATGGTTTGTCAAGGAAACGGGAAAGATTCTTTGGAAAATGGGGCGTCAGGCTTGCCATAGGGAAAAAAGAGGGTATAATTCTGTAAAGAATCCCAAATGCCTGAAGGGGGACGAATGAAATGTATTATTGACGGTTACAATCTGATTTATGCTCTGGGACTGCTTCCTGCGGGAGTGAGGCGGATGACGTATGCTCCTGGAAAACTACAACAGGCCAGAGAGGCTCTGGAACGGCTGCTTTTCAACGGTTTACGCGAAGAGCAACGGCGGGAAACGTGTGTGGTTTACGATGCGTTGGAACCGCCCCAATGGTTGCCCAATGCCTATGTGGTAAAAGGGATGCAGGTCGTTTTTGCCAGGGATTATGCCAGCGCGGATGACTGGATTCTAGAGACGTTGCAAAAATTCCCCCGAAATGCTGCCGTGACCGTTGTCTCCAGCGACCATCGGATTCAGGCGTACGCAAAACGTCGAAAATGGCCCTGTTACGACAGCGACCAGTGGTACTACGGCGGAATGCCCATGGTTGGGAAAATGCCGGGAAAAAAGCCGGATGTCCCGCAAAATTCGGAAAAAAAGGTTTCCCTGGAGGAAGTTGCGTACTGGATGGAAATTTTTCAGGATTCGGAAGAAACGCTCTCGGAAGAAATATCGCTCCGCACTCTTCCAATGGGGAAAAACAGAAAAAAGAAAAATCCCCGGTCTTGAAAATGGTCTGGAAAAAGGTTACGATGAAGTTCTGGCATGGCGTTTTCGATTCAGGAAAGGGAAAGTTTATGAGAATCTTCATCATGGGAATGTTCCTGGGGGGCTGGCTGGGAATGGGATGGGGGGAGGAATTGCCAGTTTTGGAGTGGCAAAAAACGCCCCTGACGGAAATGGATCGGGACAAGATCGCCAGGCAAGATATGCCGTTTCGATTGGAATTTTCGTGGCTTCGGGTGACCCCTGCGGATATGGCACGCATTGCGGAGAATCGAAACGTGACGGAACTGGTGTTGTGGGGCTGCAAGGGATTGGACGGGGAAGGTTTTCAATTTCTGGAGAAAATGCCACAACTGCGATCTTTGAATCTGGGCTATTGCAAGAAAGTAACGGACGACGACCTCCGTTTTCTGGCCGGATTGACGGAGTTGCGGGTGTTGAATCTGAGCTATCTCTCCAAAATCTCAGACGAAGGCTTATCCCATCTGGCAGGGTTGGAAAATCTGGAGGAACTTTATCTGGCCGGTTCTGCCGTATCGGAAAAGGGGTTTCGGAAATTGGCGGCGTTACGTCATTTGAAAGCAATTTCTGTGGGTACGTGTAAGCAGATAGACGATGCGGCCATAGCATTTCTCTGCCAGACGTTTCCGTTGGAGAAACTCTTTTTCGGGAATTGCGCGCAAGTGACCGACGCGGCGTTTGAGGCGATTTCGGCCTGTTCCACGCTGCGGTCACTTCATTTTTCCGGCTGTCACCGCCTGACCGACGAGGCGATCGTGCAGGTGGCCACGCTAGAAAACCTGGAAAGTCTGGGGATGGGGAATCATTCCGGTTACACCAACAGAGCTTGGGCAAGTTTGAAAAAATTGAGCCATTTGAAAGAACTTTCGCTGGAAAGAATTTCCATGTCGGATATGGGGCTGACTTATCTGGCCGATCTGACGCAATTGGAGGAACTGGAACTGCGATACTGCCAAAAAATCACTGACTTGGGATTGTATTCCTTGAAAAAGATGACCTCCATGCGGATTCTGGACTTGGGGGGAAACCGAATTTTTGGGGAAGGACTGAAACATTTGCGGGAAATGGAAAATCTTGAGGAGTTGAACCTGCGACAGAACCCTTTGGAAAGTCGATATTTGCATTTTCTGGCACCGTTTTCCAGAATGAAATCCCTCACCCTCGAAATGGAGACCATGTGCGGGCAGGATTGCCAATTCCTGGAGAGGATGCCGTTTTTGGAGTTTCTGGAAATGAACGTCCGTTCGGGTATTTCCGACGACGTGATGTTACTTCTGGGAGATAAAAAAGACTTGAAACGGTTGAGTTTGGAAAAATGTTCCCTGTTGACTGACAATGGACTGGAAGCGTTGCGCGGGATGCCTTCACTGGAAAACCTGTCGCTACGGGATGCCTCGCAAATTACCGGTGAAGGGCTGAAAAGGATTGCTGCGCTCCCCTCTTTACGCAGTTTGAATTTGTGGCAAAACGAACTCCCTTTGGAAAGTCTCCTCTGCCTGGAAGGAGCCAATCAACTGGAAAGATTGTACATTCATGGGACGCATTGGAAAAAAGGAAATATTTGGAAATATCTCCCTTTTTTGCCACGTTTGAAAAATTCCGACGTCCTGAACACCATTACTTCCGACGATGATTTGCAGTACCTGCGGCAGACTCCCCTTTTGTCGGAGGTCCATCTGTTTGGAGAGAACATCACTGGAAAAGGTCTGGCACCACTGCAACATTCGCAAATTCAGTTGCTCTCCTTGGAAAAGTGTTCGGCGATCCAGGATTCGGATTTGGCGATATTGGCGGAAATGCCTCATTTGGAAACGCTTCATTTTCGGGAATGTCCGCAATTGACCGGGGAATTTCTCAACCACGTTCCAGAAAATTCCTGTTTGAAAAGTCTCCTGTTTGACAAGACTTTCCAATTGCGGGACAGGTCGCTGGAAAAATTGTCGCGTATTCCCTTATTGACGGAAATCTTACTAGTGCAATGCTATCTGATTACGGATGAGGGGATGGCCTTTTTAAGCCGAGTGCCTCAGGTAACGCGGTGTTGTTTAAGGGATATTCGACTTTCCGATCGAGGGCTGGCGGCACTGAAAGATTGGAAAGAGTGCCAGGAACTCTATTTGACGGAAGTCGCCATTACGGATGAGGGAATGGCCTTTCTCCAGAATTTTCGCGAATTGGAAAAGCTGGATTTGGAGAGGACACTGGTAACGGATAAAGGGCTGACTTTCCTGAAAAATTGTCCGAAACTGGAGGAACTTTCGTTGAGTCATACGGCAGTTACCGGAACTTCTCTTTCGGAACTGTCGCGGCATGGTGCCTTGAAGACGCTGAAATTGTCTAATACGCGGCTGGAAGATAAAGATTTGCGGACGATGGCAACGTGGCAAGGACTGAAGCATCTCTATTTACAGGAATGCCGATTTTTGACATCGGAGGGGGTGGAGGCTCTTCAGAAACAAATTCCCGGTATCGATATTGTCTGGTCACCTCCCCGGACGTTCCCGAAATCGTCTTTGGGAGAAAAGGAAATGACGTTGCTGGATTTTCGTGGAATGCCGGGGAAGTGGCGGACGCTGAACGACGAAGAATGGGAGCAAATTTTACAGAATGAGCAGAGGTGTGTATTAGACCTCTCCTGGACGACTGTGACGTTGGAAGATATTCAGAAATTACGCCCTCTTGCGATCTATTCCCTGAAACTGCACGGTGCGGCTCATGTGGATGACTCATTTCTGGAAGAGTTGTCGCTGCACCCCAGAATTTTGTCGCTCGGTTTGGGGAAATGTGAACAAGTGACGACTACGGGATGGAAATTTCTGGGGAGAATGCGGAATTTACAGGAACTGCATGTCTGGAGTAACCCCACCTGGAACGATGATACCATGAGTTGTCTGGAAAAACTTTCTTCTCTGCAAACGCTCTGGATGGGGGACACGTCGATTACCGACAGGTCGTTGTACAAACTATACTACCATTATAATTTGCGGGAACTTTCTCTCAATGGTTGTTCCCAAATAACGGATCAGGGATTGGCTTTCCTCAAAGCTTTTCCTCAAATGCAGACGCTCTTTTTGGGTCGCGCCACGCAATTGACCGAAAAAGGACTTCGTTCTCTGGAATTCCTACCCGGATTGGAGTGGGTGGAATTGCCGGTTGGCTTGAGAAGCAATGAGGGAGTGGCAGCTCTGGAAAAGAATAAAGAGTTACAAACATTGGTTCTGGATGGTGGAACGGTGGACGATACGGGACTGCAAAGTTTGCGTTCGCTGAAAAAACTCTCGTATCTTTCCCTGAATCATTGTTCCCGGGTGACTTCCCAGGGGCTGGAGGTGCTATGGGAGCTTCCCCACTTGCGCGAAGTGGAAATCGCGGGATGTCCGCACATTCCGCTCCACGTTGAGGAAGCGATACAGATGAAATTTCCCGAAAATACCAAGAAATAAACGGCACAACGTTACTCAGCATCTGTCAAAGAATCATCCGATGAGCGTCGGGTAAAACCAGGCAGGTACCGCTATGGCGAAGGAGACGGTACAACTCCTCCAGATTTTCCAATGGCGTAATGTTCATTTCCTCCCATCGCTCCGCTTCTTCCGGCTGCCAGAAAAAAATCCGGTAATCCCGCAATATGGGGAGGATGTCCAAAATGAACTGCGCGTCCGGAGACTCCTGACGATGGATGGCACGCACGGCGGTAGGAACGTCTTGACTATTTCGGTAAATTTCCAGCGAAATCGGCCAGGACGCGGGAAAATCGGCACAGAGAAGAATCACGCCGCCCGGTTCCAAACGTCGCGACGCGTTTACCAACGCCCGGGAGATGTTTTCCCACTCCTGCGGGGAGGATTCGGAAGTAATCGTGGCCAGAACAACTTCCGGTTGTCGTTCTTCCAGAAGTGTCCATAAGTCCCGATAGAGCGAATATCCATCCCGCAAAACCTGCCGATATTCGCCGACAAAAATCCCCGCGACCCCAGAGTTTCCCCGCATCGGAATCCCCGGAACGACCTGTAACATGAGCGTTACGCCTGACTGTCGGGTGACTTCGGCCACTTCGTGCTGCAACTGGTGCATCTGTTCGTGTTGGGTTTCGTGAAGTTGCCGTCCGAAAAAGCGATACCGACGTTGTGTCTGAGCGTCGGAAAAAAGAGGGTAGATCGGCGTGTGGATTCCGTAATAACCGGTCGTGTCGGCAGGCTGAAAAACCCCTATGGGAAAAATGACATCCGCGTCGAACAAAAGTCGGTGAAGGACCAGCGATTCCCCCGTGGAATCCACTCCCAAAAGAGCAAAATGCTCCTTTTTTTCCGGGTTGTGCGTGACGATTTCCACCTCCACTTTCCCTCCCGAAATCGGCGAAAGCATCCCGGCGTAAGGCTGTAAGAGCGTGATTTTTCCCGGCTGATGTTCGGGGGGCAGGTTTTCCAGATAATCGACCACCTGTCGGACAATTCGCTCTCCCTGTGGAATTCCTGGCGCGATGGGAAGAACAACCTGATCCCCCACCATGATACACTCTCGCAAAGGAGCAAATTCCAGTGGATTTTCCAGCCCGTCGCGAATTTTCTCGTCCACCTCCGCCAGCGTCAGGTTGGGGAGACTTTCCTCCCCATGAATATGCAGCACGTCGATAGGCGAAGTATCGAGTTCTACGTGTTTTTTTCCGTCGTAAAAAGGAATTTTCATCGTGAGTGGGTTCCCTTATTTGGAATACCAGACCATGGCCTGATCGAGAAAACGTGGACAATGGTAGTCGAGGAATCGAAGCACTTTCCCCAAAAAAAACGGAATGATTTCGTGCTTGCCGCGTTCGATGGCCTGAACGATTTTCCGAGCCACATATTCCGCAGAAACCCGTGAATGGTGCGGCCAGGTCGGCTCTCCGGTATTTTCCAGATACCGTGTGAAAAATTCCGTATCCGTCGAGCCGGGGCAGACAACCAGAACATCGATGCCGTAACGGTAGAGTTCCGTCCGAATCGATTCGCTGAATCCCCGAACGGCAAATTTGGCCGCACAATATTCGCTATAATGCGTCACACCGCGAATCCCCACCACGGAACTCAAATTGACAATCATCGGGGCGGTCGTCGCGGGAATCGTCTGTTTTTCCCGTTTCAGCAAGGGAATGGCCAACCGCGTCATCTCCACCAGCGAAATCAGATTCAAATCGAGTACCTTTCGCAGACGTTCGGGAGTATTTCCCTCAAACAACCCCGTCGCCGCTCCTCCGGCATTGTTGATGAGAATGTCGAGTCCGCCAAACGTCTCCAACGTATGGTTTATCAGCTTCTGGCGTGTCTCCTCAAGCGTGATGTCGCCGGGAACCAGCACGACACGTTCCGGTTTGCCAATCTCTTGCCGAAGGGATTCCAGCAACTCCACACGGCGGGCATTCAAAACGAGCTTGGCTCCTTTGGCTCCCAGTTGCAGAGCCAGTTGGCGACCAATCCCGGAACTGGCTCCGGTTAAAAGGACTCTTGCGTTTTCGATAGTGTGTTTCATAATACCCCCTTAAATACAAAGACGCCCAACAGGGGCGTCTCGCACAGAATCTTTCCAAAAAACCGGCACTATTTGGCCGCGACGTCTTTCAGACCTTTCAGAGGACGAATCTTGATTTTGCTGGAAGCGGGCTTCGCAGGATAATCTTTGAATTCGCCCGGTTTGAACGGATTCGGAACATGCAGACGGGCTTTTTTGGCCGGAACGGTTTTCTTCTCGATCTTCAGCAGACCTGGAAGGACAAAAGCCCCCACGCCTTTGGCGGCGACACTTTTGTGAATCTCCGCGGCAAGCGCATCCAGAACCATGCTGACCTGTTTTTTCGTCAAACCGGTCGCTTCAGCAATGTTTGCCTGAATTTCAGACTTGGTCAACGGTTTTTTGTTGGCGACTGCTTTTTTAGCCATTCTCGTTACCCTCCATGGGGAAATAGTGAAAACAAACTGTCAATACATCCATTCGTTGCAAAGGGGAAATGCTTTTTTTCCGCCTTTACAGGAATTTTCCAGTGATGCACTTGATTAAAAGTCATTTTGGGAAAAAGTGCAAGGAGGAAACCCACCAAAAAACCGAAAAAAACCTAAAAAAAAGGAATATTTTCGTTCTTTTTCATACATGGTTTACCTGTTTTAACATGAGGAATGCTTTTTTTCTCCTCTTTTCTGGAAATTTCCAGGCAATCGCTTTCCCCGGGGATGTTTCCTCTTCGCCCTGTTTGGCGAGGAAACAGAAATCCCCCAGGAATGTTGGGAACGTTTATTTTCATTGTAGTGGGAAAGGCAAACTTTCCTGCCGTTTGGACTTTCATTTTCGGGAAAAGGATGGGGGGGGGTTATGGAAAAAAACAGGAAATTTCAGGCTCCGTTCCTCTTTCCAACAGTATACAATATCTTTTTCGTAACCATTGATGACAGGCTTCCCCCTTTTTGTTCAGGAAGGGAAGAGGGGAGAAAATAACCGTGATTTTCCTTCTATTTGATATGATCCGAATTTTTTGGAAAATTTTTTACTATTTTTGGCACAATTCCCCCTTCTACCAGCTTGAATAATTTTCGTTTTGGATTACAATGGCAAAATATGATGTTTTGTAACCAAAGCCCTTCGGGACCTTGTCTGGCAAAATCATCCGTTGGTAAATGTTTCCATTTTAAGTTTTGGGAGAATTCCCGTTTCAGGAGTACCTTCTGGCTTTCTGTCCGTCTGGATACTTTACATATTTACGTTTTGTAAAGTTCCCGCGGATAAAAGTTGAGGAATGCCTGTTACACTACTACCCTATGGGGAGGATTTTTGGTATGTTTGAAAAAAAATCATCGGTGGCGTACGAACGTATGTTTCAAAATCTTCGATTCCTGGAAAGTCGGAATCCAGATTTGTCGTTATTTCTGAAAAAGCTGGACAGTTGGTTGGAAAATTTTGTCAGTGTCCTTCCAACCGCGGACGAAAGTCTTTTCAAAACCAATCTGAAAGAGAGTGGTCTTCGTGAAAAAACGACTCTTCATGAAAAGGTCGCCTCCCTCCATGAAAAGGAGGAAAATGACCCGAAAATGGAGATTGCGGATTCAGGAGAGGTCGGAGACGCGGCAAAAGAGGTAGCGGCAGAAGGAAAAGAGTTTTCTTCGCAGGATTACGCGGAAACCTCGACGGCAGGGGATTTGTATCGACGGGAAAGTTCCAGTGGTAATTTGCTGGACGCCCGCGAAACAGAGCAGTTGGAAAAGCGGTTGATGCTGAAAATCGAAGCCTCTCGCTGGGCTTTGGAACGGGATAAATTGCTGAAGTCGAATATCGATTTTCAAACGGAAATTGAGCCGAAAGATCACGCACTTCTGGCTCGTGCCCGCGAATTGAAAAATTGCTATCTCTGGATGAATAATCCTGAAACCGCTCCTGTCATGGCTTCAGAAACGTATGAGTTGCTGGCCGATGCCTACGCGGTGGCGGCACGTTGTGTTGGTTTCATGCGGAAACTGGTGGAGATGGTGGACAAAAGCCCGAAATCGGAAATGTTGAGTCGAATTTTACGTGATGCTCTTTACATTACCGCCACGGCTCAGTCCGCGTTACGGCGTGTGACGTATGAAGTGAGTGGTCGGGAAGACCAGGATCAGATACGAATCCATCGTTGGCTGACCTTGTTGACGAAACGGTACAGTATTTATGTCAATCGGCACATGAAGAAAAATTCGCTGGCACCGATTGAGAAAATTTATGTGATTCCCGAATATATCAAACGACTGGAGGAGGAACTGACGGAACTGGAACAGAAACAGAAAATTCTGACGGAAGGTTTTCGTCGGATTCAGTTCCATGCTTCCCGAATTAACGAACAGCAGTCCAATGAATACGACTGGAACCGTATCATCCTGACGGTGGATGAACTGGTGGATGCGGGCATTCGTCCGACAGACAGTCGTTTTCAAGAGTTGTTGGAGAAAATCCTGCCCTACTTGAAACAGGTTCCTTCCTATCAGGAACATCCCTTTTTCGTTAATGTATTGCTGGAACTGGACTATTGGAAAAATGACATCCAGCAGTTGGAAATCATCAAGAGGGAATTGGCGTTATCCCCACCCTGTCCACGAATCAATCCTGATCGAATCCACATGGAGTTTTCCAGTTCTTTCTGGAATGATCAGGACGAAGATTCCGAGGAACAGGAGCGGGAAGTGCCTGAAAAACCGGTTGCGGTGGTGACGCCTCCGGTGGAAGTGGAAAAGAAGCCTTCGGATAGTTTTGGGGCGGGAATTTTGGAAGATATTACGGAATCTTCTGAAAATGAAGATTCATCGTCTGCCGACAGTATTTCTCCAGCGAAGATACCATTTCGCATTCCGTTTGGACGACCCGCGTCGGGTGGAGTTCCTTCCTACGCAAGTGTGGTGTCGGAGTATGCCACCGAAACCAAATCCGATGCGGAGTGGTTGGAGGAAGCTCAAAAAATGATTGGCGGTCGTGTGGTTGTTCTGGTGGATGGTGAAGGGGATACAACTCTGAAGTCCTGCTTGGAGGAGTCCATGAAGATGCGTGTTTGCTTCGCGAACGCGGATTTGATTCGCTCGGAATCGCTTCTGGCTCAACAGGCACACCCGGAAGAAGTTGCGGTGGTTTTGATGGTGGATGGTTCCATCCCTACCGCCAATCGAAATGTGGAGAATTACTGTCGGCATTTTGACAAACCGCTCTTGCGTGTCAGTCGATCTTCTACGGTGGCCTCCATTGCCCGCCAGATTCAGGCGGCATTGAGTTTGTACGGTTGAGCCGAATGAGGTTGAAAGGGTATTGGCGTTCCTGGAGGCAATGAAACCGGGAATGCCAACACCGGATGAAGTACGGCAGGGTTCATGAACAATAAAATTGCGTTTATTACCGGAATTACGGGTCAGGATGGATCGTATCTCACCAGCTTGCTTCTGCAAAAGGGGTATGTGGTGCATGGTTTGATGCGACGCAGTTCACAATTCAACACGGCTCGTCTGATGGAAATCTGCCAGGCGCAGTCGTTGGAAGATCGACTGTTTCTGCATTATGGGGATTCGACCGATTCGTTGAATTTGTTGACGCTGATCGAAGAAATTCGTCCTGATGAGATTTACAACCTGGCCGCGCAGAGTCATGTATCTGTTTCTTTTGAGGTTCCGGTTTATACGTCCGATGTCAATGCTTTGGGGACATTGCGGATACTGGAAGCGGTACAGCGCGCGGGATTGGTGGAAAAAACGCGGGTTTACCAGGCCAGCACGTCGGAACTCTTTGGAAAAGTCCGGGAAATTCCTCAAACGGAAACGACGCCGTTTTATCCCCGTTCGCCCTATGGCGTGGCGAAGCTTTTTGCGTACTGGATGACGATCAATTACCGCGAGTCGTACCAGATGTTTGCCAGCAACGGGATTCTGTTCAATCATGAGTCGCCGTATCGTGGGGAGACGTTTGTGACGAAGAAAATCACGGCGGCGGTGGCGAATATTCTGCACGGTCGTCAGGAAAAGTTGGTTTTGGGGAATCTGGACGCGAAGCGGGATTGGGGTCATGCCCGTGATTATGTGGAGGCAATGTGGCTCATTTTGCAGCACGATCGCCCGGATGATTTCATCATTGCCAGTGGGGAACAGCATTCCGTGCGGGAATTTGTGGAGATTGCGTTCGAGTATATCGGTAGTCCGATTCGCTGGGAGGGGAGTGGTCTGGAGGAAGTGGGGCTGGCCACCATCGGTGGAAAAGAGCGGATGGTGGTGGAAATCAGCCCGGAATATTTCCGTCCTGCGGAGGTGGATACGCTTCTGGGAGACCCGTCCAAAGCTCGTCGGGAGTTGGGCTGGATGCCCCAGACGACGTTTTGCCAGTTGGTGGAGGAGATGCTGGAGTACGATTGCCGGATGGTTAAGGGAATGGATTAAAGCCAGGCGGGAGATTTTTCGTGAAAGTTATTTCAGAAAAATCGGATGGAATGGAAAATTGCGAGGCGGGGTCGAGGAAAGTTTTTCCCCGTTGGTGTATCTGTCTGAAACATCAGCGGACGTTGGTCTGGATATTTACGGGATTCGGCGGAATTCTGGTCTATTTTCTGTTGACCTGTGCCAATTGTTTGCGGGATGTCCCACGCAAAACGTTGGAGGTGTATCATCTGGAAAAAGAGGCTCCTTTTCTGGTGGAGTATTTTGTCGATATTAACCGGGCAGAGATTCCTGAATTGATGTTGCTGCCGGGTGTTGGGGAGGTGACGGCCACGAAAATTATTCAGGAACGTCAGACCAATGGACTTTTTCAAAGTGTGGAGGATTTGGATCGCGTTCCGGGAATCGGGGCGAAGAAGATTCAGGCTCTGGAAGCGTATGTTTTGCCGACGCATGGTCCGGGAATGATGGCCGAACGCGAAAGTCTGGATAAAAATGCGATTTAGGGCGAAATTTTGCCATTTTGCTCTTGTCGGAGTTGGGAAA
Source organism: Planctomycetia bacterium (assembly GCA_030527185.1). Taxonomy (GTDB): domain Bacteria; phylum Planctomycetota; class Planctomycetia; order Pirellulales; family Thermoguttaceae; genus RGIG3701. The sequence continues at coordinate 1,054 of JAUNBF010000017.1, read as the reverse complement.
TTACGATATAAGATAAGGGACGTTCTTTGGAGAACGAGCCGGTGGATTTTGGTTTCCCATCCTGAGAGTTTATTGTCCCGGAAATCCTGAAGCAGGGGTGTTTGGAATGCGTAACGATTCCGACCAAAAAAGAAAGCGTTTTTTCTCGCTGATCCTTGGGTTGTGCGGTGTTGGTGTCTGGTTGTCCGGCTGTGCCAACGACCCATTGACGCAGCAGGGGCGGATTGCGGACTTGCAGAATGATAAAAACGCGGTAATCAATGAACGGGATGCCCTTCGGAATCGGTACAATGATTTGGAGAACGCGAATCGGAAAGTGACGCTGGAATTGGCTGCCAGCCAGCAGAAATACCAGATTTTGCAGGATGAAATGCTGGTTTTGAAGAAACAACTGAAAGATACGGCCGAGCAGTTGACGACGATAACGCAGGAAAAAGCGGTGGCGACTCGGCGTGTGGAGGAATTGTCCAAGCTGGTGGAGCGTCAGGAAGGGGTTCCGATTCCGTCGAATACGTCGTTGGCGGCGAATGTGGAGACACCGGTGATTCCAGGAACGGTGGTACGTCAGGAAAATGGCAGGATTCATATCGAGTTGCCGGGCGACAAACTGTTTGAGGCGGATGGGCGGAATTTTTCGCCGCAGGGGATGGATTTGCTGAGGAATGTGGCACGGAGCGTTTCGATGCAATTCCCGGCCAGTTCCATTTCGATCGAAGGCCACGCGAGTGCGTTTCGGCAGACCAGTGCGCAATTCCGTTCGCCGATGGATCAGTCGACCGGCCAGGCCACGATGGTGTATGAAGTTTTGACGCGGGAAAATCTCGTTCCTGCGGATCAACTTTCCGTGACAGGTTGTGGGACGAGCCGACCGCTTGTTTCCGGGGGAACGGAACAGGGTGCGTCGCGGAATTATCGCGTGGAACTGGTGGTGCAGCCATAGTGCTTTGTAAATGAAGTAAAAATGAATAAATAATCGTACCGTCGAAAAAACAATAGCGACGCAGCCGCGGACAAAAGTCTTTGGAAAGAGAGGTCTGGAGAGGAGAACTCTTTC
>JAUNBF010000166.1 GCA_030527185.1 Planctomycetia bacterium | reverse complement strand
CCGTACTTCCATCGCCGATATAAATCGAGCCGGTGCCGTCGCCGCCCCAAGAGTTTTCGTCCCAAAAACCACTATTGGGAGAATTCCAAAAGACATCTCCCCAAGCCGGAGCGGCAAAAAAACCGCTACCCAAGAAAAGCAGCATGAAAATTCCTGCCAGTCCGAATTTCCAGCAGAAAGGATGTTTCCTTACAATCAATGTTTCGTGTGTGGTTTTCATGGCTTTTCTCCTGACAGGGCCATTAAAATATATAGGGATTAAACTGTTCCCCACAGATACAAAATCTAATTTAGCAGATTCTGGTATAAAGTCAAGTGGCTGGACTGGCAATTGTACCAAAAACTTTCAAAAACGTCAAATTTTTTTGGATTTTCTTTTGCTTTGGATTTTCGTTAGAAAAATTTATTCCCGTGATAAACGTGAGAAAAAATACGTTGTCGGGAAAGAAACAAAAGGTTGGTGGGTTGATAAAGGAAGCATGGCAGGATTGTAATTTTTTCAAAATGATTTATAATTTTTACGATTTTACAGGAATTTTTCAACGTTTTTCCTCTCTTTTGAGATAATACGGTTGTAACAGACAGATGGTTCGGAAATGGAGAAAAATTTTTCGTTCAAAATCTCGATCCTCCTTTGGAAGCGGAAAATGTGCCTGATGAAAGAGAAAAAATGGCTGAAATCTCTTTTTTTCGTTATTCCTCGAACCCGGTTGTATTTTTTCCTAAAATGAGGTAAACTTTTTCAGAGAGGCTCTTTGCGTTTCCAATTCCCTTTTTCCTTTCCATGCTCATGATGAAAATGCTTCGATATCTCCTCCTTTTTTTCGGATTTTTCCACTGCGGAGACCTTTTGCGCGGTGAAACTTTTCTCATCTCTCCCGAAACTGATATGGCGGTTGAAAAGGGACTCGACTTTTTCCGAAAACGGCTGCAATCCGATCAACTTTTAGGGGACGGTGCCTTTCGGAACAATCCCGCCATAACCGCCCTGACAGGAATGGCTTTTCTCGCGTCCGGGAGTACCCCTCGGGAAGGAAAAGATGCCTGGGCACTCCAAAAATGCCTCGAAACGCTCCTCCAGCAAACCCGTCCCGATGGAACCATCGCCCCCGAAGCCCTTTCCGGCCAGGGGTTGATGTACGGGCATGGTTTTGCCGTCCTTTTTCTGGCGGATTGTTACGGAATGACTTCCCAGGATGCCCAGATTCGCTCCACTCTCGAAAAAGCAATCGTCCGAATCGTCCAGGCGCAAAATCCCGACGGCGGATGGCGCTACACCCTAACCCCCCAGGAAGAGGATACTTCCGTCACGGCCTGCATGATGATGGCTCTGCGTGGTTGCCGAAATGCCGGGTTGGAAGTCCCTGCCGAAGTCATGGAAAAAGGTGCCGCCTACCTGAAAAAGTGCCAAAATCCCGACGGCGGATTTCGGTATCGGCTCATGGAAGGTGCCAGTGCTTTCCCCCGAAGTGCCGCTGCCATTGCCGCGTTGTGCGCTGGCGGAATCTACGAAGGGGAGGAACTCGATCGCGGTTTAACCTACCTTTCCCTCCAGTTCCCCCAACAGTCCCCTGAAAGTGGCTATTATCCTTATGGTCTCTATTACGCGATTCAGGCCGTCTGGCTCTGCGAATCCCCCCGCCATCCCTGGAATGCCTGGTACGAATCCATGACAAAAGACCTCCTCGCCCGACAAAAACCGGATGGTTCCTGGATTTCTCCCATCAGTATCGACTACGCCACCGCCATGGCTCTCATCGTCCTCCAGATTCCCAACCACTCTCTCCCCATTTTTCAACGTTAAAATCTTTTCCAGCCCTCTTTGGGAATTGACAATATTTTATCCTTGGGTATAATACGCACATTCTTTTTGTGGTGGAATTGTATTTACAAAGTCAGAAAGAGTTCATTATGCCAAAACTACCAGCCGATGTTCAGTTGAAAGAGTCCGGGGGCTTCAAGGATAAATTTTGGGTGCCGCGAATCTGGAATGGGATGAAATTCTCCTCCTTCGTTCGGCTGTTGGCTCAGAATTATTTTCTGATCGATCCCTATCGCTGGCCGATGGCTGCCATCAACCTTTTCGCGGGCGGAGTTACTTCGTCGCTGAAGTTCTACCAGTCCCTCACGCTGGACTCTAAAATTCAGGCAACGGAACTGAAACAAGACCCTGTTTTCATTATTGGACATTG
>JAUNBF010000107.1:7686-12817 GCA_030527185.1 Planctomycetia bacterium | reverse complement strand
ACCTTCGGCGAGTCCCTCTTCCCGCCCTTCGGCGAGGCCTTGTTTTCTGGCATAGCTCATTTCGGCACGGTAGTCGCGTTCCGCTTTTTCACGAGCCAGAGCCAGTTGGCGATATTCGTCATTTCGGGTGAATTCGCGGAATTTATCGTAGGCAACTTCCAGTCCACGGTCTTTGGTCAGTAAAACTTTCATTTCAACCTCCGTTTTTTCGTTGGCGGTACACAAAAAATCGAGCCAGCGGCGAAGTGGCTCCTGAATTTCAGCCAGAGCGGCAAGTTTTCGCGGTGCCAGTTCCAGCGTATGGATTTGCAGGTCGTCGGTCAGGATATATTCTGGATTTTTCTCCGCCGTGATATTGAAAACGTTATGAATATCGGACAGTTCGGGGAACATCACGAATCGGGTCAACACGATCGACACCACCGGATTGAGTCGGGAATAATCGTCGCCGGACTGAATCTGCTCGCAGTACAGACGGCTCCAGTAGTATAAAATACGATTGAGAAACGCATCTTTGTTCACGGTCTGCATTTCAATATCGTACACGCGGTTGTCATTATCGATCGCCTTAATATCTAAAATGGAACGTTTGTCCTCCAAAAATTGCTGTAAATTGAAAGGACTTTTGACAATCACTTCCCTGGCTAACGGGCGGTGAGCATCTGCCTGCACCGCGTTGATGAACGAGAGTAATCCGGGTTCGCAACCAGGGCTGGAAAACACGTACTGAAATACCATGTCCGACGTGATGCTCAAATCGTAGCACGGAAAATCCATTTTTTACTCCCAGGTTTGAAGTGAGTTCTGCCTAATCCACCCACCATTGTAACATCGGGAACCCAAAAAGTCAAGTTGGGGAGAATTTTTTCGGTCTGTTGAACGATTCATTTCTGGAAAATAAATTTTTCCCACCCTTGACAGAATTTGGGAATCCGGTATAATTTTCAGTCTTGAGAATGGAATATTTTGTATCTGTATCTATAGAAGGATGGTGGATTATGGCAGTTCCCAAACGTAAACATTCCAATGCCCGTACCGGTTCCCGTCGTGCCCACGACGCGAAGACGGCCAAACAGATTTCCTATTGTGCGTCGTGTCACGCCGCTATTCCGACGCATGTCGTCTGCCCGAATTGTGGCAGTTATATGGGTCGGAAAGTCGTCGAAGTGGAAGCTACGTAAAGGCTGGTTTTCAACTCGGTTTTGGAGGACGATTTCTGTAGAAAATATGGAAGTTTCGTTCCTTCGGTGATTGTCTTTAGGTTGTATATTTTTGGATGCAAATCCTTGTCAGAAAGGGAGTTTTCGCTTTTTGATGAGGGTTTCTGTCTATTTGTTTGCAACCTCGAATTTCATTCTCATTTTCCGCATTTCCAGGAGTGAATCATGGGCAAGACAGCTTTTTTATTTCCAGGTCAGGGGGCTCAGTTTGTCGGAATGGGAAAAAATCTGTATGAGCAACTTCCTGCGGCTCGTAAACTCTATGATCAGGCGAATGAGATTCTGGGGTATTCTTTAACGGATATTTGTTTTCAGGGGCCGATCGAACAGTTGAGTTCCACCGTTATCAGTCAGCCAGCGTTGTTTGTCACCAGCCTGGCCGCGTTGGAATCTTTGAAAGCGACGCGGCCGGAAGTGGTCGAACGGTGTTCCGCCACGGCAGGTTTGAGTCTGGGAGAATATACGGCGTTGGTTTTTGCTGGGGTGATGGATTTTCAGGAAGCGTTGTTGGTGGTGCAGCAGCGTGGACTGGCCATGCAGGAAGCGTCGGATGCCACACCCAGTGGGATGGTGAGTATTTTGGGGTTGGAAGAGGCGGAAGTGGAAAAGTGGTGCGAAGAGTATCGTGGTGACGAAACGCTCCAGATTGCCAATTATCTCTGTCCGGGAAATATTGTGGTTTCGGGAACGCAGGCGGAGTGTGAACGACTGGCGAAAGAAATGATGGAAAAGAATGTGGCACGAGTCGTCCCACTGGCGGTGGCGGGGGCGTTTCACACACCGCTGATGCGTCCTGCTGATGCGCGTCTTGCGGAGGTTTTGGCGAAAGTGACGTTGAAACCGCCGCGAATACCCGTTCTTTCCAATGTCGACGCTCAGGCGCATTCGGAACCGGAGACGATTCGTTCGATTCTGATTCAGCAGGTTCTTTCTCCTGTTGAGTGGGAAAAATCGATGCGTCGTTTTCTGGCGGAAGGTTACGACGATTTTTATGAAATCGGTCCGGGACGCGTTTTGCGTGGGTTGATGAAGCGGATTGATCGGAAAATTTCCTGTCAAAATATTGAAACGTGAAATTCAGGCGAAGCGAAGAAACGTTCTTTCCCTTTTGCCTCCAGATAATAAAGGAAAATACCATGTCAGAAAAACATGCGCGTTTGTCGGTCAATCTCACGGATCGGGTGGCGATTGTTACGGGAGCCTCTCGTGGAATTGGAAAAGCGATTGCTCTGTCACTTGCGGAAAATGGAGCGAAAGTCGCCTGTATTGCCACTTCATCGGAACGGGTTGCCTCCACCGTCGAGCAGATTCGTACGGAAGGTGGCGAAGCGGAAGCGTTTGGGTGCCATGTCGGCGTTACGGAAGATGTTCAGGGAGTGGTCAATGCGGTTCTGGAAAAATGGGGAAAGGTGGATATTCTTGTCAACAACGCTGGGATTACACGGGATACGATGTTGGCAAACATGAAGGACGACGACTGGGACGCGGTGATCGAGACGAATTTGCGAGGTGCGTTTCTCTTTACGCGAGCCTGTATCATGCCGATGATGCAGAAACGGTGGGGGCGAATCGTGAATATTTCGAGTGTTTCCGGCCTGATTGGCAATCCGGGGCAGGCGAATTATTCCGCGTCGAAAGCGGGATTGATCGGTTTTACCAACACGGTGGCACGAGAATATGCCAAGCGTAAAATTACGGTCAACGCGGTTGCTCCCGGATTTATTGCCACGGACATGACATCTGTTTTAAGCGATACGATTATCGAAGAAGCCAAAAAACGTATTCCCTTGAAACGAGTTGGCGAAGCTCAGGAAATTGCAGACGCGGTTTTGTTCCTGGCCAGTGAAGCGGCCTCTTACATTACTGGCCAGGTCATTCCTGTCGATGGTGGCATGACTGCTTGACAGTCATGCGTGAAAAAGGATTCCTTTAGGATTCCCCTTGTATTTTTTGCATAATATGTTACATTGAAAATGTTTTGGGTCGTCGTTACGGGTAACGATGATGAAACTACGGTTTATAAGGAGACAAATTCGTGGATTTGCATAATGATGTCAAAGAGCGTGTACTGAACGTTGTCAGCGAACAACTCGGTTTTAACAAAGAAGACCTTACCATGGAGACTTCTTTTATTAATGACCTTGGTTCAGATTCTCTTGATTTGGTGGAATTGGTCATGGAATTGGAAGAAGAATTCGGAATCACCATTCCCGAAGAAGCCACGGATGATGTTCAGACCATCGGCGATGTGGTGGAGCATATCGAAAAAGAACTGGAAAAGAAATAATTTCCCCATCTTTGCCAAAACCCGAAAATGTTTCCAGAGACTTTTCGGGTTTTCAGTTGGTTTGGAAAGAAAGACCTTTTCGACGGGATTTCTCTGTTTTTTCAAGGGAAGGCAGGGAATATTGGGGAAGCGGTTCCCTGTAAACGGGTATTGGGGATTCTTTTTTCAGATGGAATGGGAGGTGTTTCTTGAAACGTCGAATCGTGATTACCGGAATGGGATTGGTTTCCCCTCTGGGATGTGAATTGTCTTCTACTTGGGACGCACTGGTAGCGGGTAAAAGTGGGATTCGACCGGTTCAATCTTTCGATTCGACTCATTTTCGCAGCCGAATTGCTGGTCATATAGCCGATGATTTCACAACGGAAGGTTTTCTGGAGTTCAAGGAAACCAAACACCTCGACATCTCCACACAATATGGAATCGTAGCGGCCATCAAGGCGGTGCAGGATTCTGGAATCGACTTTTCTCAGGAGAATCCGCTCCGTTGCAGTTGTATCATCGGATCGGGAATCGGTGGACTTTCTACACTGGAGACGCAGCAAACCCGCCTTCTTGAAAAAGGTCCGGGAAAAGTCTCTCCTTTTACCATTCCGCGGATGATTCCCAATGCCGCGTCCGGGCACGTTTCCATTTTATACAATTTGCAAGGTCCCAGTTACGCTGCGGTTTCTGCCTGCGCCAGTGCGGCACATTCGATGGCGGCAACGATTGATGCCATTCGATTGGGTAAAGTGGACGTCGGCGTAACAGGGGGGACAGAAGGATGTATCATTCAGATTTCGTACGCCGCGTTCAGTGCCATGCGTGCTCTTTCCGAGCGAAACGAGGAGCCGGAAAAAGCGAGCCGTCCCTTTGATGCCGACCGGGATGGTTTTGTTATGGGGGAAGGTGCGGGGATTCTTCTTTTTGAGGAATGGGAACATGCCAAAAAACGGAACGCGAAGATTTACGCGGAGGTTTTAGGTTACGGTGCTACTTCCGACGCGTTCCATATCGTGCAGCCTCATGAAACGGGAGAAGGGCCGGCCAACGCAATCCGACTGGCGTTGGAGGATGCGGAGTTGAATTTGGAACAGATTGATTATATCAATGCTCATGGAACCAGCACTCAGTTGGGCGACCTGGCGGAGACGAACGCTATCAAACGTGTTTTTGGGGAACATGCCTACCGACTGAACGTTTCCAGCACGAAGAGCGAAATCGGCCATCTTCTGGGAGCCAGTGGAGCGTTGGAGTTGATTTTCTCTGTCCTGGCACTCCAAAACAATCTTATTCCACCGACTATCAATCTGGAAACGCCCGATCCGCAATGTGATTTGAATTACACACCCAATGTGGCTCAGGAACGGAATTGTCGCTACGCTCTTTCCAACAGTTTCGGTTTCGGTGGCCACAATGCCTGTCTGGTGATTGGGAAAATGGATTAGAATGTACCTCAAAAACGCCTCGTTGTTTTGCTTGTCGTCGTGATTGAGGCCGTTATCCAGGGGCAGTTCGCGGTACGGGTGTATCCATTTATCGGCTGGCGGAACGCGGTTTAGAGGTAATTTTCGATGGATTATCCGAAAACAGATTGCCCTCATCGGGGTCTTTGGGCTTTTCTTTATGTTGCCGTATTTAT
>JAUNBF010000107.1:0-7656 GCA_030527185.1 Planctomycetia bacterium | reverse complement strand
GTGTCGGGGGAGAGGAAAGAGTGTCGGGGGAGAGGAATACGTGAAAAATATCTTCAAAATAATCGTTTACGTTGTTTTGGTCACGATGGTGGTGATTGTAGGCCTGCTATTTCTGATTTCAAAAATACCTGCCGTCCCGGAAGATTATACCCAAACCGTCAAAACAGGCGGCCATCTGGAAGCGAAGTATATCGCTATGGGGGAGCACAACGTGAGTTATTTTGAAAGTCCAGCCATGATGTCTTTCAAAAAATATGAAATTTTTTACCCGTCGGATATTTCCGAGAGAAATGATTCGCTTCCGGTTGTGGTGTTTGTCAACGGAACGGGTGTCAAAGGCTCCAAGTATCCAGCCTTGCAAAAACATCTTGCGTCCTGGGGCTTCCTCACCATCGCCACGGAGGAAGAATACGCATGGAATGGTTTTTCCGCGGAAATGTGCATCCGGTTTCTTACGTTTCTGAACGGGTATGAAGAAAAAGAAGCTGGCAAGGAAAATATTTTTTATGGAAAGATCGATCTTGACCGCGTTGGCATAACCGGACACTCTCAGGGGGGTATCGGCGTAATCAATGCCGCTACGGATCAAAAACACTCCGACATCTACAAGGCGGCAGTCATTTTAAGCTGTGGAAATACGGATTTTAGCGTCGCGTTCCAATGGACATTTGACGACACGCGGATGGAAACACCGACGCTGATTCTCGGCTCCACGGGCAATATGGATTCGCTGATTGCACCGCTCGAAAGCCTGCAAAAACTTTATCATAACATTCCAGACAAAGTCACCAAGGTACTGGCAAGAAGAAACGATGCCGACCATGGAGAAATGCTCTACTATGCCGACGGATATGTGACTGCATGGTTTATGTATTATCTGAACGGCGATACGGAAGCAGGAAACGCGTTTTTCGGAGAGAACGCGGAGTTGTTGACCAATCCACTGTATCAGGATCAGAAGACGTGGACGGATTCGGAAGCCGATTTTCGTGACGGTTGAAAGAAGAAAACCCCTGCCTCTGGGTTGAGGCAGGGGCGTGGAACTCAATCGACGCAGCGAATCTTGATTTCATCGCTGTTGGCTCGCAGTTCCGGGGCATACATCGCTTCCACACGGGTGGGCAACGCGCTCCCATTTCCCGGCATTTCCGCGCGGAGTCGGTAGGAGACGCTGTGGATTCCCCGACGCAGTTCCCGCGTGAAGAACACCACGCGATCGTCCCGATATTCCACGTAAGCTCCCAGCGAATTGCCATCGTACCCACTGCGGACTCCCAACGGCTCGAATCCGGCTGGTTTTTTGTCCTCAATCAGGAGGAAGGTGTAGTCATTTTTACTCTCCAAAAGGAGTTCCACCTCAATCAGGTCGCCGGATTGGACTTCCGCCCCGGAGGGGAGTTCGATTCGATCGTATTTTTCGACGTTTTCCTCCACCACTTGCCCACGGGAACCTGCCCGACGGACGGTGGCATTTTCCCGACGCTGGAGTCGGTAGTATTTTCGCTCCACTTTCACTTCCAACCCCGCTTTCCGAATGAAGTCTTCCAGCGTAAAATAGGTCGCGTAGCCATTAAAATAGAGCGGTCCCGCCCCTTTTCGCCGCAATTCCACGGTATGTTCGCCGGAAGAGACCTCTTTTCCGGTCAAAACGAAAGTATTGTCCAGCGTAAAGAGGTTTTCAGGCGTCACGTCCACCGTTTTCTTCAAAACGCCGTCGAGCCAGACTTCCACGGTCATTTGCGGTTGCCATTCCCGCGTCGTCTGGAGATAGTGCGTCATCGCTTCCAGCACCAGTGCCGTATCGCGTGTGGAATTCCAGTACGTCGCGTTTTTTCGATGGTTCAGCAGGTACTTCACCAACCACGGTGCCACGTCGGAAGGCTTTTTCCCAGGAATGCCGAGCGTATATTCGCCATTTCCAGTCAAACAGAGCAACCGAAGGTACATCGCCTGCGTCTCGATTTCATTCCCGTGCCAGTACCACCAGCAATTCCCCTCCGGGAGTTGGAGCCACGCGGTCTGGTTCTCGTCGTCCAGCCGCAAAAACTGCGAAAGGTACTTCAAAACTTCGGCGACTTTCTCCTTTTCCTCACGCTGGAACCAGGCAATTCCCAACAGGGCGTTCGCCTGATGAGAAAGCTGGATGCGGTCGCGGTAGAGGTACTGGCTCATCTTCCGGGACGATTCCGACTGCACGCCCCCTTGCGCCAACGCAAAAAAGACCATCGCGTCGGTGTTGTCGGCACGGAGTTTGAACGGGGTTTTCGGCTCTTTTTTCGAGCCTTCGTGAAGTAGCTGGCACTGTCGCTGCTGGTAGTCACGCAGCCACCGAACCCCGCCATCCAGAACGTTTTGCGGCACGCTCACCTCATTCTGTTGAGCCAGGAACAGGCCACGGGTCACGTAGGCGGTCAGGTAGGGGGAAGAATATTCTCCCCAGCCGGAAAACCAACCCCACCCACCATCGGAACACTGCATGTTCGCCAGCCGCGCGACGCCGTCTTCCACCATTTCCGACAATTTCGCGTCGTCAAAAACGGGAGAAATTTCTCGCCTTTCGCGGGAACGTTGTTTTTCCCACTGCCGGGCACGTTCTTTCGCGTCGCCGAGTTCCTGAGCGTTGAGATTATTCTGTCGGTTCCGAATCGTTTCGAGCGAAACGCCCAATCGCGACAAAGCCTTTTGAGCCAGCACCGATGGGAGGAACCGGTTGAGCGTCTGTTCCGTGCAACCGTAAGGATAGTCGGCCAGGTACGGAATCGCGTCGAGAATGGCACCTGCCAGCGTCGGCGAAAAACGGATTTCCAGCCGGGAATCGTCCGCCCGTCGCGCTTCGGGAATCGTGAACGTCATCCGTCCCACCCCTTCCGCGTCGTCGGCAGAAATCATGCCACTTTGGGCAACTTGTTTCATCATTCCGTGAATCTGCACCGGGAAAGCAAGCCGCATCGCGTCCGACTCCTCATCTGTCCGGGCAACCATCTCCACGGAAGATTCTCCCTCTTTTTCCGCTCGCACACGCCAGTCCGCACGCACTTCGCCGTTGGCCGGAATCCGCACTTTTCGTGTCCCCTCCTCCAGCAAAACGATCGGGGAATCGTCCGGCAGCGCGATCGAAAGCGTCACTTCCTTTTCCGTGGCGAGGTAATTGTGGACGTTGGCGGAGAGTACGATTTCATCCGAAGTGGTCATGAAACGCGGCACCTGCATTCGTAAAATCAGGTTTTTGCGGGTAATCAGCTCTGCTTGTGCCTTTCCCACACGAGCATTTTTTCCCATCCCCCACGCACAGACTTTCCATGTCGTCAGATTTTCCGGCATGGGGAACGTGATTTCCGCCTCCCCATTTTCGTCCGTCCGCAAAGAAGTCTTCCAAAACGCCGTGTCGGCAAAGTTCGTCCGAACCGTCACTTCCACTGCCTGGGCACCACCGCCAGAGTGCGACCCCTCTTCTTCACGCATCGCATCTCCGTCCACCTGGCTGGTATCGGCGAACATTTCCGTCGCGTTTTCCTCCATCGGTGCAGCTTCTGCCATCGGTGCGGCCGCCGCCATCGGCATAGCCTCGTTCAACATGATGGAATCCTCACTCGCTCGCTCCATTTTGGATGTGGAACGTTTGAAACGGGACGACCGATTCAGACTTCTTCCCATCATGCCGATTTCTCCGAACAGTCCCAGCGTCGTCATGGATTCTTCTTTCGGCGGCACCAGATTCCACGAACGCAACTGCGTGTTAAGAACCGTCTGCGGATGATGTGCCCGCTTCCAGCCCCAGAAAAAGGGATAAATGTCGGGAATGTTGGAGCCACCGGAAATGTACTCCAGCGACTTGTCATAGACCGTCACCACCGTGTCTCCCACAAACGGTTCCCCGCCAGGAAGCGAAAGCCGGATTTTGGCACGAAGCGTTTCGCCCGGCAGAAGTTCCGTTTTTTCCGGGAGAATCTCCATGTTCAGGATTTTCTCCTCCGGTGGGAGGTAAATTTCCCGCACCTGCGTGTACACTTGCGCGTTCGCCACGGTCATCGCCTCAATGAAGATGTTCGGCTGGTCTTCCGCCCGCAGAGGAATCTCCACCACCTGGCTTTTGCCGTTCATGCGAAGAATTTGCGGCGTCGAGCAAAGACCATTCGTGCAGCGTACAAACAAAACCACCGTCGCGTCCGCTTGATTCGTATTCACCAATAGCCGTAGCGTCTCTCCCGGACGGTACTCCGACTTGTCCGTCACAAGCTCCAAATCGTTGAATCGCAAGTCTTTACCGTCGAAACCGTCGCCACAAATCGTGAAAACAATCCCCCCTTCCTGCGTATGTTTCCGTTCGTCCGTCAGCACAAAAGCCACCCGAAACTGCCCGGCATGGGTTGCCTTGAGCGGGTAGGCCACTTCCCCATCCGGCGTGGTGGTCATTTCGGACTTCTGGAGGAGTTTTTCCTGTGGCATTCCTTCCGCGTCGTAGGAAACTTCATAAACATACACTTCCCCCTTCCCCGTCACCGGTTTTCCATCCAGCGTCCGGGCGGCAAAATAGGCCGTCATTGGCTCTCCCACCTGGCCGTAGCCCCGGTCTAGCCACGAATGCACCTGAAACGGCTTTCGCGCAACCAGAACCTGCCCACTCCCGTCGATTCTCCGTCGGGAAGCGTCCACCACTTCCGCCTGAATCGTGTATTGGTGATCCTGATCGGGATGAAGACTTTTCGCGGCAAATGTCTCGAATTCCACTTCCACCTTGCCCGCCATCGCTTCGGTCAGCGCAACTTCCTGTTCCAGAACGACTTCCGGCTGTTCGTAACGTTCGCCACGCAGCCACTGCGGAACCGGAGCCAGCGTTCCCCACACCCCCCAGCCGGGAAACCACGTGTAATCGCAGCCACACCAGCCATACCCCCGTCCGTAGAGCCAGTCCCAACGTCCCGGCGCGTACCAACGCTGGCTGTACGCTGTCCGTGTCACCTTGTATTTCACCGTCCCCTGCGTCACGGGAGAGCCAAAATAGTATTTCGCGTGAATGGTCGCCCGAATCTTCTCTCCCAACAAGACCGGCTCGGTCGGTGCCTCCACCGTCACCTCAAATTCCGGCTTTTTGTACTCCTCCACGCGGAACGTGACCTGGCCTCGATCTTTCTCAGCATCCAGGAGAATCCGGTACTGCCCCAGTGTTGCCTTGGCGGAGAGGGGAATTTCGCCGGAAATGGCTCCCCATTCGTCGGAAAGATAGGTCTTCTCGAAAATTTTCTCCCCACGTGGATCCCAAACTTCGATTTTCCGGGAAACCTCTCCCGGCAGCACGATGGGGCGGGTTCCGTCGTCCGTGGAGGATGGTGGAGCTGAAACATCGTATTTTGCCCTTGCCGTCCAGAATTGGAACGAAACGGTCTGCCCCGGTCGATACACCGGTCGATCCGTCATCGGAAAGGAGCGTTCCCGGTCGTATTGCTCCCTTTCCCATCGAGGATAGTGGATGTTGTTCTGATAAAATCCCAAAAAGGCCGAAAAAGTCTCTTTGCCCGGTCGCTGGACGGTCAGGAACCATCGATACTCTTCATTCAGTTCCTCTTGTGTCGCAATCCAGATTCCCCGTTCATCGGTCTGCCCGGTTGTCTCCCGACACTCCACCCGGATTCGCGGCTGCCGACGATTCCCCTCTTGATTGATCCACTCCTGCCGAAAACCGAGTGCCGTAATCTTTGCGTCGGGAATCTCTTTCCCTGTCACCGCGTCCGCCACATAGTACAAAATCGCTTTATCCAATGTCTTTCGCACCAGCACCGTATCCGTCACCCAAACCAGCATGGCCGAACGGTTTCCGTCTTCCACGCTCGCCTCCACGAGATAGGCTCCCGGTTGCTCCACGGGAAGTTTTACCGAAACGACGCAATCCCGATGCCCTTCCGCAGGCGTCCATTCGCAATCCCACGTTATTTTTTCCTCCGAAAGCCATTTTTCCCCCTTTTCCTGCACCAGCCGCCACGCCAGATTGTCGGCAAACTGGATGTCCTCCTGGAAATATCGCTGGCTGTCCTTGGCTAAAAAGGGAGAATTTTTCGCCGCGTTCTGGAGATTCTCCCGCATTTGCGCGTAAAGTTGCTGCAAATCGACTTGCCGTGCCTGAAATCGCACTTTCCGGGCGTTGCGGTATCGAAACCGGACTTGCGGATTGGCCAACGTCTGTTGGGATTGCGGCTCAAACCGTCCCCAATTCCCCGTCACCTGCCGATAACACTCCTTCGCCTGACTCCGGGACGGACTCCAGAAATCGACGCTGTTTTTCAGGAAATTGCTCGGCGTTTTGTCCGATTCCTCCATCTCCATCAACGTTTTCCAACACTCCGCCGAACGTGTCCACTGCCGACGGTTCTGGAAGATACTTCCCAACGTCCAAAGAGCAATACGCTGCCGATGTCCCGGCATTTGGGACAATTTCTGCAAAATGGCAATATAATTCCACGCTTCGGGAATCTCGAAACGCTGAATTCCTGTCGCCAGCCGGGCAACCGTCTCCGAATCGGACAACGTTTCCAACGTCGAAAGAGCCGTTTGCCGCTTGCTTCCTTCGCCTTCTTCCGTATTCTCCTCACCCCAGCGAAATCCCCATGCCGCCAGTGTCTGGACGCCCCACTGCCGGTGCAAAAACGTGGCGATCTGAAAATCGACCTCCTGCCGAAACGCTTTTTCCAGGTCGAAATTTTCCAGACGCTTCCCACGATTGCACACGACCGCCTGTTCCAATGCCCACCGCCAGCGTTCTCCGTCGCACGTTGCCGTTTCCCACGACTGCGGAACCTCAAAGAAAACCACCTTCCCCGACTCGTCCACCGGTGCCCCCTGCGGATGATACGGCCGACCGTAGGGATTTTCCGTGTCCCAATCGGGAAGCTGCGTCGTGTTGCTCAATGCCTGCAATTCCCACGAACCGGTGTTGTGTTGCCGCATTTGAAGAAGCGTCTGCGCCAAATTGATGAAAAACCAGCCTGCCTGGAACGTGTCCGAATCTTTCTGCACCAGAGGAATACACTGCTGAAGAATCTGCAATGCGCGAATCCGGTCGCGTTCGGCACACGAAGCCAACATTCCACCCTGACGATGACGGCCACGATAGAATTTTCCCCCTACGATATACCCCGTTTTCCGAAGGTCGTATCCATAACACTTCGCCACTTGCTGGAGCATTCGCCAATGTTGTGGGTACGTCCGCACGATTTTTTCCAGAAAAACATCCTGTTCCTCCAATCGTTGTAACTGGTGAAGTGCGTTCATAAAAATACTCAGGCACTCCCGTACCTCCTGCCAGTCCAACGGCTTGTCAAAAATCGGATTGGCCGTCGATTCCTCCCCCTCGCCCAGAAAAAGTGCGTTCCCCCGTTGAACCACCTCGGCATAATGCCCTTCGTTGGACTCCTGACGAATCAATTTCCACGCATCCTCCCACTCCGCTCCCTGCACCATTGTCCCAAAACCAATCCCCAGCAAAATCACCCATCCACGCAGATACATCTTCTTCTCCTTTGCCAAAAAAAACTCTCCACCTCCAGTATATCAGACGAACGAAAAGAAAAATAGTCCAGCCGGGGAAATAATTGATAATTGATAATTGATATACTCCTTCCATTTTGAATTTCAGGAAAACGAAAAGAAAGCCCCTACCTTTGG
>JAUNBF010000016.1:45304-58483 GCA_030527185.1 Planctomycetia bacterium | reverse complement strand
AAATATGGAGGAGAACCTCGTGAGACCTATCAGAAAAAAGATAAGCCGAATAAGTCGTGCAGTGGTATTGGCCATTTTATTCACGCTGGGTGTCCGAATGGCAGACGCACAATTTTCTTACCGAAACAGTGGAGGAGAACTTCCGCCGTTGGGAAGTTCTGTTTCGTACCCGAACGAAACCGTCCTTTCCGATACCGCAATTCCTGTGGGGCAAAGTTTCTCCCAGCCGACCGTCACGGAAGTGGTGGATACCCCATTTGCGCAGGCCGCGGCCGCGACGCCGAGTGTTCCCGCTCCGGCAAACGTGGTGACGGATGCGGCGGTAACGACTTCGATACTGACGCCAAGTCCTACGCCGGTGGTGACTGAGCATTCTTCCCTGGCAACGTATCCTGAATACGTTTCCTCGGATGTGTTGACAACAGGAGATACGTCTTTTGAAACTGGTTCCGGCCTGGCATCGAACGTTTATGCCAACGGTATGGCGACGACACCCGGTTATCCTCGCAACACCTATGACAATTCTTTGCCCGACGCACCGTCGTCGCCGGAATTGACGCGGGAATATCCTACCGACAAGCATGGGATGGTTCCCGAACGGGTGGGACAGAATCCGCCTCTGAAACCCTATCCCCAACAGGAAGGCTACTCGTATTTCACCAACAGTGCCACTTCCAACAGCACCGTTTGCCAGCATTGTGGCGAAGGATACGGCAATCCCTACCTCTGGATGATTGACGTTCAGGCCAAAATCCGCCATCGATCGCGTGAAGAGAAGGCACCTATGATAGGGTACAACACCTCCAGTGGTCAAATGGTCGATGCCAATACCAACTTTGTGATTTCGGCGGGATTGGAGTTTGGATTAACCCGTTATTTGGGACGAAATCGCTTTAACTACGATATTTGGATGGACTTGCGGTTCGACGGACTGTACAACTGGAACGAATCGGAAAATTTCCTTTCGCAAGGAGGTATTTTCGATACCATTTATAACGGTTTGGTTCCAGGTTTGGGGGCTTGGCAGTACGATGTTACTCAAGAAGATGGAACGACGAAATCGTACACGTCCTACTGCACAGCTATGTCCCACGATTATAAAGTCCAGATGAATACGGGCGAAGTGATGTTCCAGTTCCGTGAACGTGGCCGGCCTGATCCATTGGTGGGCAAACCGAACGGACGCTGGGTACGCGAATGCCAGCCAGGATTGCGCTACACCCACATGCTCGGTTTCCGTTACACCTCCTACAACGAAGACTTGGGATGGCAGGGAATGGGTTCGCAGTACGATGAAGAAGGGGAAACGTTCACCGGTGTGACGGATTACCTCGGAAGAGCGGATATTGAGTGTAACAACAATCTGGTGGGACTGTCGCTGGGGGGTGAAATGGTCGACAAACACTGTGTGTGGAGTTGGGGATTCCAGTGGCGAGCCACGCCGTTCCTCAACTTCATCGACACCTCCCTCCGGGAAACCTCCAGCAGTGGACTTTATCACTACCTGTCCGAAGATAAAACCGATGTTTCCTTTCAGGTGGATCTCGGCATTTTCGCCCGATACAAGATTCGCCCACACATGATCCTGAGTATCGGCTACGACATTTCTTACCTCGGAAATCTGGCCGTCGCCTCCCAAAATGGAACCTTTGGAACGAATGGTGAACTGGACATCGACAACCGTTCCTACCTGATTTTGCAGAGTTTCTCCATCGGTGGAACGTTTGTCTGGTAAACCCAGGGTTTTCCCACAGCAAGGATAGATAAAATAAAGGAAAAAACAATGCGGCGAAGAACATTTTTTCAATCGGTACTGGCAGGAACCGTGGTTTTGGCCGGGAATCGTTGGTTGGGAAAAGAGACGCTGGCAGTCGAGCCAGTACGTAGCGAGGACGGGAAAAAATGGTTCGACTGGGCAAAATTGCCATTGGAAGGACGTGCCTGGGAAGGGGAGGAGCGAGCGACACCCTTTGGCCGATTCCCGAAACGGTGGCTGGAGCAAATGCCGCCTGCCGTGGCGAGCCTTTCGACGCATTCGGCGGGTATGGTAGCCCATTTTCAGACCAACGCGAAGCAAATTTGGCTGCGGTGTGCGGTGACGGACGCAAATCTGGCCATGCCGCACATGCCCGCGACGGGAAAGAGCGGATTCGACCTCTACGGGCGTGACACGGCGGGAAAATTCCGATTCATCAAAAACGTCGTGCCGAAAGAGGGAGACCTGCCGTTGGGGGAAAACCTGCCGGGCGATGAGCGAGAGTACCTGATTTACCTGCCGCTTTACAACGGAACGCGGAAGATGGAACTGGGACTGCCGGAAAACGCGTCGTTTTCGCTGGTGGAGCGGAAGGAGAAGCCGATCCTCTTTTACGGAACGTCGATCATGCACGGTGGGTGCGCATCCCGGCCAGGAATGCCGCACGCCGCGATTTTGGGCAGGCGGCTGGATCGGGCGTTCTGGAATTTTGGCTTTTCCGGCAATGGACGGATGGAAGTCGTGCTGGCGGAGGCGTTTGGCGAATTGGACGCGGCCATTTATGTGCTGGATTGCCTGCCAAACATGAATCCGAAGCTGGTTTCCGAACGGACGGTGCCATTTGTGCGGAAATTGCGGGAAAAGCGTCCCGACACACCGATTTTACTGGTGGAAGACCGCGTTTTCCCCAATGCCTGGATATATCACGGCCAGGCTGATTATCATCAACGAAATCAAGCATCTTTGAAAAGTTCCTACGAAAAATTGCTGGCAGATGGCGTTCCGGGACTCTTTTACCTTTCGCATGAGTCGCTTCTTTCGGAAGACGGCGATGCCACGGTGGACAATTCCCATCCGACCGACTACGGTTTCCTTTGCTACGCCAACGCCATGGAAGGAATTTTGCGGGAAATGCTTGAAATTTAAGAGCCTGAGCAATTCTGGCTTTCATTTTCTCTATTAAAAAAAGGCCTCCTCGCCGATTTTTGGGGAGAGTTGTCCTGTTGGGAAATTTTTGCGACTCTCCCACTGGACAGCATTGGGAAGCGTGGTACAATAGGTGGCAATATTTTTTCAGACTTCCTATTCCCCTCTTCCTTCCCTGGAGATGTTTCCTGGAAAGCATGTCAGGTTGTTTTCTGGAAGGCCGGAAAGAGGGGATTTCCCGGAGAACCGTCATACCCCAAAACCCGTACGATAAAGGAGAATTCCATGCAGGAACGAGTCTATAATTTTTCCGCCGGCCCGGCGGTTTTGCCCTTGCCAGTTTTGGAAGAAGCGCAGCGTGATCTGGTCGCTCTGCCAGGTGTCGGAATTTCTGTTTTGGAAATCAGTCACCGTTCCAAAACGTTTCAGATGATTATCGACGAGGCGGAAGCGAATCTGCGGAAATTGATGAACATTCCCGACAATTACAAGGTTCTCTTCCTTCAGGGAGGTGCTTCGTTGCAATTCGGGATGCTTCCGATGAATCTTCTTCCCGCGGGAAAGTCGGCGGACTATATCGTGACGGGGACGTGGAGCAAAAAAGCGATGTCGGAAGCCAAAACGCAGGGAAATGTCCGTTGCGTCTGGAACGGTAGTGAGACCAATTTCGACCACCTTCCGACCCCTGAAGAGCTTCAGGCCAATCTCGATCCCAACGCGGCGTATGCCTATTACACCTCGAACGAGACGATTCAAGGAGTGCAGTTCCCGACAGAGCCGGAAGTGGGGGAGGTTCCGTTGATTTGCGACGCGTCGAGTGAATTCATGTACAAACCGCTCGATATTTCCAAGTACGGTTGTATTTACGCGTGTGCCCAGAAAAACTGCGGTCCGGCAGGCGTCACGATCGTGATCATGCGGGAAGACCTGGTGAATGCCAGCCCGGACAATTTGGTGAGTGTGCTGAGTTACAAGAAAATGTCGGACGCTGGTTCGATGCTCAACACGCCTCCCTGTTTTGCCATTTACGTTTTCCTGCTGGTGACGGAGTGGATGTTGAAGACGGTCGGCGGGATTGACAAGATGTACGAACTCAACAAGCGAAAAGCGGCGTTGCTGTACGACGTGATTGACCAGTCGAACGGGTTTTACGTCGGGCACGCTCGCAAAGAGTGCCGTTCGCTGATGAACGTTCCGTTCCGCACGGCCAATGCGGAGTTGGAACAGAAATTCCTGGAAGAGGCGAAAAATGAAGGTCTGATTTCGCTCGGCGGGCATCGTTCGGTAGGTGGTTTCCGTGCCTCGATTTACAACGCCATGCCGTTGGAAGGGGTTCAGAAACTGGCGGACTTCATGGAAGATTTCCATCGTCGCAATGATTGATGATGAATGGCTATGATGTAATCCATTTATCCATAAAACAGGTTCCTGCCGACATGCTTTTCGGGTTTGTCGGCAGTGCTTTTTGGAAGTGATTTTCTGTAGAGGAACCCTTTCATGGAATATGTTCTTGCGCATTTGGCTGACCTGGCAGGCGGGACGGTGGTGGGAGATGGGAACATTCGGATCACGGACGCGGTTCCGTTTGCCGAAAGACGTCCCGGTACTCTGGCGTTTCAGGAAGACTGGAAAAAAGCTCTCGACGTGACGGTTTCCGAAGTCTCTGCGCTGCTTCTGCCGAAAAATCCCCGTCGGAAAAATGTCGATTTGTCTTCATGTCCCGTACCGGTTTTGCTGGCGGAAGAGCCGCTGAGTGCGTTTGCGAAAATCGTGACGCTTTTTCATCCTCCCGTAGCTCCCCCTGCGACAGGAATCCACCCGACCGCGATTCTGGAAGAAGGGGTGCGAGTGGGAAAGGATGTGACGATTTTTCCGCATGTGTATGTGGGGAAAAACGTCGTTTTGGGAGACCGCGTGGTACTCTATCCGCACGTCTGCCTGATGGAGGAGTGCCAGGTGGGAGACGATTCGGTGCTTTTTCCCAACGTGACGCTTTATGAGCGGACGGTGGTGGGGCGTCGGTGTATTCTGCACGCGGGGGTCGTTTTGGGAGCGTACGGTTTTGGCTACGATTCCGCGTCGGGAGAACATCGGTTGTCGCCGCAGTTGGGGCAGACAGTTCTGGAAGACGATGTGGAAATCGGTGCCAACAGTACGATTGATCGCGGCACTTTCGGCACGACACGTATCGGAAGTGGGACGAAACTGGACAATCTGGTGATGGTGGGTCACAACTGCCAGATTGGGCGACGCAATCTTCTCTGCTCGCAGGTCGGCATTGCGGGAAGTACCACGACGGGAGAATATGTTGTCATGGGGGGACAGGTCGGTGTGGCAGACCATATCACCATTGCGTCCCGGATTCAAATCGGTGCCCAATGCGGTGTGCCGGGCAGTCTGACGGAGGTGGGAACGTATTTGGGGACTCCGGCAGCCCTTATTTCGGACATGCGTCATCAGTTTGTGGCGGTGAAACAGTTACCGGAATATTGGCGGACACTGAAAAAAATAGCCAGGGAATACGAGTCGGAAAAAAATTAAAACACAGTTCGAGTATTAAATTCAGGTGTTCAGGCCGTATTTTTATGGATCGTGGTTTTTAGCGTCGGAGAACATCTTTTCGTATTAACTGTTAACTATCAATTCTCCCCCGCGGTGGTGTCCCTTGGAAAATTTTTCCCAGAGGAGTATAATGGTTGATTGAGAGGGAATCCGAGGGGTTCCCATGATTGGCTGTGATCTTGAAAGGAGTGAGAATAATGAGTTTTCATCGCCGTGATTTTATGAAACTGGGTCTGGGAACACTGGCACTGCATACGGTTGGTCTCCGGCCGTTGTTTGCCGCGGCGGAACGGAAAAACATCCCGCTTTGTCTGCAAATGTACTCCGTGGGAGGGCCGTTTCGCGAGAATCCTGAAAAAGTCCTGGCGGCAGTGGCGGAAATGGGTTACAAGGGTGTCGAATATGCCGGATATCCGCTTCCTCCGGCGGAACTACGTAAATTGCAGGATAAATATGGTCTGATTTGCTCAGGAACCCATACCGGTCGTGGTCAGATTGAGAATCTGGAAGAGTTGAAGAAAACGATCGAGATTCATCAGACGCTCGGCGCGAAATTCATCATCTGCCCTGGAATGAAGAACGATGGAGAGGCAGGCTGGACGGAAGCGGCCAAAAAATTCAGTGCCGCCAGTGCTGTTGCCCGTGAAGCGGGACTGTACGTCGGCTATCACGCTCACCAGCACGACTTTCAGAAAGTGGATGGAGGTCTTTCGACGTGGGAAGTCTTTGCCGACAATTCTGTTCCTGAGGTGATGCTCCAGAACGACCTGGGACACTGCGTCAATTCCGGCAACGATCCCTACGCACTGATTCGTAAATATCCGGGACGTACTAAGACGATTCACCTCAAGGAAAGCGATGGAAAAATCCTGGGCGAAGGGCGAGTGGACTGGAAACTGGCGTTCGATCTCTGCGAATCGGTAGGTGGAATTGAGACTTATACCATCGAATACGAAGCGGGAATGGATCGAATGGAGGCCGCCCAAAAATCTGCTGAGGCCTACTACAAAATTCACGGCTGAAACGAGGTTGTTTCCACTTGAAATGACCAAAAACAAGGATGCTCAAGTCCCTTGGGAAAACCGAGGGCTTGAGATGAATAACCGCACATTTTCCCATTTTTTGCCGATAAAGCCAGTAGGAAGACAAGCTAATACCACACACTCTCATGGGAAATATCGGACGAATTCTGAGTGGGGACGGAAACGGAAGTGTGATGACATAACTTGTTTTATTGTAATGGTTTACGTCTTAAAATACAGGGAGGGTCATGGTCTCCCGCTATCCATGTCGTTTGCGAAGCGAGTCGGCAGGATTCCATGATGCTGGAGCCGTTGCTTGCGAAGGGGTTTATCCCGGCGGAAATATCTGACGAAGATGACGCACTTCCCCTAAACCTTTGTCTGGAATTGGGTTACGTCGGTCGCAAAGATGCCATCGAAGTATCAAGCTACGTTCCTTACATCCATTCTCGCGGTAACGCATGCACATGATCTTGAGATACCAAACCTTCCAGTACCACTATATCATAATCTCTATATCATGCGTACGACATATTTCGCGCACCCAATCCCGTAAGCGTATCCCCACCTCTGTGCTTAACACTTTTTTCCGGTATTGGGTGATTCCTACAAAGTGATACTTTATGTCAAATCGGGTATGCGATGAACTCCGATTTTTATCCATCGGGAACCTTGTCGTCCGGCTCAATCCCCAAAAACTTCCGAAAATCCAGCTTACTTCCAATCTTCTCCAACCGTTCTTCCCTTCAATCTTCCTGAAACAACCATCCCGGACGCATGTCAAACTCCTTAAAAACAGGCTTCCAAACAACATCTTGAACGGCCTCAGGGATATTTAAAATATTCTCTTTCTGCAAGGGATACCTTGGCAAAAAAATATAAAAATTCCTGAATTTTCCAAAAAATTTCTTCCTCCTCTTTGCTTGGCAACACCATTTGATTAGGTAACAATAAAATCCGTCATGATGACTCCTCAGAGGGGGTTAGAAGTTGCCGATTATCCATTGACACCGCTCTAGAACACTTTTAAAAACATTCTCTCTTTTTATTTATCTCGGCGACAATCCCGATTTCCAGTATCCGCTGAGGAAAAAGTGGGAATGGAAATATCTGCGTCTTCCGCGTAATCTACGGATAATTCTTAATGTTGGAAGGGAAGGAAAATACGATTTGCCTTGACGACGCGGAAGACGCAGATGATTTTACTTTTACCTCTATCTTCTGTGGAAAGTCTCCTACGCTGCCAAATTCTCAACCGATGTTTTCAAAAATGTGGCAAAAAAATTCTGGAAATGCTTGGGAAAAGGATTCACCTCCCGAACCCAAAGGGGACGCAGGGGAATTGTCAGAAATCGTGTCCTCGGTTAAATGTGCTGGCGGGACACCTGCGGAATTGATAGGCAAGTCGAGGGGATAAAAAACATAACAGAGCGAATCGTCCTCGATTTTACCAAAAATAGAATCGTCGCAAGGGACGACGTAATCTCCCCTAACACGCCACTTTTCCCGGACACTAACTTCCGGCGAAAGTTCTCCCTGCCGACGTACTTCTTCGTATCTGTAAAAAATTTGGCTCAAACATCATTTCTCATTTCCGCTGAGTTGCCGCCAGATACTGGAAATGGCAAGGAGATATTCCCGCGTGGCTTCCACGAGCCGTTTTTCGCTGCATGCTTTTTTGGCACGCTTTTCATGAGCGTCGATTTCCGACCAGCGCAGCGACGACTGTTCCCGCACACTTTCCCGTAATTCCGCGTACAAACTCTGAATCGTCTTCAAAAAAGGAACGTCGCACCGTGCGTCATACTGCCGGTACGGCCCTCGACCCAGACGATGATTCGTGAAGGCGGGCGGAGCTTTGCGAAGGTGGAGATAGAGAAAAAACGCCATCAGAAGAAGCGACGAAACCAGCAACATCGGCAGGCCACATCCGTATTGCTGAAACGTCAACGGGAGGGAGAGCAAAAAGACGACACCGGCAGCCACCACAATGTTCCACACCCAGTTCGGCAACGGCATGGCATCCAACTGTGTCCGCGTAGCCACGGGAACGGGATTCTCTTCCGCGTATTTTCCCACCGCCTGCTGCGGTCCCAGATATTTCACCGTTGTCACCGTAATGTTGTCCGGCCCACCGCGTAAATTGGCAATGTCGACCATCGCTTGCGTCGCTTCCCGAAGAGGTAAAATCGAAAGAATCTTCCCCATTTCCGCTTCCCGATCCTCAAATTGGCCGGAAAGACCATCGCTGCAAAGGAGAAAAATATCCCCCGGTTGGCACGGCCAGGGGCCCTCCAAATCGATCTCCACTTCAGGAATCACGCCCAATCCCCGCGTGATGATGTTTTTCTGCACGTTGGCGTCCGGCACCAACCCCTGCGCCTGCATTTCCCAGACCACGCTATGGTCAAACGTCAACTGTTCCCAACGGGAATTCCGCAAACGGTACACTCGACTGTCTCCCACATGGCCGATCAACGCCCCTTCCGGCAGCAGCACCAATGCGTCGCACGTTGTGCCCATCCCCCGAAGCTCCTCATCGGCATTCCCTTTCGTGTGAATCATCCGATTCGCTTCCTGAATCGCTTCCCGCAACGAATCGCCCGGCGTAAGGGTCGTTTTCTTCATATAGGCATTCGGAATCAAGTCCGTTGCCAGTTTGCTGGCCAATTCCCCGGCAGCGTGGGCTCCCATACCGTCCGCAACCACAAAAATATGGCCGCGACGATTCCAAATTTTCTGCGTAGGGGCGGGAACTTCCTGATGAGAGTCCTGATTATTGGTGCGCTGAAGCCCAATATCGGAAATGGAAACAAATTCCAGGGATTTTTGCCAGGGATTCATGAGAAACCTATGGGGGGTAAAAATAAAAAACGCAAAAAACCACGAAGCGGCCAGGGAACATGACGCTGCTGACCCATAAAAATGAATGCAGGCAGGAAACCCATTTTTCAGCCGGACGCAGCGTCGCTCTACACTTTTCAGCCCCCCAGCGCATATCCACGCTCCAGGGCTGGCACATTCGCCTCGTAAATCTTATCGTTGGCAAAATAACCGCGAACGTACTCTTTCAACTCCTCCAGCGTAAACATCTTCGTTTTCGCTGCCAAAAAAGCCAGCACCACGGAGTTGGCAAACTTGCTGTTCCCCAGTTCCATCGCGATATTCCCGGCATCAAGCGGAAAAACGTTTTTCGTGCGAAGATTGTCGGGAATTTCGTCGATCATCGTGCTGTTGTAAATGATCAGCCCATCTTCCGGCACGAGCGGAGCAAAGCGGAACATCGACGGTTTGTTCATCGCAATCAGAATGTTCGGTGTATCGACCAACGGTGTGCCGATTTTCGACGCCGAAACCATGACGGAGCAGTTCGCCACGCCGCCACGCATTTCGGGACCATAACTGGGGAGCCACGTCGTCTGCCAACCCTTTTTCATCGCCGCAAACGAGAAAATCAGCCCCAGCGACAATACCCCTTGCCCGCCAAAACCGGCACTTTTGAGCCGAATCTCCTCAAACGGCAGCGCAACCGTCTCTTTTCCCGTCGTTTCTTCCTTGTCCAGCCCAATCGCATGAGCGACGGTCTCGAAATCGGGGCGTTCCAGTTTCCGAATCTGCGGTTCGCGTTCGTCGATAACATCTTTCTGAACGCCGAGCGGAAAATATTTCGTCACCGTCTCGTCGATCCATTTGCACGCGTCGATCGGGGATTTTCGCCAGTTCGTCGGGCATTGCGACAGGACTTCGATGAAAACGTACCCTTTTTTATCCTTCTGCGCCTGCATTCCCCGGCGGATGACTTTCCGTGCCTGGAGGATGTTCTTCGGACTGTTGACCGCCACACGTGCCACCAGAACCGGAGCTTCCAGACCGGCCACCAACTCCGTCATTCGCAGGGGAGGGCCGTCGTTCAACAACGAACGTCCATAGGGCGACGTGGCGGTTTTCTGTTGCAAAAGCGTCGTCGGTGCCAATTGTCCGCCCGTCATGCCGTAAATATTGTTGTTGATGAAGAAAACGATCATGTTTTCGCCACGATTCGCGGCATGGATCGCGTTGCTCGTGCCAATCGCGGCCAAATCGCCGTCCCCCTGATAGACCAGCGTCACCGCGTCGGGATTCGCACGGCTGACCCCCGTTCCCACCGCGCTGGCACGCCCATGGGGCGAGGAGACCGAGGCCACATCGAAATAGTAGTAGTAAAACACGCCACAGCCGACCGGTCCGACGAAGATCGTTTTGTCCTGGATTTCCAGGTCGCTGATCGTTTCCGCAATCAGTTTGTTCAATATCCCATGTCCACAGCCGGGACAATAGTGCGTTGACTGTTGCTGCGACGGTTTGCGATCGAAATTCTGGAAAAAAGAAGCTGGTTTTTGTAAAAGCGTTGGCATTTTTGACTCGTGGAAATGATGAAAACAAATAAAACTTACGTAGCAACGGGATGTTTTGGCACAGGAAAACGCTTTCCCACTTCGGAACCACCCCCCGGCTAACGCCGTACCCCTCCGAGGTGGGGAATGAACGGGTGGCAGGCGTTTTTCAATTATCAATTATCAATTATCCGCCCCCAACTGTTGGAGAATCTGTTCCCGAATCTGCTCCAGCGTAGGGACATTTCCCCCGACACGGCCGTAAAACGCGACGGAATGGTGCGGCAACGCGAGCCGAACATCGTCCACGAATTGTCCGGTACTCAACTCGACGGCCAGGACTTTGGCTCCATCGGGAACGTTTTCCTGATAGCACCGTGTGGGGAAAGGCCAGAGCGTTTTGGGACGAATCATCCCGACTTTTTTCCCCTCTGCCCGAAGCGAATCGACGACGGTATGAAGCAACCGGCTCACAATCCCGTATCCCGTCACGACAAGTTCCGCGTCCTCCGTCCGCCACGTCTCCGCGTCCGCTTCCTGTTGGGCAATTTCCTCATATTTCTGATTCAGACGCTGCACATGCGCTTCCATATCGTCAAAATCGAGATAAATCGACGTAATCAGATTCTCGTTCGTCTCCGGCGTCGCGTCTGCCCGCCACGGTTTCTCAAAACTCCGCGACTCCACCTTCTGCACATCGATCGGCTCCATCATCTGCCCTATCGTCGCGTCGGCCAGGAGATAGACCGGCGTGCGGTATTGGTCGGCCAATTCAAATGCCCGAATCGTCAGCGAATACATCTCCGCCACGGAGTTGGGAGCCAGCACAATCGCGTGATAATTCCCATGCCCACCCCCTTTGACGACCTGGTTGTAATCTCCCTGTTCCGGTCCGATATTTCCCAGTCCCGGCCCGACGCGCATGACATCGACAATCACCGCTGGCAAATTTGCCCCGGCCAGGTACGAAACCCCCTCCTGTTTCAGGCTGATTCCCGGTCCGCTCGAGGCAGTCATCACACGCAGTCCGCTGGAGGCCGCACCATAAACCATGTTGATGGCACCGACTTCGCACTCCGCCTGGATGAAGATTTTGTTCAGTTTCAGAAAATATTCCGATGCTTTGTGAGCAATTTCGCTGGCTGGCGTGATGGGGTATCCAAAATAAGCGTCGCAGCCAGCTACCAACGCGCCGATGACGACCGCCTCATTTCCTTTGACTAATGTTTTCATAATCTTTTCTTCAAAACAAATTTCCGCAAATTTCCGCTCCTGTCAAAAGGAACGTTGATTCCGGGGAGCATTATTTTCCAAATCCCCAGAACGATTTCTTTTTGTTGTCCGGCTGCTGCGTCGGCGTGGCGACAATCGGAGGAGCGTTCATCGTCGGCACCAGAGCCTCGAAAACCTCATCTCCACGTTTCCAGTCCGCCCAGCCTTCCCGCCAGACGAGCGTGTCGCCCACAATCCGCCCTTCGGAGAGCCAGACTTTGACAATTTCCCGATCGACCGGACCATACTGTCCTCCTGCCGTGGGACGGACGTACCAAACCGTGTCCGCCGGACCTTCAAACGGATCAGGAAGACGCGGCACGTTTGGCACCTCCGGTGTTGGAGGAACAACCGGTGCGGGAGATGGTTCTGGATTGGGAAGAACAGCCTCCTCGGAAGTCGGCACAGGTTGTGGATTCCAGTCGGGAATATCCGCAACCCCGATATTTTCCTGGTTGGGAAAGAGTTCGTTAAGATGGGGAAGTGGGTTTTCCTGCACGGCACTCTCCAACGGAAGGGTGGGGAAGATATTCTCCACCGAGCCGGAGCCGGAAAAAGGAGCCATACCGGGGAGTTTCCCTTCTTTTCGCGCACGCTCCTCCCACTCTGCCGCAATCGGAAGGTCTTTTGTTCCGGGAGCACGTGTACTTTTCAACGGAATGTCCACACGTTCCCCACACCGTGGACAAATTCCCCGTTGTCCGGCCAGGAACTCTTTGACATTTAATTTATGCCCATTGGGACAATAGAATCGAATACCCATGAACCGTTCCACCTGTTTCGAGGGAAAAAAACTTTTATTCCTACCCATTATAAACGATTTCGCAAAAAAAAGAAGAAAGGGGGGAAACTTTCTCACCATTTTCTTGGAGAATTTGGGAGGATGAGGCAAAAAATTTGGACTTTTTTGGAAAATTTTCCCCTATTTTGAGAAAAAATAGAGAAATACACCTTGCATGAAAAGAAAAAATAAAAATAATGTAGAGTCTGTAACAAGCACGAGTGGCTTATTCAATTGATAATTGATAATTGATAATTATGGGTGGCA
>JAUNBF010000016.1:0-45294 GCA_030527185.1 Planctomycetia bacterium | reverse complement strand
AATTATCAATTATCAATTAAACAGGGCAGCACTTTATTGAGAATTTTATATCCTATGAAATCAGCATCGAAATCTCTTGTCATTGTGGAGTCTCCGGCCAAGGCGCGTACGATACGCAAATTCCTGGGAGCCGAGTACGTTATTGAAGCCAGCAAAGGGCACGTCCGCGACTTGCCACAGGGGGCGAAGGAAGTTCCTGAAAAATACCGGAAAGAGCCTTGGGCTTATTTGGGCGTGAATGTGGAAAAGTCCTTTGAGCCGGTTTATATTGTCACCAAAGAGAAGAAAAAACAGGTTGACAAACTCAAAACGATGTTGAAAGAGGCGGATCAGCTCTACCTCGCGACGGACGAAGACCGCGAAGGGGAGGCGATCAGTTGGCACCTCTGCCAGATTCTCAAGCCGAAAGTACCGGTCTATCGGCTGGTGTTTCATGAAATTACGAAAAGAGCCATTCTGGAATCGCTCGAAAACCCACGCCAGATCGACGAGTCGCTTGTCCGCGCTCAAGAAACGCGGCGTGTGGTGGATCGGCTCTACGGTTACGACGTTTCGCCGTTACTGTGGCGGAAAGTTGGTCCGAAGCTCTCGGCGGGACGGGTACAGAGCGTGGCGGTACGGCTGATTGTGGAGCGGGAACGGCAACGGATGGCTTTTCACAGCGCGACGTACTGGGATTTGTCGGGAACGTTCCGAACGCGGGAAAACCAGACGTTTCAGGCATCGCTTGTCTCTGTCGATGGCAGACGGATTCCGACCAGCCGGGATTTTGACACGACGACGGGAAAGCTGAAGAATCCCGACTGCCTGCAATACACGGAAGAGGAGGTTCACCAACTTCTGGAACGGCTCTGCCAGACGACCGAAGCGGAAGTGATTCGGGTGGAAAAGAAGGACTTTACACAGCGTCCCCCTGCCCCTTTCACCACCAGCACGCTCCAGCAGGAAGCGAACCGCAAGTATGGTTTCACCGCACGTCGGACGATGAACATAGCCCAGAATTTGTACGAAAACGGGTGGATCACCTACATGCGAACTGACTCGACGACCCTTTCGCAGGAAGCAATTCAGGCGTCGCGGAAACTGGTGCGGGAATACTATGGTTCCGAATTTCTCCCCGCCGCGCCACGGGTTTATCAGACTCGTGTGAAGAATGCTCAGGAAGCTCACGAAGCGATTCGGCCTGCGGGGACGGTCTTTCGTTTCCCGGAAGAACTCCGTTCGCAGCTTTCCGACGAGGAATTTCGGCTGTACGACATGATTTGGAAGCGAACGGTGGCCTGCCAGATGGTCGATGCGCAGGGGAGGCGGATGACGCTTTCCGTGCAGCTCGACAACGCGGAATTCGCAGCCTCCGGCAAAACGATTACCTTTCCCGGCTATTTGCGAGCTTACATCGAAGGAAAAGAGGAAGGGGAAGATACCGGAGATGGGGAAATGCTCCTTCCACCTGTCCGCCAGGGGGAGAAAACGACCTGTACGGAACTCCAGCCGCGTGTCCACACCACACAGCCGCCGAATCGTTACAGTGAAGCCGCTCTGACGCGGATTTTGGAGGAGAAGGGGATTGGCCGTCCGAGTACCTACGCCTCTATCATCGAGACGATTCTTGCCCGGCATTACGTTTTCAAACGCGGCAACGTCCTGATTCCCACCTGGGTCGCCTTTGCGGTCTGCCAGTTGATGGAGACGTATTTTCCACATCTGATCGACTACCAGTTCACTGCCGAGATGGAGGATGACCTCGACGCCATCAGTCGTGGGGAATTGCCGTGGGTGGAGTATCTGAAAGAGTTTTACTTCGGCAATGGTCGGGAAAACGTCGGTCTGAAACAGTTGTTGCAGAATCAGTTGGAATTGATCGACGCCCGCCAAATCAGCACCATTCCGATCGGCAAAACCTCGGACGGCATGTCGCTGAACGTCCGCGTCGGGCGTTTCGGACCTTTTCTGGAACTGGGGGAACAACGTGCCAGTATTCCCGACGACATGGCTCCCGATGAACTGACGGTGCCCAAAGGTCTGGAAATGATCGAACATGCCCGCCAGGGAGACGCGCCGTTGGGTTTCTGCACGGAAACGGGGAAGCCGGTTTACGTCAAGGTCGGGCGTTTCGGACCGTACATCCAACGCGGCAATACGGAAGATGAGGAAAAACCGCAAAACGCGTCGTTGTTGAAGGGGATGGAGCCTGCCGACATCGATTTGGAAACCGCGTTGAAGCTCCTCTCCCTCCCCCGCACGCTCGGCAATCATCCCGAAGACGGACAACCCGTGATTGCTTCCAACGGACGTTACGGACCGTACGTGAAATGGAATCAGGAAACGCGGTCACTGGGGGAGGAATTCTCGCCGCTGGACGTGACGCTTCCGCAGGCATTGGAACTCCTTGCACGCCCGAAAACACGCACAACGGCCACACGGACGGCGGCTCCCAAAGAACCACTGAAAATTCTTGGGGTTTCGCCCGTCACGGGGGAGAATATCACCCTCCTGGCAGGGCGTTACGGACCCTACATCACCGACAAAAAGACCAATGTTTCGCTCCCCAAAAGCGTTTCGGAAGAGACGCTCACCCTGGAGCAGGCTTTGGAAATGCTCGCGGAAAAGGCAGCCAAAGGCTCTTCTTCGCGGAAAAAGGTTGTGAAAAAGACAACGAAAAAAGTGGTGAAAAAAACAACCTCTCAAAAATCGGTGACGAAAAAGAAAACCGCCGCCAAAAAAACAACGAAAAAGGGAACCTCTTCCGTCTGAATGGCAGGAGAACGTTGAGTTGCCTTCCCCACTTTATCCTCGTTAACCTGACAAAACGATACCTTGCCACTGGTCCTGGGGGAAATCTTCTAAAAAATTTCCTCCCAGACCGGTTGCCTGGGGAAATCAACGATCGAGATAATCCTCTTTCCAATCCAACAAGTCGCCGCCATGATCCACATCACGGGTTAATTTCGAGGTAAAATCGAGTTTGTGGACAGGTTGTACCATGCTGGAACAGATATTTCGCAGGTGGGCAATCATTCGTTTCATGTAGCGAAACAGAAGAACGTTCGGAGCGGTATGGCGATCCGGCTGTTCGAGCTGGAGGAGGCGTGTGGTGTTGTGGTCACATTGCCGACTGATCCAGGTGCCTTCCCGAATCACTTTTTTCGCGAGTTCCTCGTCGTTGTTTTCAAAAATCAGTTGGCAATCATCGAGAATTCGCTCTACCAAACTCTTCAGAATCAGGAGCCTTTCGCGATCGTCCCCTTCTGGCAGATGGGAAACTGTCAGCCCCAGATCGAAGATATTTTTGGCATAATCCCCCAGGCGTTCCGCATCTTTGGAGATACTCATCATCACCAGCGATTCGGGGTCCACGTGTCCCACCACGGAACAATGAACCACCAATTCTTTCCGAATTTGGCGTTCAAACTTGTTCACCTGTTTGTCTGCCTGGAGGAGCGCGTCTTTGATTCCCTGCGGGTCGGCTCCCAACAACGTGACCTGGCAGGCAAGCGTAAATTCATGCTGGGCAGTTTTCAGCATTTGGATAAAATCTTTTCGAATTCGATTCAAACCTGTACTGGACCGATGGGGACTTTTGGCAAACCAATGAAACATATCCTTACACCCTCCTTTTTTAGGGGATTTATAATGGATACTCTTTCTATTTTCCAAGAGAAAAGTACCTCTGACAAACGTTATGGGGAATTTGGGGAATTTTCAGCAGCTTCCGGGGTGGATGTGGCGGCTGGAGAAACATCTTCCGGCATTTCGGTGGTCGAGGCTTCCGAATCCATCACCGGCACCGTAGGTTCCGGCTCACTCCAAAGGAAAATGCCGATTCCTGGAATGACGAAAAAGACACCGATGACAAACACAAAAGCCCAAAGCCGATTTTTCAAAATCAGCAACGCGAGTTGTTCGGAAAGCCAGATCGGAATTTTTCGCATTCCTGAAATGGGATAGAAAATCAACATTCCGCCCACATTAAACAGCGTATGCACCAGGGCAATCGTCACGCCAGCCGACGACCCGCTCACCGTCGAAGCGAGTAAACCGGTAATGGTCGTACCGATGTTGGCTCCAATCAAGAGGGGAAAAGCATTGTACGCACTGAGCATTCCCGCCGCGTACATCGGCACCAGAAGCGAGGTGGTGATGGAGGAGGACTGCACCAACATCGTAATCAACGCTCCGATCACGATTCCGACATAACCATGTTTCTTCAAAACACGATTCAGCCAATCTTCCATCTTGTCGGCCATCAGAATTTTCATGTTCGCCGTGATTCGGACGAGGGAAAACAGAATCAGGAAGAGGGCAAAAATCACCGCTGGCAGTGCTTTCCAATTGTCCGCGAAAAAAGGAAGGTTCTGGAAAAACTGAATCAGAAAATCATTCGCCGGCGACACGCAAGCATCAATCGGGTTAAAGGCCAGGGCGCTGGAAACACCAGAGGAGCCACCCCCGGAAAAAAAGTTCGTCAAAGCCAACGCCGTCTGTTCCAGAACTCCTTTTCCGAACATTCGTTGCGTAATCATCTCCATCGGGAAGAGAATGGCAACCGTCAAAATATTAAAAATATCGTGTACGTTTGTGCAGCCCAACACCCGTGCGAACGTTTTTCGGTCTCCCAGGTGCGTCATGGCAACCATCGTGCAGGTAATCGTCGTGCCGACATTCGCTCCCATGATGATGGGAATCGCGTTGCCCAAGGGGAGCGTGCCCGCACCGACCATCGTGACGACGAGACTGGTGGTGGCGGAGGAACTTTGCATGATGGCCGTTGCCATAATTCCGATAGCCAGACCCGCAAAAGGATTTTGGAAACCTTCCACCAACGACTTCGCAAAATCGCCCCCTGCCAGAGAAATGGCACTCCCAAAAAGTTTCACCCCTACCAGAAAAATGAAAACAAACAGAACGAAAAGGCTCAGCCGATACAAAACCGTTCCACGGGAAAGGTCAGACGATTCGAGTGGAGGATGAGGCATGGGAAAATCTCGGATGGGGTGTGAAATACGAAAATGTTTTCTGGAACCGCGAACACTCCTGTCAGGGGGATTCTCTTTGCGAACAAGAGTGTTTGCCACAAACCCAAAACGTTACAAGTTCCTTTAGTATAGTCCCAAAACCGCTCTCTGTCAAGGGGCTAATCTTTTTCTTTTTTTCCCGTGAAGAATGGTTCCCAGAAATGTAAGCGTAAGGTGGGAGCAAAAAAGAAAGGTATCTCCTTCTCCGCCAGAACCATTATCGGGAATCTTACGCAAATCCTTTCCGAACGGCCCAGACCGCCGCCTGCGTCCGATCACGCACGGAGATTTTCTGAAACAGATGGTGGATATGCTCCTTTACCGTATCCGCACTCAAGTGAAGTGTCTTGGCGATTTCCTTATTACTCTGTCCCAGAACAATGAGCCGCAAAACTTGCTCTTCCCGTTTCGTCAGCGTCGTGGATGCTGATCGGGAGCGGGCATGACGGCTGTTCAGAAGGTACGTCCAGTGAGGATTCTCCGAAATATTCGTGCCGTAATAAACATTTTGCAACGTCGATTGCAAACTTTTGGCGGAAAGCGTTTTGGGAATGTAATCCTTCACGCCCAACGCCGCGGAACGAAGCATGTACGTCGGATTATCCGAATGAGTGCAAACCACCACTCGCACCTGCGGAAAAGAGAGCCGAAAATGGTAGAGAAAATCGAGCGTGTCCAGGGCAGAATTCTCCAACTCCAGCAGAAGAATATGAGGCAACGTTTTCTCCGCCAGCCACTTTGCCTCTTCCACATCAGCCGTTTCTCCGACCACACGAATTCCCGTGTCGGCCAGAAGCGACTTCAAACCGGCTCGAAAAATCTCCTGAGGATCGACGACCAACACCCGAATTTCCATGAACGCTCCTCAGAAAAGGTTTTCTCGACCTCTCGATTCCGTCGCCAATGTTTCAATCCACCGTTCCAAAAGCCATCCGTTGTTCCTGACGTTCGTATTCCAACAGGCCATCGATGAGCGGTTCCATATTTCCCGCCAGAATCGAGTCCAATTTGTACAGCGTCAAGTTGATTCGATGATCCGTCACGCGGTTTTCTGGAAAATTGTACGTCCGAATCCGCTGGCTCCGGTCGCCTGAACCGACTTTCGATTTCCGATCGTCCGAACGCTTGGCCGCCTCAATTTCCCGGAAGTGATCGTAAAGTCGCGACTTCAAAACACGCAATGCCTTGGCCAGATTCTTGTGTTGGCTCTTTTCGTCCTGGCACTGCACCACAATCCCCGTCTCCAGGTGCGTCAGCCGAACTGCCGATTCCGTCTTGTTCACATGTTGCCCGCCTGGACCGCTCGAACAGAATTTGTCCAGCCGATAGTCTTCCGGTTTCAACTCAATCTCCACCTCTTCCGGTTCCGGCATCACTGCTACCGTGGCTGCGGACGTATGGATTCGCCCTTTCGCCTCCGTTTCCGGCACGCGCTGCACCCGATGGCCGCCACTTTCGTACTGCAATTCCCGAAAAACGCCTTCCCCTTCGATTCCCAGCACGATTTCCTTGAAACCGCCCAGTTCTGTCGCGTTGAGGTCCATCACCTCCACTTTCCACCCTTTTTTCTCCGCGTAGTGCTTGTACATGTCGTACAAATCCCGCGCAAAAAGAGCCGCTTCATCACCACCCGTACCTGCCCGGATTTCCAGAATAACCCGCGTCCGATTGGCATCTTCGCCGCCGATCGTCAAATCGAGAAGTTCGTTCCAAAGCCCTTCCCGACGTTCTTTCAGTTCCGGCAGTTCCAGCTCCGCCAACTCTTTCAACTCCGGGTCGTTCCCCGTCAGCATCTCTTTCGCTTCGAGAATTTGGGCATTCATCTGCCGAAAATTCCGATAACAGGTCGCCAATTTGGCTATCGAACCATGCTCCCGCGCCACATCGACCAATTTGGACGAGTCCTGAAGCACTTCGGGGTCCACCAATTGACGCTCAAGCTCTTCAAAACGCCTGAGTTTTTCTTCCAGCATCTGATGCATAAACCACTATACCCGGGGGAAACCAATAGAGACAAACTTCGGAAGCGGGAATTCCCTTCCACATGACAAACTTTCCGTCGGGAAGGGAGATAACTCCCATGAAATCTCCAACGAAATCCACACAAAAACACTTGCGTGTCAGAAAAGACCGCTTTTTCAACGTACATTGCTCAATATGCCTGGGACATTTCCTGTCGGAACAAAACCCAGGCACTCTGCCGGAAAAGATCAACCTTCGGCGTTCTTCTTGAGTTTTGCAAGACTTTTGTAACCGGTCGCAGCCACACGATTCTTGAATTTCTCAATACGCCCGGCGGTATCGACATACTTCAAACGACCCGTATAAAACGGATGGCATGAATTACAAATATCGACCTTCAATTCCGGTTTGGTACTACGTGTCACAAACGTATTTCCACAACCACACGTCACTTTCGTTTCCACATATCGCGGATGAATTCCGTCTTTCATGGCAATCCACCTTCCTCAATCCAAATAACCTTTCCAGAAAACATTTCCCGGATTAGCCTGTTTCTCAAAATCTTCTCAAACGGACAAAAGCACTCCTTGTGTCCCGTCAATCATTTCATAAGACAAAAAATTCTATCACATCCCCAAAATAATACTAGGGGGACCAGGCCGGCCGCAAGCTACGGGCTGGCCGCAAGCTGCGGCTCCCAGTCGTATAGTAACGTTCGACTCTCTTTTTCCGCCGCTCGTTGGCGGCTGGTCAACCAATATAGCCGGGAACCGTCAGCTGTCCAGTCGGCTGCGCCGCCTCTCCTTCCCCATTTCTCGTCGTTCAAGGCGGTTTCACCGCCTCTTCCTGCGTTTTTCGTTTGGTTTATAATCCACTTGAGTTTTTCGGATTCACTCCACAAAGCCCCTCCCTTGGGGAGGGGTGGTAGCCGTCAGGCTACCGGGGTGGGCAGGGTGGAATAACAAAGGAGCGTTCTATCGTAATTTGCCCAATAGAACGTTGTTCTGCCATTTCACCAACCCACCCCCCGCCCTATCGGGCGTACCCCTCCCAAAGGTAGGGGCTTTCCTTTCGTTTTCTGGAAATTCAAAGTGGAAGGAGTATAGATATAAGTTGCCTCTTCCTGCGTTTGTTCACAATTCCAGTCGGTGATTATTCGTGGTTAACGATACCGTAGTACCTCCTCACTCCCGGTCGCATCCGATCGTGCCGGGCGTCAGAACAACAATCATCCCGCCCAAAAGGGCAACACCTCCCAAAGCCCACCGAAGGTGTGTCCACTCGGAAATCAGGCCGATAAGCGGTGGACCTACCAAAAAGCCAAAAAAGCCGATACTGGAAACCATCGTCAGGGCAATGCTGGCCTGGATGGTGGGGGAATGTCCGGCAAGGCTGTAGCAAATCGGAATGACCGCCGAAACGCCGATTCCCACCAGCAAAAATCCCAACGTCGCAGGAACCAATTGCGGACAAAGCGTCGCCAGCAACAATCCGGCGGCAATCAGCGTTCCGCACATCCGCAGTACCCTTTTGGCTCCCAGCCGTGACACCCAGAGATCGGTCAGGAAACGTCCGGTCGTCATGGCTCCCATACTGGCAATGTAACCAAGCCGAATCCACCGTTCGTCCGGCTTGACTACCGAGGCGAAATAGACACTGCTCCAGTCGTACATCGTCCCTTCCGCAAACATGCAGCAAAACGCAATACTGCCCAAAAGCAAAAGATAACGGTCGGGGCGAATGGTCACTTTTTTCTTCGCCACGCCGCGTGGTTCCAGGGAAGGCAAACCGGGGGCAAAAAGGGACTGCCGCCCCATCCCGATAAGCAGAAAACTCAGCACAATCACAAACCCGAAATGGGCCAGCGAAGTCCAACCCACTCCTGCCAGAATCGCTCCCAGAATCCCGCCCGTGAAGCCGCCCAAACTCCATACGCCGTGGAACGTTCCCATGATACTTCGTCCGTAGAGCGTCTCCACCGCGCAGGCCTGCGTGTTGAGAGAGATATTGTTCATGTTGCCGGCAATCCCCATTCCCAACAAGGCCAGTGCCAGAAAACTTCCCGTCGGAGCCAGCCCCGCACCGAGAAGTGACAGAGGATAGAGTACCGAAGAGATGTTGAATACCGGCCAGCCACCCCACCGACTTACCAGATACCCCGAAAATGGCATCATCAGCATTTGCCCAACCGGAAGCGCAAAGAGTACCAGCCCCAACATCGCGTCACTCAAGGCCAGACGAGCCTGAATATCGGGGATTCGGCTGGCCCAACTGGCAAAGACGACACCGAACATGAAGTAGAAAAACGACATCCCCAGACGATAACTCCCAGGAAGTACCCGCCAGGTCTTCGTGGGAGTACAATAGCCACTCATGATGAGCCTCACCCAAAAAAATGCCCGTTCCGCGTAAGGTCAAATCGGCGAAACGGGGAACGGAAAACATGCTTCCAAAAAGAACGTCAAACGTCCAGATTCGTCACATCCAACGCAAATTTCTCGATAAATTCCCGACGCGGCTCCACTTTTTCGCCCATCAGAATGCTGAACAATTCGCTCGCCGCCCCGGCATCGTCCAGACGAACCTGAACCATCGTCCGACGTTCGGGATCGAGCGTCGTTTCCCGGATTTCCTCCGCGTTCATTTCGCCCAATCCCTTGAATCGGGAAACCTGCATTCCTTTGCCGCCCGCGTTGCGCACCGCCGGGAGCAGGCCGCGCATATCTTCCAGACCGATAATCGATTCGCCGTACCGCAACTCGTACCGATTTCCTTCCTGGCCGGTACGTGCCTGAGGAATCAGGGCGTCGATTTCAAACCCGAATTTCCGCAGTTCCGCCAACTGTTTGTTAATCGAACGGACTTCGTGAATCTCCAGAACTGGCATCCGAAGAACCGGTTTTTCGGAGGGTTTCTCCGAATCGCTCTTTTCTTCCTCAAAATCGTTACGCAACGTATTGGAAGCGTCGATTTCAATCTCACAACCATGTTCCTGTTCGTATTCCTCCACGAATTTTTCCAATCGTTCATGGTCGGTGAACCAGAATTCCTTCCGCCCCAAAAACGCGTGAATCATCGGCAGTTTCCCCGTCACCGGGTCTTGCAACATCGCGTGATTCTTCAGACTGATTCCACGCCGCTCCAACGTGATGATGGAATCTTCCAGAATGGCCAGGATGTTCGCCAGTGCCGCCAGTCCATCCCCTTCGATAATCCGGCCATCTTTCGGGTCGAAAACCGAGTCTTTCAGACCATTGTTCAGCAAAAGTGCCTTCATCTCCTCATCCGTCTGGACGTAGAATATCTTTTTCCGCTGAATCACCCGGAACAACGGCGGTTGAGCCACATACACATGCCCGGCCTTGATCAAATCGTACATCTGGCGGTAAAAAAACGTCAGCAAAAGCGTCCGAATATGCGAACCGTCCACGTCCGCGTCGGTCATGATGATGATTTTGTTGTAACGCCGTTTTTCCAACTGAATATCGCTCCCGATTCCCGTCCCAATCGCGGAAATCATGCTCCGCACCTCTTCGTTGGCCAGAACTTTGTCCTCACGGGCTTTATACGCGTTGATAATCTTTCCCCGCAACGGCAAAATCGCCTGAAATTCCCGCATTCGGCCACCTTCCGCCGTCCCGCCTGCCGAGTCGCCCTCCACCAGGTAGAGTTCGCATTTGTCCACTTCCCGACTGGAGCAATCCCGCAATTTTCCCGGCATTCCCCCGGATGTCAACGCATTCTTCCGTTCCCGAACCATCCGACGCGCATTTCTCGCGCTTTCCCGCGCTTCTGCCGCCAGAACTCCTTTATCGACGATGATTTTCGCGTTTTTCGGATTCTCTTCCAGGTAACGTGTCAATGCCTCATACACCGCCGTGGAGATGATTCCTTCCACCTCACCATTCCCCAGCTTCGTTTTCGTCTGTCCCTCAAACTGCGGGCTGGGAACGCGCAGCGAAATGACGGCCGTCAGACCTTCGCGAAAATCGTCTCCCGTCGGCGTGATTTTCTTGAACATGTCCTCTTTTTTGCCATACTGATTCAACGCTCGTGTCAGGGCGGCGCGGAAACCGGAAACGTGTGTTCCGCCCTCATTCGTGCTGATATTATTGACGTAGGAGTGGACGTTTTCCGCATATTCGTCCTTGGCATACTGCATCGCAATCTCCCACGAAACGGAGTCCTGCTCTCCTTTGATTACAATCACATCGCTGTGCAACGGTTCCGACGAACGATTCAGATTTTCCACAAATTCGATGATACCGCGTTCGTAGTGGAACGTACTGCCATCCCCTGTCCGCTCATCCTTAAAGACGATTTTTACGCCGCTGTTGAGAAAGGCCAGTTCCTGCATACGCCGATAAAGCGTGCTGTACACAAACTTCGTCCCCTCTTTGAAAATCTCCGCGTCGGGCTTGAACGTCGTTTTCGTCCCCCGTTTGTCCGTCTTTCCCACCTTCTTCACCGGGCCAGTCGGAACGCCGCGTTCGTATTCCTGTTGCCAGATGGCTCCGTCGCGGCAGACCTGGCACGTACACCATTCCGAGAGAAAATTGACCACCGTCACCCCCACGCCATGCAGTCCGCCGGAGGTGGTATAGGCTCCATCGCCGAATTTGCCGCCGAATTTCAGGACCGTCATCACCCCTTCCAGCGTCGAAATCCCCAGTTCCGGGAAAACCTCCACCGGAATGCCACGGCCATTGTCCTCCACGGTAATCGAACCATCCGTATTGATAATGACGCTCACATACGTTGCGTAACCCGCCATCGCCTCGTCAATCGAGTTGTCCACCACCTCATACACCAGGTGATGCAGACCTCGGCTGGTAGTATCTCCGATGTACATTCCCGGACGCTGACGGACATGTTCCAGGTCGCTCAAATGGGAGATTTGTTCAACTCCGTAAGCACCTTCCACTCGATTTCCCTGTTCCTGCGGATTGTTCGACATACTCGACTCCTTACTCTTCCTTTTCTAAAAAGACTTTACCATTATATCAGATTCCAGGATTTTTGCAAGTCGAAGCCACCGCCATTTTCCAGGGAAGATTCCTTTTCACCCAATGCCAACAATGCCAAGAGTCAATTCCGCTAGAGTACTCCTGAAAACACCCTCTTCTTAATTCGTCTTATTTATCTCGTGATAATCCCCGTTTGAAGTGGGAATGGAAATATCATGGGCATAACACGACACCCATGAAAATACGGTATGAACCTCAATAATAATCCATTATCAATCTAAAAAGAGTTGACGAATATTCTCTTCCGTAACAGGCGAAATGACTCCCTTTTCCGTAATGATTCCTCGAATATAGCGAGCTGGCGTCACGTCGAAAGCAGGATTGTAAACGTCGATTCCGTCCGGGGCACTCTGGCTGCCGAAACCATGGGTGATTTCACGGGGATGACGCTGTTCGATCGGAATCAGATCGCCCGTGGGAAGAGTGAGGTCGAACGTACTTTTCGGTGCCGCGACGTAGAAAGGAATCTGGTGCAGATGAGCCAGACACGCGACACTGTACGTGCCGATTTTGTTGGCCGTATCGCCATTGGCAGTAATGCGGTCAGCCCCTACGACGACTGCCTGGATTTTCCCTTCCCGCATGACCTGAGCGGCCATCGAATCGCAAATCAACGTCACAGGAATCCCGCGTTGCCGCATTTCCCACGTCGTCAACCTGGCACCTTGCAACAAAGGTCGCGTTTCGTCGGCGTAAACGTGGATTTTTTTGCCATTTTCCCACGCTTTCGCAAATACTGCCAGGGCGGTGCCATATTCGGAAGTCGCCAGCCCTCCCGCATTGCAGTGAGTCAATACCCCGGCTCCGTCGGGAAGGAGTTCCGCGCCAAACGTGCCAATCGCATGGCAAATCCGACGGTCGTCCTCGTGAATCTGGCGGGCTTCCTCCAACAGACGGAAAGCTATCTCGCGGGCATCGAAACTTTGCGAAAACCGCATCTGTTTCCGAATTTCCACGGCAGATGCTTTCATCCGATCGAGCGCCCAGAACAGATTCACCGCGGTAGGACGGCTGCTGGAAAGATACGCCAATACTTCGTTCAGCCGAATAAAAAACGTCTCTTCGTCCGCTTCCAGAACGGTCTGCAAACCGACACAGACACCATAGGCTGCGGCAATTCCAATCGCCGGTGCCCCGCGAACCCGCAGAGAATGAATCGCCTCCCAAACGCCTTCCACATCCCCGTCCGCATATTCCCGTTCTTCCAGTACCGTCGGGAGGAGCGTCTGATCCAGCAGTCGCAACTGGCCGTCCACTTCCCCCACCCAGTGAATCGTTTCAATTTTCCGCATCTTTAGCCCTTTTTCCGTAAGATTTGAATCCAGTCGTACGTCTTCCGAAGTCCTTCCCGCACAGGTGTGGGGCGGTACCCCAATTCCCGTTGTGCCTTGCCACAGGAAAAGGCTCCGTCCGTCGTGAATGTTTTGACCCAGCCAGGCGTGATGGGAGGATAGACACCCGTCACTTCCGCAAAACCCCAGAGTGTGTAGGCCACCACCATCGGCCAGAATTTCCAAAGAGGAAACTTGAACCCCTGGCGACCCCGGAATGTGTCCACATATTCGTACAAATCCCGCAGCGTAATATTTTCCTCACTGCCCAAAATGTACCGTTCCCCAACACGCCCCTGTTCCATCGCCAGAATCAGACCCTGCGCAACATCCTCCACCAGCACATAATTCCCCAGATTCTTCCCAAAATTGACCAGAAATGGAAAGATGCCTCGCTCGTACATGTCCATCACCACGACTACGGAATTCGACTCCGAAAGCTGACCGGGACCATACACTCGCGTTGGATTGACGATAACTGCCGGTATTTGCTCTTTTTCCACCCATTCCAGAATCTCCCGCTCCGACTGGAGTTTCGTCCGCTCGTAATCGGTGAAACATCTTTCCGACTGTCGCGGCATACTCTCATCCCCCACCACACCTTTGGGCGTCGGTCCCAACGTCACAATCGACGATGTGCAAACCACCTTCTCCACCGGATGTTCTTTCACCGCCCGCAAGACGTTTCGTGTCCCATCAATATTGATCCACTCAAAAACACGCTTCTCCTGGCACCAGTTATTCGCGTATGCCGCCAGATGAATTACCGCATGGCATCCCGCCACGCCACGCCGTACCGATTCCAG
The DNA here is from genome assembly GCA_030527185.1 of Planctomycetia bacterium. Lineage (GTDB taxonomy): Bacteria > Planctomycetota > Planctomycetia > Pirellulales > Thermoguttaceae > RGIG3701. Next base: position 31,153 of record JAUNBF010000016.1, on the reverse strand, counting down.
ATCGGTCACGTCCCCCTGATGATATTCAAAATTCGGATGTTGCCACGTCTTCTCTGCCGTCGTCACCCCGCCAGGTGGCAAAACCGGCTCCGAACGCCGACCCATTCCTCGTACAAGATAACCTTGCTGGAGCAATTTCTCCGTTAATACCGTTCCGATAAAACCTGTGACGCCTGTCACCAATACTCGTTTCACCATCTTCTCAATCCTTTGAAAACGCGATTCCTTTCTGGAATCCTGGTAAAATACTAACTTACCCTTAAAACTAAAAAATATCCATGGAATGATTGATAAAAAATGCCTCAACGGGGGGAGGGAGGCCTGCAAAACAGGCGAATTGCCGCCGTTCGCTCCATCATCCTACACATCCTCCCTAAACACCTTCCCTACCCATGAACGTCCATAATTATCAATTACCACGCCGCTAGCCTCTGCGTCTGTCGAGCAGACTGCCACCTTCGGTATTTTTCTTTTTTCTGGAAGAACGTCGTGGAGTTTCCTGTGTCTCCATTTCCGACATCATATTCCGGTCGATTTTGGGAACTCGTGGATAAACTTCCGGCAAATCAGATAATTCCGACTGAATCACCAATTCTCCGTCCGCGTTCATCAGCAACGCTCGAACCGGCGTGTAAATGGCATCCGGGTAATCCTTGATGGCCTGTGCGTAAACCGGGCCTTCCAAATCTTTCGTGATCGTCACGCCACGATACAATTCCTCATTTCCGCCCATGACATCCAGCAACACGAAACCGGTATCGAAGACCCTTGCCTCTTCTTCCTCTTCCATTCCCATGCCGTACTGCATTCCCATGCCACGGGACGACGGTGAACTCATCCCCGAAGCCCCTGTCAACGAAGTCAATTCCGACGGCTTGGCCGAAAGCGTTAATTGTTGACCCGGCTGGAAGGATTGTTTGATTTCAATTCGCTGCACCTCCCCGCGAACACGTTTGGTTTTGCCGCTGTCGAGGGAGAGGTACTTGAAGAACGCGGAGAGTTCGTCTCCCGTTTCTTCGTCGAATTTCACCAACATCAGCGAAAGATTCGGCACTTTCAGACGATCCGTCGGCTTTTCCGCCACCATTTCAATCCCGCCCACCAAAAATCGCTCATCCCGAATCACCGTCGCGACTGTCGATGGCTCGCTCCACGCACTTTCCAGGTACTTCTCCTTCGTCAGCGACTCGTTGGAAACATAGTGCGTCGGTTTGTAATTGAAGTTCGGATTGTGCAGACGCAACTTCACGCGATAACAATACTGAACGCCCGGCTGCACGGTATAATCCACAAAACGGAAGAGTCGCCGTGGAGCTTTTCGGAGTTCCTGCGACATCTCCTGCGACGAAAGGGTTTCTTCGACCAATTCCCCCGTTTCGTCTTCGTCCGCGTATTCGTCCAACTCCTCGACCACTCTTTGATTCCCCCTCTGCTGATTTCGCTTCTGAGCCGCAGTGAGTACACGAATCCCCTCCGGGTACGGAATGATTTTATTCCAGTTGATGGTAGAAGAGCCACTCGAAACTGGCGGCAGGGGATTCAAAAAGGTGTACGTATTGCTGGGAACCAGACCACGATCATCGGTTGTATTCCCCGTGCGGACCGTTTCCATGCGTGTGTTACTGCGCAGTCGTGGGTAAATCATCAACTGCGGCGGATCGTACATCGCGTCCAAATCCCCGGAAATACCGCTCGAACCACTTCCTCGGCTACCTCCAACCGCACCGATTTCCTTGGCAATCTGGAAATTCTCACCCTTGGGACTGATGTCGAGCTTCTCCCACTGCAACTTCCCCATATCCCCGTCCAAAGGCACTTCTGCCCGCTCCACCTGGTACGAATAGTACGTCGGCTCGTCACGCGGCGTCAGTTGTCCGGCTCCTCCCAAGGCATCGAGAAAAGCCTCTTCCTGCTTTTTGTAGGGAATGGCGCCCGTCACGATGCACCAGTGCAGACCACGTGTGGACGAACTGGAAGTCGCTTCGTAATAATCCTCCTCCGTCTCCTCCTCATCCTCCTCTTCCATCATGGCAGAAACACTCCCCGTGAGGGAACCGGAACTACGATTCACTTTGCCGCGACCCGAAACGACCTGCAAATCCTCCATAGCCAGAATTTGCGGCTCCTCACGTTTCTTTCGTGCCGGAAAAAGCGGAGGATTCCACGCCACCGGAGTCTCCAATTCCTCCAACTGAATCGGCTTCGTGATCGTGTCGACCATCGTCAGATAGTCTTCCACCGGTGTCGCCACCTCCTGTTCACGCTCCAAATTCTCCTTGGCTCGCGTCACCACATTTTGCAATTCCGACGGCTTTTTGTCCAATCCTTTCAAACCGAGACTGGACCAGACCGTCATTAAAAAAAAGAGTACAAAGAACGCAAAAATCACCTTCTCCAAATGATTCAGGCAAAGTTCTTTCAAACTATCGGCATCTAACTTGATTTTCATCGGTTTTCGGTTTCCTGAATAACGTCGGTTATCGTCTTTCTCAAAAGGAATTTTGTCACGGTACTAATTTTCTTCCTCAGAAGTCTCCTCTTCCACCTCTTCTTCCGGGAGTTCCTCCTCAGGCAACTCTTCTTCAGGAGCTTCCTCGCCCTCTTCTTCCGTCATCGCCTCTTCCGGTTCCGAGACAGCCTCTTCCGGTTCCGGGACGGCCTCTTCCGATGTTGTATCCTGGGTCGGAGCTTCCGATTCACTCGATTCTTCGGTCATTTCCGAAACGGACGCTTCCCCCGTCGCTTCCGAACTCTCTTCCCCGCTCTCGTCCATTCCTTCTTCCGTTTCCTGAAGTATCGGGAACTGCGTTTCGTCCGGCGGGTTGAATATGTAAATCATGCCCAGCACCTCCAAATCGACATCTTCGGGACCTCGATTGCTAACATTCCTCCCACCGCTCATCCCGTCTCGTGTGCCAGGCCGACCGCTGGTCATTCCATCACTGTAGAAACCGCCGTCATCCTGAACCCCCATCATCTCCTGATTGCGGCTCGAACGACGCGACTCTCGACGGGAACGGGAAGTTCCAGGCCCCCCCTCGCCCATCGAACTGCTGGTCAGGTCGCTCACGTCCAGAATCTTCCCTCGTTCCGGGTTGATACTGATCTGCAAAACTTCCACCGGCATGCTCGAATTGATACAATTGACCAGAAGCTGGGAAATGGCTCGCTGGTTGATCATCAGGTGCATCCGAACCGGCATCATCTTGAACTCCGCAAACGGCGGGGCTTCCTTCAGTTCCGTCGCGGAAAGGGGTTTTCCAAAGGAGTTCACATAACGCTCCGCGAACAACTCGTCGAATTCCGGGTCTTCGCTCACCTCCTCCTCTTCCATCCCTTCCTGCATGGAGGAACCGGACATGGACATGCCGTCGTCTTCGCTCTTTTTCTCACCCACTTTCAGAATCCGCCCGGCTGCCTTCTCAAATGCTTCCGTGGTGTCCTGCGCAATTTCCAACGCATAAATCTCCTTCACCGACGCATTGAACGCCGATTTTCCCGCGTTCGTCTCTTTGATAATCCGCAGAAGTGCCTCGTAAACCCATAAATCTTCCTGAGCCACCAGGATTCGCTGCGTGCTGGGACGGGTTCGCCACGTCAGACGATCTTCCAGGCGCTTGAAATCCACGTCGTCCCAATAGACAATCCCATCCATCTGATCATCCCGCAAGCCGCCTTCCATCGTCCCCGTATTACCAGGACGCATCCCCGTATTGCCCGCCAGTGTGGCGTTCGATTCCAGGTACTCCTTGTTCGGACGTTTGATGTCGTACGTCTCTTTGATCTTACGCAAATAACGACGGATGTACTGCCAGTAGTACTCCTTTGCGGAGTCGCTCAACTCGTAGCCGGGCGTTTCCCGTTTCCGGTCGGCGGCTTCCTCAAACGCCCGTTTATAACGCTGATCCGAAATCGGCCAGATATTGTTCGCTTTCTGCGCATTGTAAAGCTGCTCCCACGACTGAAGAACGTTTTCGCTCTGAGTCCGAAGCGCATTGCGCTTGAATTCCACCACCTGCGCATTCGGCTGATCCTGGGCGGAGGCAAGCGACTGCATGTTGCTGAACTCTCCTTCAATGGCACTTTTACGTGTGTCAAAATCGCTCAACAAAGACCCCGCAACCTGACGCCAGATAAAGGAGACCAAGAGGAGGCAGATCAGACTGACGACCCAAAAGCCATACTTGCGCGTATATCTCCAAACGACTTTCAGCTTATCCATAAATATTCCCTGTTTCTCTGAAATTTCACCCCGTTATTGATGATCCTTACAGGTCATGATTCCAACTTCCATTCTCCTCTTTCAGAGGGATGGCGCGGTACTACTGCTTTGTTACTTAATAAATATAGGCAACGATTTCTATTCCAACCGGATAGGTTTGAAGATGAAAACGCTATTGGAAAAAGTCTTTTGGCCGAACGCAGCGCGACTCACAGCTAAAGCTGAGAGCGGCTTACCCGTTAAGACGGAACCGCCGTGGAGAGGAAACCTTTCTGGAGAAAGAATTATCCTCTCCAGACCTCTCCTTTCAAAGACTTTTGTCCGCGGCTGCGCCGCTATTATTTTGATTGTTTTGCGCCGCTTGCGCGGTTTTCGGTACATTTTTGTTTCTTTAACCAGGCACTACTCTTCCGACTCCTCGTCCCCCATCTCCTCCGAACCCTCTTCCGCAGCCGCTTCTTCCGCCGCCAGACGTTCGGCCTCGGCTTTCGCCTTCCGAATCCGCTCTCGTTCCGTCGGCTGTTTCGGCTCCCAGATAAAGTGAACCACAAAATCAAACCGATCGACCTCGATTTTCCCCTGTTCTTCCAGCGTCAAAGCATTTTCCGCTTCCAAAAGCCGACTTCCCGGACGAGCCGCGTTCATGCCAGACAGATTCGGGGTGTTGGGATCGGGAAGCAGATACGGATTCTGAATCGTTGTGCGTACCGAGTTTCCCGGATTGACCAGAACTGGATACCGAACGCCCAAATCGGCCATCGTCACCACCTCTTCGCCACTCACCACAACAGGCGTTGTTTCCGACGGAGAAACTTCTTCTCCATCTTCCCCTTCCGTCCGTGGCTCTGTGCCGGGAAGGAGGGAAAGTGTTGCTGCCCGGGGAATCGGGAACGTTTTTTCCTCCAGATTCCGAATGAACGTATTACGAACGAAGTCCGCCCGCTCCAGTTCCAGCGACTGACCATTGTGGAAATGGTACCCCGATACCGAAATCAACCAACGTTTCGGAGCTTCTTCCGTCCCTTCTTCGCCATCGCTTGCGGAGAAGTCTTCCGTTTCTTCACCATCCCCGGAACCGAAAAATTTCGCAAAAAGTTCTTCCGAAGAGGGCTCCTCCGCTTCCGAACTTTCCCCTTCCCCAGCCTCCTCTTCCGAAACCAGGCCTTGGGGCATCTGCAACCACCGCTCTTTCAACATCTTTTCCAACCACTGGCTCGTCTCGTAATCGTCCAGCGGCTGCGCCTCGATATTCACCACGTGCAACTCCTCACGATTCCGAATCGACTCCGATGTGGGATTTTCCCGTGGGTCTTGCGGCGGCGGAACGGGAAGGCATTCGTTGATTCCACGCATCAACTCCAGCCACAACAACCGTTTTTCCACATTCCCTATCAAATTTTTCCCAATTTTATGGACGCTCGTCATCCCCTCTTCCAACTCCGTCACTTTCGCCGTACATTCACTTGCCGTACTGCTCAACCCTTGGGCGGCACTCTCCACACTCTGCCACGCTTTCGGATCGACGGAAGCCTGAATCCCCACGTGGGCACCGAAACTAACCGCCGCGCCCAACATCATCAGCGAAATGGCCGCCACCGCCCATGGTTTCTTGGAGTTGATAATCCGCGCCGTCCGAATCTCGTTCGGAAGGAGGTTGGTACGCACCGTCGCTCGTTTCACCCCTTGCAGACAGAGGCCGTAGCAAATGCCGTACGACGGAAGGTTCTCCTTCACAATCGCGCTGTCCGCCAAAAGCGACGTGTCCAATCCCGCAAACGACGTTCCCAACGCCACGTGAATCCCCAGGTTCTGCGACAGATACTTCGTCAAACCGGTCAACTTCATGGCACTCCCCAGCGCAATTACCCGATCGTATTGGGCGTTGGGGTCGAGACTGGAGTGGTATCCCAGCGAACGTTGAATCTCGTTCTGAAAATTGTTGAAAACCGGCTGCATCGCCTTGAGAACCGCCACTTTATCCTGGCTCGTCGTCAGATTCCGTTTCAGATGGTCGGCCTTGGCAAAGGTCAACTTCAACTCCTTCATCAACGCCTTCGTAAAGTGATTTCCACCAATCGGAAGGTTTCGCTGCCAGACGCGAAAACCGTTCGTCAGAATCAAGTCGGTCGCGTCCGTCCCCATCGAAAGCACCACCACATACGGCGGTGGATTTTCCGGGTCGTACTCGTCCATCGACGGCAGATCGCGCATCTCGTCCACCATCATGTAATTGTACAGAGCCAACGGTGCCAACTGCACATAATCGACCGGAATGTCCACATCCTCGTACGGTTCCAGAATGTGGAAAACCTGGTCCCGCTTCATCGCAAAGAGGCCAATTTCCACCTCCAGCGGAAAACCGCTCCCGTCGTCCGTCCGACCGAGACGCTGATAGTCCCAGATCACTTCGTTCAAATCGAACGGAATCTGCTGTTTCGCCTCGTAGCGAACAATATCCGGGATTTTCTTCGGATCGATCGGCGGCAGCTTGATAAATCGCACCAACCCATTTTGTCCCGCAATGGAGATGGCAATCTTATCGTTTTTGATATTGTTCCGCGAAAGGAATTCCTTCAAAGCATTCCGAATCAGCTCTTCCGCGTCGGCTCCCGACTGCGTGAGAATCATCGGATACTCAATATAATCAATCGCGTCGGCAATCAACTTGGTAGGATCGCTGTCCTCCACATAGCACCGCATCGCTTTCAGGGAGCAATTCCCAACATCAATTCCCCAAACGGCATTACTTCGTACCATTTTTTGTCACACCCTTCGTTACCTGTCCATACAAAGATTTTTCCTGAGAAAAGTCATTCCTCTATAGTGTAATTGGAAACCCCCGCAAGGTCAACACTTTCCCCATCTTTTTTGGGTAATTTCATCCAATATTTTACAATTTTTTTTCTCAAAAAGGTGCCCAACGACCTTTTTCACATGAATATTCCGCAAAATCGGACGAATTCACTTTTTCCGCACACTTTCCCCAACCCTTTCCGAAGGGAATGTGCCAGCCATAAAAAAAGCAGTTTATCCCCCGTTCCACAAGTGGGAGGGATAACACTGCGTAAGGTAACCGGGGGGAGGGACGGATGTCACTGGCCGCGTGTCATGGCAATACGGCCTGAACGAGCCATTTCTAAAATACCAAACGGTCGCATTAGTTCGATAAACGCCTCGATTTTCTTCTCCTTGCCGGAAATTTCGAGCATGACTGAATCCATCCCCACATCGACAATCTTGGCGCGAAAAATGTCTGCCAGCTCACGAACTTCTATCCGAGCTTTTTTATCCGCCTTGACCCGCACCAACGCCAAATCGCGTTCGACGTAATCCTCCGCGCTGATGTCCATCACCCGCACCACCGTGACGATTTTTTCCAACTGTTTCCGCACCTGTTCCAGAACGTGGTCGTCCCCCACCACGACAATCGTCATTCGCGAAAGTTCGGGATTGTCCGTTTCGCCAACCGCCAGACTTTCGATATTATAACCGCGTGACGCCAGCATTCCCGCAATGTGCGACAGGACACCGGGAACGTTTTGAACCAGGGCTGAAAGCAAATGTCTCATTCTTCTTCTCCTTCTATCGACCGCGCCACTGGCAAATTCACCCATCCATCCAGTCCGCGTGGCGTAAACTGTCATTATATTCAACTTTCTCCTGGAATCAAGTAGGGGGCGGGCTAAATTGATAATTCATAAATCCTCTCTCCAGCCCTTGACAGATAAAATCATATCCGTTACATTGGAGGATGGTTTTGTTTTGTACCCTGCCTTGGTTATGTCGCGAATGTGAGTTTTCCATGCCTGCCAAACATCGTTTTCTGAATCTTTTTGCCGTCTGCCTGACGATTCTTTTTGTCGGGGGAATGGTCGGATTTTACGGCACGTATCGTTTTTATCAGAATCATCTTTCCGATGCGAAATATGTGACGACGCTCTATGAAACGCTGAAAAAGGGGGGGACGATCAAGACGGCGGCTCCCCGATCCGCTTCTCTGGTACGTGTCGAAACGGTGCGGGAAGGAGAGGCACAGGAATTTCGGACGATTCTGGGCCGTTTGACGGAAATCAACCGCGCCACGGTTAGCAGTGAAGTGAGCGGCAAGCTGATTGAAATGTCGGTCGAGGAAGGAACTCCGGTAAAAGGGGGGGAAACGCTCCTGGCGAGAATCGATACGGTCTGGAACGCACTGTCGATTGAGGAAGTGGAAGCGCAGATTGCGGCATTGAAGGCTCGGATGGAGTATGAGTCGAGTGAGTTGCGGCGGTCCCAGAATCTGATCAGCAGCCAGGCAGTTAGCCAGAGTGAATTTGAATCGACAGAAGCGACGATCCAGGAGTTGAAAGCGCAGATCGACGCTCAGGAAGCGCAGTTGAAAGACGCGCAGCTGAAAGTGGAGCGGTCGAACATCCTGGCACCGTTCGACGGGCAGGTGATCGAGCGTTACGTCGATGTTGGAGCGTATGTCACCGCCGGGACGCCGGTTGCGGAGGTGATTTCGACGGGAAAAATCGACGCGCGGATTTACATCCCCGAAATGTTCATTCAGCGAATCACGATTGGACAGCCGATTGAGATTCAGGTGGATCCGCTGCAAAAAACGGTGACGGGAACGGTGGAGCGGATTGTGGCAAACGCTTCGACCGCCTCACGAACGTTTCCGGTACGGGTGCGTCTGGACGATCTCAACGGCGAACTCAAGGCGGGGATGAGTGTGCGTGCCAACATCCCGGTGACGGATCCCTTTCGCTCTCTGCTGCTCCCTGCCGACGCGGTGTTGATTCGGCCTGACGGGAATACGGTCTGGCTGGCGATGGAGAAAGTGGAAGAAGGGGAGAAGAGCCTTGTGGCGGAGCCGATTCCTGTGGAGATTACGGCGGAGATGCCGGAGGGGATTTTTGCCGTTTCGCCTCTTTCGCAGCGTGGGAAGGAAATTCTGGCCGCCGGAGTGTCCGTAGTGATTGAAGGGGCCGAGCGTCTGGCACCTGGCATGGCGGTGCAGATTGTGGAAAGTCCTTACACACTGGAACCCGTTCCCGGATTGTATGATTCCGGCCAGCAAAAGAAGACTGGCGAGTTGTAAATTGATAATTCCGTAAAACCCCATCATTATCAATTAATAATTATCAATTTAACAAATCCCTATAGCCCGCCTGAAACGATTATGGATATTATTAAATTCTCGATTAACAATCCGGTCAAAGTGGCTGTTGGCGTGATCATGACGCTGATTTTCGGCGTGATTGCGTTGGATCAGATTCCGATTCAGTTGACGCCGGACGTGGACCGCCCGGTGATTACCGTTTCGACAACCTGGACAGGGCGGAGTCCCGAAGAGGTGGAGGAGTCGATCATTCTGGAGCAGGAGGAGAAACTCAAGTCGATTCAGGGGTTGTGGAAAATGACCTCCACGGCACGGCTGGGTCGGAGTTTCGTGAAGCTGGAATTCAACGTCGGCACCGACAAAACGCGGGCACTTCAGGAGGTTTCCAACAGTCTGAACGAGGTGCGGAACTATCCTGAAAATGTGGATCGTCCGGTGATTCGGATGCAGGACTCGGCCAGCGACGACGCGATTGCGTACATGATGTTGCTGGCGGAAGACCCGACGTACAACGTGGCGGAAGTCTACGATTTTGCGGATCGGTACATCAAACCGCCACTGGAACGGATTGAGGGTGTGTCGGAAATCGAGCTTCGGGGCGGTCGGCTGCACGAATTGCAGGTGCGTTTCGATCCGTATTTGCTGGCACAACGGGAAATCAGTCCGGTGGAACTCCGCAACGCGATTCAGAGCGACAACGTGAACGAGTCGGCAGGGGATATGCCTGGCGGGCGGCTCGATTTTCGTTTTCGGATGCTGGGACAGTATCGCGATTTGGAGCCGATGAAAAAGACGGTGATCAAGCAGGATGCCAACGGCGTGCCGATTCGGGTGGAGGATGTGGCGCATGTGGAATTGGTGCTGGCGAAGTGCGTCCATTTCGATCAGAGCAAAGGGCAGACCTCCATGTCGGTTTTCGTGAAGCGGGAGACCGGCTCGAACGTTTTGCGGATTATCGACGAGGTGAAAAAGCGGGTAGCGGAAATGAACGCTCCCGGCGGCGTGCTGCGTCGGTACGAACATGACCGGTATGGGCTGAAATTGCACATCACGTACGAAGATTCGCACTACATTCGCAACGCGATTCGGCTGGTGCAGGAAAATCTCTACACAGGCGGCATTCTGGCGATATTGTGTCTGCTCGTCTTTTTGCGAAGTACCCGTCCGACGGTGATCATTGCGGTGGCGATTCCGATTTCGGTGGTGGGAACGTTCGTGATTTTGTGGCTGGCGGGGCGGAATCTGAACGTCATTTCGCTGGCAGGCTTGAGTTTTGCCATCGGCATGGTGGTGGACAACGCGATTGTGGTGCTGGAAAATACGGATCGTCACCTGGCTGCGGGGGAAGACCGTCGCAAGGCGGCGTATCTGGCAGCCAAAGAGGTCTGGGGGGCAATTTTGTCCTCGACGCTGACGACGATTGGCGTGTTTGCTCCGATCCTAACGATTCAGGAAGAGGCCGGGCAGCTGTTCTACGACCTGTCGCTGGCGATTTGCGCGGCGGTGGGGCTGTCGCTGATTGTGGCGATTACAGTCATTCCGACGGCCTGTTCGCTCTTCCTGCGGCCGCATAAACAGGTGACGGGGTGGAAAAAACAGGCGGAGGAGTTTGGTGGAATCGTGCCGTTTTGCTCCTGGATATGCGACAAGTTTGCCGGATTCATCTATTTGTTGACGGCTCGAACGTTGGCGGGAGTCTGGTCGCGGGTGATGATTGTGGCTACCATCACCGCCATTTCGCTCGGTTTGAGCTACTATTTAATGCCGCCTGCCAGCTATTTGCCGGACGGGAACAAGAATTTCACCTCCGCGCGACTGGTGGTTCCGCCGAGTTACTCACTCATGCAGAACTTCACCATGGGTCAACGGCTGGAAGACCACCTGCGGCCTTACTGGGAGGCGAAAAATTCGGAGGAGGCATCGAAACTGGGGCCGCTGACCGACATCCAGACAGGGCAGGTTTACACCAAAATCCCTGTTTTGAAGGAGTTTTTCTTTGTTGTGGCGAACAACTCCGTTTTCATGGTGGGGATGAGCGACGACCCGGAGAATGTCAAGCCGATTGCGACGATTTTTACCGACGCGATGAAGAAAATCCCCGGCGCGACCGGAATGGCGTCGCAGGCCTCCATTTTCGGACGGACTTCGGGTGGTTCCAACGCGGTGGACGTGGAGATGTTCGGCGACGAATTGCTGACGCTCCGCAGCAGTGCCACCCAACTGGAAACGCGGCTGAAGAACATTTTTTCCGCTTTTGCTGTGCAGGCCACACCGCAGAATTTTGACGAGGCGGGGCCTGAAGTCCGGCTCAATGTGGATCAGGTGCGGGCAAAAGACCTGAAATTGAGCATTTCCGATTTGGCCGTGGCCAGCCGGGCACTGATCGACGGGGCGTATGTCGGCGATTTCAACTACGACGGAATCAACATCGACCTGATTCTGATTCGTGACCCGGCCATTCCGGTGACGCCGTGGACGTTCCGCGACTTGCCGATTTCCGTGGTGGACGAAACGGGAGAGCGGAAAATCCTGCCGATTGGAGAGGTTTTGGAAGAAGAGAATGCCGACTCCACACAGCAAATTCAACGTATCGAACAGCAGCGTTCCATCACCCTCCGCGTTCGCCCGCCGCAAACGATGGCGTTGGAAGAGGCGGAACGGATCATTCAGGAGCAGGTGGACGAAGCGCTGGCCGCCGGTGAGATTTTCCCTGGAATCCACACCCGCTTTTCCGGCAGTTCCGACCGCCTGACGCAGGTGCGAACCGCCCTTCTGGGGGAGTGGACGGGGTTCAATCTGGAGTCGCTTTACAGCGTCTTTTTGAGTCGATTTTTCATCGCGCTTTTGATAACGTACTTGTTGATGGCGGCCTTGTTCGAGAGTTTCCTCTACCCGCTCGTCATCCTCTTCAGCGTCCCGATGGCGGCAGTGGGAGGTTTCATCGGACTGGCGTTGGTGCGCATGAACGATCCCATGCAGCAACTTGACGTTCTGACGATGCTGGGGTTCGTCATCCTCATTGGAATTGTGGTGAACAACGCGATTCTACTCGTACACCAGTCGCTCAACTACATGCGTGGTCGCGGTGAGAGCGAAGACGACATTATCGATCCCCTCCCACCCCGTGAAGCCATCCAGAAATCGGTCCGAACGCGCATTCGCCCCATTTTCATGACAACCGGAACGAGCGTCCTGGGAATGCTCCCCCTAGTGCTGGCTCCCGGCGCGGGAAGTGAGTTATACCGTGGCCTGGGCGCCGTCGTTTTGGGCGGCCTGACATTTTCCACCCTCTTTTCGCTCGTCGTCGTTCCATTGTTGTTCAGCCTGGTACTGGACGCGACGGGGATAATTGATAGTTGATAATGGTTGATGGGGCTTTTTTGTAGATGAAACCGATTGCTAATCCGCTGCTCAATGACCGTTTCCTGCTGGCGCTCATTCTTCTGAATGCGGGCGTGATTTTTTTGCAATGTTTTTACGAGTCGAATTTTTGGCTGAACGTTCTGGATTCCTGTTTCGTCGCCTGTTTTCTGGCGGAGATTCTTTTCAAAATCCGAGCCTTTACCTTTTCCGGCTATTGGCAAAGCGGCTGGAATCGGTTCGATTTTGTGGTGACACTCATCTCCTCCCTGGGTTGTTTGCAATGGATTTTACCGACAACGGGTTGGAGTTCGCTGGAGTTTATCGTGGCGTTGCGTGTTTTCCGCGTTTTCCGTTTTTTTCGGCTTCTGCGTTTCATTCCCTCCATTCACTCAATTGTGGAAGGGTGCAAACGCGCCATTTTGGCATCGTACGTGATTGTTTTTGCGTTTTTGCTGGTCGCCTTCATTTTTTCGATCATTTCGTGCAATCTTTTCAAGGATGTCGCCCCGGAATATTTCCGCGACCCTCTGACCTCGTTTTACACGATTTTTCGACTCTTTACCGTAGAAGGTTGGTACGAAATTCCCGATGCGGTCGCGTCGCATTACACCAATGTCGGCTCCTTTCTGACCAAGCTCTTCTTTGGCACGTTGCTGTTTGTCGGAGGAATCATCGGCATGTCGTTCGTCAACTCGATTATCGTGGACGCGATGGTGAGCGACAATAACGACGATCTGAAAGAACAGATTCGGCGGTTGGAGACCAAAATGGATCAACTTCTGGAACAGTTCGGACGGCAGGAATAACAGAGTCCCTCTTGCCAAAAAAGAGAAGAAGAGTATAAAATGAAAGAGTGTTTCCCTGGGCTTGGAGGTTCCTGATGAACGATTTTTTACAATTGCAAAACAAACATTTTCTCCTCTTCGGCGTTGCCAATAAGAAAAGTGTCGCGTATCACATCACGAAAAACCTGCTCGACTGCGGTGCTGATTGCACACTGGTGGTTCTGAATGAGGACGTCCGGCAAAAAGTGAGCCGGATTTTTCCTGCCATTGCGGAAATGGGGAAGATTTACTGCTGCGATGTCGAAAAAGGGGAGGAAATCGAACGTCTGCGGCAGGAAATGGCGGAAAATATCTCCCAGCCATTCGACGGAATGGTGCATTCGCTCGCTTTTGCGGACTATTCGGAGGGGATGAAGCCTTTTCATGAGACTTCGCGGGAAGCGTTTCTCCAGGCGGTGAATATCTCCTGCTTTTCGCTGACCGCTCTGGCCAACGCGTTTCGGGAAATGCTCACACCCACCGCTTCGGTCGTGACAATTTCCATTTCGACGACGCGGATGGGGAGTGAAAACTACGGTTACATGGGACCGATCAAAGCGGCACTCGATTCGTCGCTTGTCTTTTTAGCCAAGTCGTTCAGCGCATTTTCAGAAATCCGTTTCAACGCCGTCGCGCCGGGATTGCTGAAAACGTCCGCCTCGGCAGGAATTCCCGGCTATGTCGATTCGTATCTCTTTGCGGAACAAGTCATTCCGCGCCATCGAGCCGTCCAGACGGAAGAAGCTGCCAATACTGCCATTTTTCTTCTCAGTCCTCGTTCCAGCGGCATCAACGCGCAAAAAATTGTCGTGGACGCGGGGATGGAAATCAACTATTTTGATCGAAACATCATTGAGAAATGTCGCTGAAAGAAACCGTTTTACCGAAAAGGAGTTTGTCATGTTGCCCAGCTCTTCTGTTGCCATGATCACGTACAACGGAGAGAGATTCCTCCAACATCAACTCGATTCCCTGGCCGAACAAACTGTTTTACCGGATGAACTGGTGGTCTGCGACGACGGCTCCACCGATAAAACCATGGAAATTCTCCACCGTTTTGCACAGACGGCTCCTTTTCCGGTAAGAATTTATCAGAATGAAAAGAATCTGGGAGTGTGCGACAACTTTCGTAAAGTCTTTTTCCTGTGCGAAAAAGAAGTCACTTTTTTCTGCGATCAGGATGATGTCTGGTTTCCACAAAAATTGGAAAAAGTCCTGAAAATAATGGAATTGGAGTCGGATGTGGGGATGGTGGTGACGTATGATTTACGGATCGACGAGCATGGAAGGCCGATTCATCGTCGTTCCCATGATGAACATGTGACCCCTTTTCTTCTGAGAGAAAACAGTTTTCGCACGCTTCTGTCCCGGAAACGTTTTGCCTGGGCTGCCCACAACATTGCCTGCCGAACTTCCTACCGGGAAATGCTTTTTGAGAAAGATTTTTCTCCATACTCTTTTGACCGATGGATTTTTCAGGTCATGGGAGTGATGAGCCAGGTGCGTACCATTCCCGAACCCTGCTGTGCGTTTCGTCGCCACGGAGGGAATGTCACCTCGCGTTCCCGAGGAAAGAAAAATCCTTTTGTTCTGCTTTATCGTGCCATTCAGCGTCGGCAAGATGTCGGAAATCTGTATGGTGAATACAAAATTTGGCGGCAAGTGATCACCTTTCTGGAGAAGAAAAAAGAGTGCCAGTATCCTGATGGGCAGATACTGTATCAGGAAATTGCCAACCATTTGCGAATGCGGATCGAGGTGATTACGCACCCCTGGAAACGTCTTTTCCTGTTGGCACGTGAAGGGTGTATCAGACGTTATTTCCGCCATTCCAAAGGGTTACGCGATATTCTTTCCGATCTGTTGGCCTGGCCGCAGAAGTTGCCAGAAGGTTTGCGAAGAGAGGAATTGCCCTCTTCTTCCGAGTTGTTTTGAAACTTATTCTTTTACAGAATAATACCTCCCTTTAAGAAAGGAGTTTTTATGTTACCTACATCCTCTATTGCCATGGCAACGTACAATGGGGAAAAATATCTCCAACGTCAACTTGACTCATTCGTGGAACAAACGGTTTTGCCCAATGAATTAGTGGTTTGCGACGACGGCTCGACGGACAAGACGGTGGAAATTCTCCACCACTTTGCGAAAACGGCTCCTTTTCCGGTGAGAATTTTTCAGAACGACCGGAATTTGGGGATTTGCGCTAACTTTTGCAAAGCATTTTCCCTGTGTGAGAAGGATGTCACGTTTTTTTCCGATCAGGATGATTACTGGTTTCCGCAAAAACTGGAAAAGGTGCTGAAAGTGATGGAAACGGAGCCGGAGGTGGGGCTGGTTTTGACCTATGACCAACGGGTGGACGCGAACGAAAAACCGGTTTGGATGCCCTCCCTAGCTGCTCTGACATCCGATCTTAAAAAAGAGAACAGTATCCGAACCCTTTTTCGTCATAACCGATACGTTTGGGCTACGCACAATATGGCTTGTCGAACTTCGTGGCGGGAACGAATCATGCGGGAAAAACAATTACCGGTATGTATCGACACCTGGCTCTTTCGCGTGATGGGAATTGCCAGCCACGTTCGGGTGATTCCAGAACCTTGTTGTGCGTTTCGCCGTCATGGAGAAAATGCCACCTCCCATTCTCGAGGGGAAAAAAATCTTTTGATTCTACTCTACCGATCGGTGAAACGCCACTGCGACATCTATCGAATGTATGGACGTTACCTTTCTTGGCAGGAGGTCGTCTCTTTCTTTCAGGATAAATCACCTCTGGATGAGGAAATCCTCGCGGAGTACCAACAAATAACGGCCCACCTACGAGCCAGAATCGAAATTTTAACCCATTTTTGGCGGCGGCCCTGGTTTTGGGGCAGGGAATTGTTTACGGGACGTTATTTTCGGTATTCCACCAAATGTGTTTGTGATATTTTCTCCGATTTATTTGCCTGGCCGCAGAAACTGCCGCAGGAACTGGAGCGAAAGGAATGAATCTATCCCCAATACAATGGCAATGTTATGTCATTAATCTCGATCGCAGCCGTGACCGTTGGGAGCGTGTGGAGCAACATTTCGCGGCACTCTCCATTCCCCTGATTCGCGTCCCGGCTGTCGATGGCCGTGAAACGCCTGAATTAGAGCAAAAACCGTTTTTCGACACGTGGGGATTCGCGTTTCGGTGCGGAAAAAAAGTCCTGCCAGGCGAATTGGGGTGTTACGCCAGCCACCTGAAAGCAATTCGGACGTTTCTGGCATCGAAGATGGAGTTTGCGCTGATTTGTGAGGATGACGCACTGCCGCGGGAAGATTTGGAGCAGGTTCTGGAGGAAACGATTGCGCTGGGGGGTTGGGAACTGCTGCGTTTGGTGCAATGTCGTGAAAAATCGTTCGTGCCGTGGAAAAAATTGTCCGGCAATCGGTTTTTGGGAACGAATATTACCGGATTTTCCTACGCGGCAGGGTACGTTCTGTCGCGTCGCGGTGCGGAAAACGTCCTGGCAAAACTCTCCGTCATGCGGCAACCATACGATCTGGCTCTGTTTCACGGTTGGTGGGGAATTCGGGAGGCAAGCGTCTTTCCCTGTCCCATTCTGCTCGATGAAACGAGAGAAATGTCTACCATCCAGACGTGCCGACAACATCGTTTTCTCCCTTTGGCCGTTACGCATTTTTTCTACAAATGCTACGCCCGTATCTGGCGTTACACTTTGCAAACGTTCCGCGTCTGGCAGCGAAAATAGCCTTTTTCACGGGTTTTTTCCCAACCAAAGCCAGGTGAGAAAATTTCCCTTGCCACCCAACCAGTCGTAAAAAAGTCGCACCTTGCGGGGGAGTTTCCACGGTGGATTTTCCAGAAAAGCCCAATCTTCCGAGGTCATGGCTGCCAGGATTCTCTCCCGGCACGTCGTTTTCAAAGATCGTGACGCAATCCGACGGTACGCACGAGAATAGGTTTTTAACTTGTTGAAAATCAATGTGTTACGAATTTTTTCCGGCAACCTCAGCGATTGCGCATCCCGCCAAAGCTTTTGCCACATTTCAATCACTTCCAGACGTTTGAGCCTCTGTGTGGGACTTTGAGAATAGCCACTTCCCAAACGATAATTGTAAAAAACCTCCCCGCAGTGGGTAATTCGCGAAGCGTGGAGGGCAGCAAGTGTACTGAAATAAACATCCTCGTTAGAACACCCCAGGGGAAAACGAATTTGCTTTTTCTGAATCCATTCGCGACGATAAAGCCGTGACCAGACGGTATAATACAGCATGGCCGCGGTTGTGAAACGTTCCTCCAACGTCTCGTACAGTCGATGTTCCCCAGGACATTTGTCAAAAGGGATTTTCTTCTTTCCTTCGATATTCTGGAAGGAAAATTGCGAAATATCCGCGTCGTATTTTTTCGCTTCTGAAAAGGCCAATGCACATAATCCCGGCTCGTACCAGTCGTCCGAATCCAAAAAGGCAAGGTATTCCCCCCGTGCCAGTTCCAAACCACGATTTCGTGCTGCCGACTGTCCGGCATTTTCCTGATGAACCACGACAAAACGGGAATCCATGGCGGCATATTCGTCCAAAATTGCCCCAGAACCATCCGTCGAACCGTCGTCAACGCAGATCACCTCCGTCTCCCGCAGCGTCTGATTCCTGGCCGAATCGAGACATTGGCGGAGATACTTTTCCACATTATAGACAGGAATAATAATCGATACTTTAGGTGTCATAAACATCACTTGGCGCAAGAATGAAGACCTTTTTGAGGAAAAAAACGGGAAATGAGAATTTTCCATTTTACCCAAAGATAATACCATTTTTTTCGATAAATTTTATAAATGAACTTTCGCATTGAGGTCCGAAGTTGTGGATTGAATGAGTTGATTTTTTCCCAATCGTCCGATGTCAACCGACGGCGAATCTCCTCTTCGCAAACGGTCTGCATTTCTCCGGTAAGTCTCTGATAAACATCGTGATAAATGATGTATTGGAGTGCCTCTATAAAGTATCTTCCCTGCGGGGTTTGAACGAGGGAAAAAAGGTCGGGAATCATCTTATCCATCATATCCAATTTTTTAAGCCAAATATCCGGGGATTGGTGAGTGATACTTTCTGGGTTGTAGCGATAATAGTACAAACGCTCGTTCAATACCGTAATATCTTTTGCCAAAATGGCCGCTTTCAGACTGAAATAAGTATCCTCAAAAATATACTTTTCCAAAAAACGAAGGGAATGTTCTTCCAGGAAAGAACGACGAAAAAGAATATTCCATATAACGGTCAATGTTCGGGAAATCAGCCTTAACTTCTCATATTCTCCCGTCTCACAATCCCGACAAATCTTGTGAAACAATGGCTCATATCCCTCTGGAAAATGAATCTGATGAAAGAAAAACAGCGTCATGTCCGCCTGGCTCTCTTTCGCTCTGGCATAGACTTTTTCGCACAAGGTTAAATCGTACCAGTCGTCTGAGTCGAGAAAGGCAACATACTCTCCCTGAGCCAGTTCCAGTCCACGATTTCGGGCAGCCGACTGTCCGGCGTTCTCCTGATGAATCACCACAAAACGGGAATCCACAGTGGCATACTCGTCTAAAATCGCCCCAGAAGAATCGGTCGAACCATCGTTGATACAGATTATCTCTATTTCCCGCAACGTTTGGTTCCTGGCCGAATCGAGACATTGCCGAAGATACTTTTCTACATTATAAACGGGAATAATAATCGAAACTTTAGGCATCATAAGTATTGGTTTGGGAGATATATAGGTTTTTTTGAGGGAAAATACGTGAAAAGAAGATTCGGGTTTTTATCCAGGGGGAATGCCATTTTTTCTGACAAATTTTATACATCGATTTTCGCACAAACTTTTCCAGTTGTGGATTGTAGGAGCCAATTCTTTGCCAATCGGCGGGCGTCATCCGACGACGAATTTTTTCATCGCAGATAGTTTGCATTTCTCCGGTAAATCTTTGATGAATATTGTCATAGGTACTGTACTGGAGAGCGTAGATAAAATACCTCGCCTCCGGGGTTTGAACGAGGGAAAGGAGATCGGGAATCATCTTATCCATCGTATCCAATTTTTTAAACCAAACATCGGGTGATTGGTGCGTAGTACTTTCCGGGTTGTATCGATAATAGTACAATCGCTCGTTCAATACCGCCATATCTTTTGCCAAAATGGCCGCTTTCAGACTGAAATAAGTATCTTCAAAAATATACTTTTCCAAAAACTGAAGTTGATGCTTTTTCAGAAAATCATGGCGAAAAAGGGTACTGGCCGCGACAGTATAGGCCTTCCAAATCAACGCTATTTTCGGGTACTCGCCAGTCACGTATGAATTTTCCATTTCCTGAAAAGGATAGTCGTACTTTTCTGGAAAATCGACAAAGTGCATGAGGAACAGCGTCATGTCCGCCTGGCTCTCTTTCGCTCTGGCATAGACTTTTTCGCACAAGGTTAAATCGTACCAGTCGTCTGAGTCGAGAAAGGCAACATACTCTCCCTGAGCCAGTTCCAGTCCACGATTTCGGGCAGCCGACTGTCCGGCGTTCTCCTGATGAATCACCACAAAACGGGAATCCACAGTGGCATACTCGTCTAGAATCGCCCCGGAAGAATCGGTCGAACCATCGTTGACGCAAAGGATTTCGATTTCCCGCATCGTTTGGTTCCTGGCCGAATCGAGACATTGCCGAAGATACTTTTCCACATTGTAAACGGGAATGATAATTGATACTTTAGGTGTCATTGCTTTTGGGGATAAAATAATTTTTAATAACTTTACGAAACTTACGAAATTTTTGATAGGTTTGATGATGACGAAGCCACCATCGGATTTTTTTCAACGGATTGGTCGTGTAACAATAATCCATAAATGCTTTGAATCCCTCATATTCCTTCCTGTTCAATCGTTTTAACGCTTCCCGTTCACCTGGTAAAAGTTCTTTGCGAACGGAAGCCAGAAAAGCACGTCTGTATTTTGGAAAAAGAGTATCATAATAGGTACAACTAATGCTGATCCACTTTCCCAGAAAAAGAGAATCACGACAAGCTTCGGAAATGGAAATCCCCTCCAGGTCTTCCCACAACAGCGAAAACGCAGCCGGACGTTGTAAAAAACGAGGGTGATCTTTCTTACCTGTCAGGGAATCTTCCCGATAACGGTAGTGGTGCAGCACTTCTGGCAACGTCACGATCTTATTGGTCAGTATCGCCGCCTTCAAAACGGTAGGAATTTCGGTGCAGGTATGGAGTTCTTCCCGAAATTTCAGACCATGTTTCCGAAAAAAAGAGGTCTTCCACAAATAACACCAACACAACGTCCAGTGCCAGACCACAAAGTCTACTTTTTCCACATCCTGAACGGCATCCTCCGTGGAATACTTTTCGTGTTCAAACCGTTTTTCCTGCGGAAACGTCTCCATGTCAAAATAAAAAAACGTCATATCCGCCTCGGTTTGGCGAGCTTTCGCGTAAGCCTTTTCACACAGACTCTTTTCCACCCAGTCATCCGAATCCAGAAGCAGAAAATACTCCCCCGTCATTCGCTCCAATCCGATATTTCTGGCATGATTCACCCCTGCGTTGGGGGTATCGATGAGGAGGATTCTTGGCTCTTTTTGCGCATATTCTTCCAAAATAGCCAACGAACCATCCGTCGAACCATCGTTCACGCAGATAATTTCGATTTCCCGCATCGTCTGTCCCACTACAGAGTCCAGACAGCGACGCAGGTACTTTTCCACGTTGTAAACTGGAATGATGATCGAAACTTTCGGTGCCATTTACTCTTTCCTCAGCAGCACTTCGTAACCACTGGTGGTAATATCCTCCCATGTCAAACCACGGCCACGGAAGCATTCCGGGTATTGCAAAACCACTTCCAGCGACGAAAAATCGGTGTGCCGATGGATAAAGACCACTGGAAGTCCCGGATATTTCCAAAGTTCCTCATACTGGTGGTACAACCATCGATTCACATATTGCAATTGGCCCGATTTCTCTCCAAAAAGAGTGGTTTCAATCTCTTTCATTTTTTGGAAAATAAACTCCTCCGAAAAAAGGAATTGCGGATACGGCATATTCATGATCGAATAAGCGTGCAATCCCCGTGGAGCACCGTAAAGTGGATTGAAATGGAGGTAAATGTGCCCTTTCTTTTTCAACTTGGGAACGATATTCTGAAACACTTGGAGCGGATTCGGAAAATGTTCCATAGCGTTGTAGGAAAAAATCAAATCCAGCTCGCCGGGAATGGTCGCGGTCTTCTCAGGGTCACAAATATCCACCTGGATAAATGGAAGATGTTGACACTTCTCCAGTCGTCTATCCCTTTGATCATTCAGATAAACCGAATGGCCGTAACAATGCAGCAACGTTCCCGTAAAACCTTCCCCGCAACCCAGTTCAAGCACCCGTTTTCCGGTCTGCTCCATTCCTGGAATCTTCAGGAGTGTCAGGGAGCGATAAATACATCGTTCCCAAATGGAATACTCATCGTAAAGATAGCCACTGTCGAATGGAGGATAAAAATTTTGCAGCCGGTCAAAATCCTTTTCAGCTCGCCGGGTATCCCATGGCGTCGTATCAGAAAGAATCGAGAGGACGTTTTCTTCCAGTTTTCTTCGTTTTCTTTCACGCAGGTATTTGCTCAGCCAACTCATAAATTTGTATTCCTTTGCATGTTACTCCGCCACCTTGATCGTATGCTCACTCTACGAAAGATCGTCGTTATTGGTTTGCAAAGTGACATTTGGCCGTATGCCCGTCGCTGATCTGCACCACGGGCGGAGTTTCCCGACGGCAAATTTCCTGCGCCTTGGGACAACGAGGACAAAAACGGCAATGCGGCGGCGGATTGACAGGACTAGGAACGTCGCCGTGGAGGATGATTCGTTTCTGACGCCGCGTTTCGTCCATCGTTGGAATCGACGAAAGGAGTGCCTGCGTATAAGGATGGCGGGGATTGGCGTAAAGTTCCTCACTGGAGGCCGTTTCAATAATCTGCCCCAGATACATCACCGCAACGCGATCCGAAAGGTACTCCACCACCGATAAGTCGTGCGAAATAAAGAGATACGTCAACCCCATCTCTTCCCGAAGCGCTACCAGAAGGTTGATGATCTGCGACTGAATCGAGACGTCCAACGCGGAAATCGGCTCGTCCAGCACCATGAACCTCGGTTGGAGTACCAGTGCCCGAGCAATGCAGATTCGCTGACGCTGGCCGCCGGAAAATTCGTGCGGATACCGATTCAGGCACGAATCTTCCAAACCGACTTTGTGAATCACCTCCCGAACGCGAGCTTCCCGCTCCCGCGGCGTGCCGATGCGCTGGACAATCAGCCCTTCTTCCACAATCGACCGAATCGTCATTCGCGGATTCATCGAACCGTAAGGGTCCTGAAAAACTATCTGCATATCCCGACGCAACGGCTTCATTTCCGATTCCGGCATTTGCAGCACATCTTTTCCGTCAAAGAGCACTTCCCCCGACGTGGCGGGAATCAGCCGCAAAAGCGAACGCCCCGTCGTCGTTTTTCCACAGCCGCTCTCCCCCACCAGTCCCAACGTCTCTCCCGCTCGAAGCGCAAACGAAACATCGTCCACCGCCTGAACATGCCCAACGGTATGCTGAAAAAGTCCACGACGAATCGGAAACCACGTCTTTAAATTCTTTACTTGCAGCATTTTTTATTCGTATAGTAACGCTAGTGCTTTGTTAAACTTATAAATATGGGTAACGATTTCCATTCCAACCTGACAGGTTAGAAAACGAAAACACTGTTTGAAATCGGTCTATCGGCCGAGCGCAGCGCGACTCACGGCTAAAGCCGAGAGTGGCTTACCCGTAAAGACGGAGCCGTCGTGGAGAGGAAACCTTTCTGAAGAAAGAGTTATCCTCTCCAGACCTCTCTTTCCAAAGACTTTTATCCGCGGCTGCGCCGCTATTATTTTTGATTATTTTGATTACTTGTGACGTTTGTGCGATTTTTTATTCATTTTTGCTTACTTAACAAAGCACTAGTTTTTCTTTTTCATCGTTCCTGTCGGAAAGCCGACTATAAAATAGGGTTATTTCGTTGCCCGTTTACAAAGTTCCTCAGGAGTTATTGTTGTCGCGTGAATTCCTCACTTCTTCCGAAATTTTCATGAAATGAATATACCACAAATTCCACCATTCGCAAAGACATCCCTATACGTACACCTTTTCCACCCAATGACATCGCACCTCGTGACCGGTTTCCAACTCCAGCAATTCCGGCTCCTTTTCCCGACAAATGGGCATGCACTTCGGACATCGGGGGTGGAACTTGCACCCTGACGGAAAATGGAGCGGACTGGGAACGGTGCCGGGAATCGTGTAAAGTTTCTTCTTCACGCCATTTTCGTGTACGTTTCCCAATTCCGGCCGGGCTTGGAGCAAACCTTGGGTGTACGGGTGAAGCGGTCGCGAAAAGAGCGTTTGCACCGACGCTTTTTCCACCACTTTGGAAGCGTACATCACCACCACCTCGTCCGCCATTTCCGCAATCACGCCCAAATCGTGCGTAATCATCAGAATCGACATACCGTTGGACTGTTGCAAATCCCGCAGCAAGTCCAGAATCTGGGCTTGAATCGTCACATCCAGGGCGGTCGTCGGCTCGTCGGCAATCAGCAACTCCGGGTTGCACGAAAGTGCCATGGCAATCATCACCCGTTGCCGCATTCCGCCGGAAAACTGGTGCGGATACTCGCGGGCACGCAACGCTGGCTCAGGAATACGGACTTTTTCCAGCATTTCCAACGTCCGCGCCCGAACTTCCTGAGGAGAAAGTTGCGGATGGTGCAGCCGAACCGCCTCGGCAATTTGGTCGCCAATCCGAAAAACGGGATTCAACGACGACATTGGCTCCTGGAAAATCATGGCAATGTGCTTCCCACGATATTTCCGCATCTGCATATCCGACAATTGCAGCAAATCGACCTTCTGCTGCGATTCGCCCTGGAACCAGATTTCGCCCCCCGTCACTTTCCCCGGCGGGCTGACCAGTCCCATAATCGACATAGCCGTGACCGACTTTCCGCAGCCGCTCTCACCGACCACCCCCACCGTCTTTCCACGCGGAATCCCAAACGAAACGTCGTCCACCGCCGTTGCCGTCCCCTCATCCGTAAAAAACGCCGTCCGCAAACTTTGAATTTCAAGCAACATACACTACCTCGAAGGAATTATCAATTATCAATTACTCCCTGCCTCGCAGTCTCGGGTCGGTGGCTTCTTGGAGGGCTTCTCCGATGAGGTTGTAGGCCAGGACGGTGAGGAAAATGGTGAGGCCAGGGAAGAAGGTGAGCCACCACATGGAGAGGTTGGCGCGGCCTTCGCTTAAAACGCGACCCCAGCTGGCACTGGAAACGGAAGCACCGATTCCGAGGAAGCTCAGACCGGTTTCGATGAGGATGGCGACGGCAATGCCGAACGAGATGGGGACGACAACGGGGGAAAGGGCGTTGGGGAGGATGTGGCGGAAAATGATCCGAAATTGGCCTGTCCCCAAGGCACGTGCGGCGGTGACGTATTCGCTCTGTTTCAGTTTGATAAATTCGCCGCGAATGAGCCTGGCAATCCCCGGCCAGCCGGTAATGCCGATAATCGCCATGGTGTGCCAGATTTGCGGACGTTCCACAATCGCAATGAAAGCAAGAATCAGCACCAGCGTCGGAATGCACATCACCAATTCGATCAGACGGCTCAACAACATATCGACCCACCCGCCGAAATAGCCGGCAATGGCACCCAGGACAATTCCAATCACGGCCGTAATGCCTGTGGAAACAAACCCAACCAGCAGGGCAATGCGGGTACCATGAATCATGATGGCTGCCACATCGTAGCCGTAAAACGTCGTTCCGAACGGGTTCATCCACGACGGTTTCCCCAAATCTCCCGACGGATTCCCCGGTCGTCCCGGCATTTCGTCATCCACCACCCGTCGCATCGCATCGTTGTACCAGAGAGGATAAATCGCCCAACTTTCTGGGTCTTTTTCCTTCAATTGCACCGGATAACGCTGGGCAATGCCGTCCTGGAAAAAAATCGCGTTTTCCCACCGTGCGTTAAAATAACCCATACACGGAAAGTAGATTTTTCCCTTATACTGGCAGACAACCGGCTTCGTTCCCACAATGGCCGGAGAAAAAAGAGCCACCAGTCCCATGAAGAGGACGTACCCCAGTGCCAACATCGCCAATTTCCGACGTCGAAACCGCAACCAAGTCTCTGCCCAATAACCGCGTGAACGAATTTCTTCAGTTTCCATATTTCTTCTCTGTAGGCTGTATTGATAATTGATAATTATCAATTGTAAGTTACTCTGGGGTCGACGACGGCGTATAAAATGTCGGCGAGGAGTTGTCCCAGGAGGGTGAGGATGGAGAACATGAGCATCATTCCCATGATGACGGGATAATCGCGGTCGGAAATGCAGCGGTAAAACAGTTGTCCCATCCCCGGCCAGTCGAAAATCTGCTCCAAAATGATGGAGCCACTCAACAGTCCCGGCAGCGTCAGGCCAATCATCGTCACGAACGGGATAAGCGTGTTGCGAAAGGCATGGTGAACAATCACGTTGAAACCGGAAACGCCTTTGGCACGAGCGGTACGGATGTAGTCCTGCCGAATCACCTCTTCCATATTTGCCTTGACGAATCGGCTTAAGGACGCCAGCGCACCGTAGGTATAACAAACGACCGGCAGCACCATGTGAGACGCAATGTCGCCGCATTTTCCCCAAAAGGAGAACGTGTCGTAATCGTCGCTCTGGAACCCCGGCGGAAACCAGCCGAGATGTTGGTAAAAGACGATCAGAAGCCCAATTCCAACGACAAACGACGGGACGGAGTAGAGCATGTACAGCAATGTACTCAAAATCCGCTCGTCCGGCTTCCCTCGCCGCACGACAGAAAAAAGTCCCATCGGAATGGCCAGCGAATACGTCAACAGCAACGACGTTATCGACAACAACAGCGTCGGCCCAATCCGCCGCCCAATCACCACCGCGACGTTTTCATGTTCCTTGAACGAATCCCCCAAGTCTCCCTGCAAGATGTTCCCCAGCCATATCCAATACGCCTCGTACCACGGCTTGTCCAACCCGTAAATCTTGTTGAGCATCTCCATATTTTCCGGGCTGATTTGCCGACTCGGATCGGAAACAATCAATTGCGTAATCGGCGTCCCCGGCATGTTCCGTACCAGCGCGTACACAATCATCGTGATCAGGAACAGCGTCAAACAGCCGATTAAAATACGTCGAAAAAGATACGTAAACATGCACTCCTTCTTTCTGCCAACAAACCCTCCCCCTCTCTATTCTATCAACTTTTTGAAAAAAGAGCAACCCCGCCCGGTACGATCGCAACGAATCGTATCGCGACGTTGGTTCTTCTTTTTCCGCCGCTCGCTGGTAGCTGGTCGAACAAAATAACAGGGCACCGTAAGTTTTCCAGGCCGTAAACCCCGACTACCAATCGGCATCTTCTGAAACCCACCACGATGGAGGTTCGATTACAAATTGAATTGTAACGGAAGGAATTTGTGTAGCTCAGCAAAGGGGAGGAGGGAAATTGCGGGAAAACTTAGGATTTTTTTATTTTTTGCAACGGTATCCTTTGTAGAAAGAGAATATTTTAAATATCATTGAGGCGGCAGGTGTCGTTTTGAAGCAAATTTTAAGGAGTTTGACACGTGTCCGGGAGGGTTGTTTCAGGAAGATCGAAGGGAGGAACGGTTGGAGAAGATTGGCAGTAAGCTGGATTTGCTGGAAAAGCTGATCCCGTGGGAGTCTTTTCACGCAAGGCGGGAGTGGATGTACAAGGGTACCTCGCGTGGTGGACGACCGCCGCACGACCCGGCTATAATGATGGAAATCCTTATATTTCAAGGACTTGCAATGTAGCTGATGAGGAGATGGAGTACCGGATTGCCGGCAGAATTCGTTCCAGAAGTTTTTGGGGATTGAGCCGAACGACAGGTTCCTGATGCTCGGACGATCTGGGCTTTTCGGGAATGGCTGAAGCGGAATGGAATTCACGATTTTCTGTTTCGCCAGTTTAAGAAACACCTTGAAAAATCAGGGTTTAGAACAAACTGCGGACAGATTGTCGACGCAACGTTTCAGGAATTTCCCGTTCAACACAACACGCCGGAGGAGAAGCAAAAAATCCAGGAAACGTGCGAAGCACCGGAAGAATGGACAGCCAAACGGAAATGCTCGACGAGCGTGCAACATCGCGTAAAGTTTGGGCAGACAGTGCGTACATGTCCGCTGCGAATATATTGGAGGCCGAAAAAAAGAAATGGGACCCTCTCATTTGCGAAAAAGGCTACCGCAATCACCCGTTGATTGACGCAAAAAAGCAAGAAAATCCCGGATTCGTTGTCAAGTCGAACATGTTTTGGCCTGATGAGCCAAGTTGCCCTCGGAAGTCGTACGATTTACACCGTCGGCCTTGCTCGCGCGAAAGTGAAGTTTGCTTTAAGAATTTATCGTACAATATGCTACGCCTGACGATTTTCACGCGACCGACGGGAAATTCCGCACCTGCTGAGCGAAAATGTGCCAAATCGCCCCTAAATCCACTCCAAACAGCCAATTTAGCACAAAATTTCCCCCTCCCTCACGCGAAACTTTCCGTCCACAAATCCTTTCCCCGCAAATTTAAATTCTGTGCAAAATATCCGTGGGGAAAGTGGGGGGTTAGATGTTGCCGATTGTAATCTCCCTTTCTGGAAAGAATACCTACCGAAGGCAAGGGAAAATTCCAAAGCAACCGTCAGGATTGTCAAGGGGTGGAATAAAAAATTGGGGAAAATTTTTCAATAGCAGTGACAACGAAAAAACGAATTGTTTACCGCTTGACCAGTGCCAGCAACACGACACGAACCAGTGCGAACGGTGCGATAACACCAAGTCGCTACCGGTCGTACCGACTCCAAAGTGGAGTTTTCACCCTACTACAGACTCTACGAGCCGAGAACGCAGGACGCAAACCCGCAGTTCTGGGGAAGTGGTTGGAACATTCCCCGGCCGCTCACTCCCCCTAACCCAAGGGAGAGAAAAGTAAGCTGTGTGCTTCCAATATTTTGATCTTTTTTAACCACCGTTTAATGAAGGCAATTTTGATCCTGGCGAAGTAACGGGGGGACAATTTTTCGTAGCGGGTGACAATTCGTCGGAATTATTTGATTTTTAAGAAGATACGTTGTCCACGATTTTGTTCCGGCAAAAATGACCTGATTTTTTCCCATTGTTCGTTCGTCAATCCGTGTCGTTCCATTTGACAACCCCTTCACCAAAGTTATCGGTAATTCCTTAAATTTGGAGTACATCGCCTGGAATTTCCTGTTCAATATTCGATATACCTCCCAATCCTCCCCCTCTGAAGGATTGGATTTTCTGAGGTACGTATTTTATAGAAGTTTCAAGAGATGGTTTGATTCCGGAAATGCCGCAAACCTTTCGCTGGAAATGTTTTCGGACAAATTCGCACTTCATCAGCTACGCGGAAAACTCAAGTCCGTTGTTTCCGACATGAGTATCCATACCGACCGCAAAAACAAGACTGGAATCAACTTTACACCCACCGCACGATGAATCTTTTGCTGCAACAATCCGCCAAAATTTCAGGATAAATCCAACAAAATTTTACGGCGTCTTTTAATGGTCAGTTTCAACCGCACCATTGCTGAGTACGAGCGCAACCCCGATTTTTGTGATGCGCATTTTTGGGAAAAAGAGGCGACGGGGACGATTGACCTTTTCAAATATGCCGCGTGGCTGGTGGATGGGAAGCCGCGACCGATCGGAAGGCAGAAAACCTATACGTCGGAAGAGCAAAAAGCGAAAAAGCGTGCGGCGGACTTGGAGCGGATTCACGAAGAGACGAAAACGGCCAACGAAATTGGTGAGATTCCGTTCAAGACCATTAATTGGGAGCGGCGGCTTGCGTGTAAAAACGACCAGATGTTGTTTGAAAAGACTTACCTGCCAACGATTTGCGAAAAGCCGAACGCCGATTATCACATTATTCTGGCGGAGCGGATTGCGGAAACGATTCAGAATGGGGGGCGACAGGCGATTCTCCTTCCGCGAGGGGGCGGCAAGACGATGAAGTGTCGCAGTGGGGCGGCTCATGGTATCCTATATGGCCGAATTCGTTGGGGTTACAACTTGTCGGCAAACGAGCAGCAGGCTAAAGAGACGATGGAAACGCTGAAAACGTGGTTTTCCAAAAACCCGATTTTGCTGGAAGATTTTCCCGAAATTTGTTTCCCACTGTCGATTTTGGGCACGAAGCATACGGGGTCTGTCGTTCGCAGCCAGACGTTTCAGGGGGTGAAAACCAACGTCGTGTGGGGGAATGAGGAGTTTCGCTGCCCATCGTTGATACTGCCGGAAGATGTGGCATTGTGGTATCAGGAACATGACCCGGAATCGGTAAAAAAGGTGGTTCTCGACCCGTCGCAGCCGGAAAATTATTTTTGGATTCCCACGTCCAGTTACGCGATTTTTTCGTCACAAGGCATCCAATCCGGCATTCGAGGCGGCAACGTGACGCACCCGCAAACACTGGCGTCGATTCGTCCTAACTTCGTGATTTTGGACGACATACAGAACGATCAGACGGCGGCGAGTATGGTGAGCGTGAGCAAGCTGGAGGGGATTATCAACAACGCGGTGAGTTATCTGGCAAAACCGGGGGAGCCGATTGCGCTACTCATGCCGTGTACGGTCATCGAAAGTGACGATTTGGCGGACACTTACGGCGACCCGGAGAAAAAACCGGAGTGGCGGGGAATTCGCGTGCCGATGATTACGCAGTGGCCGAAAGGGATGGACAACGTCGTGATTTCGCAGGAGACCGAAACCGCAAAACTGTGGCTGGAATACGCGGAAATTCGGCGGAAGTCTTTGCGTAAACATGGCGATATTCGGGACGCGACGGAGTTTTATAAAACTCATCAAACCCTTATGGACGAAGGGTTTACGGTTTCTTGGGACGCTCGATTTTACCCCAACGAAGTTTCCGCCATCCAGCACGCCATGAACCTGCGGTTTTCCAACCACCAGTCTTTTTTGTCCAACATGCAGCAAGTTGGAAAAAACGTGCTGACGGCGACGGAACAAAAAATTCGGTGGTCGGATTTTTGCGAAAAAATGGCCGATTACGACAAGGGCACCGTTCCCGCCGATACGCAACGTTTGGTAGCATATATCGACATTCAGGCGGAGTATTTCGCGTATGTTGTTCTGGCGGTTAGTTTTGACCTATCCTGTTGTTTTATCGCGGATTACGGCACGTTTCCCGACTTCAAAATGGCAAATTATCGGCGGCGGCAAGCCAACAGTTGGAGGCTTTTGACAAAATCGTATATGGCAGCTCGAATGCTGCCGGGAAGCCGGGAGAAGCTGAATATCGACGACGTTTACACGTGGGGTTTGCGGTCGTTGCTGGACGATTTATTTGCCCGGCCATACATTCGAGCCGACGAAAACAACACGATTTTACATATCCATCATATCGCACTCGATGCGCAAGAGGGTATCGAACACCTGAACCATCTCTCGAAACCTCTATAAAATACGGCTTTTCTGAAA
>JAUNBF010000106.1 GCA_030527185.1 Planctomycetia bacterium | reverse complement strand
TGACTTTCCCATCCGCCTCAAGGTAGACCGGCCGTGCCCATTTCGGATACTCGACTCCCGGTTCGCTCAGGTTTTCAAAGAAAAGAATGTAGCCAGCCGATGTGCCGCAGAGAATGTCGATTGCCCCGTCGCCGTTGAGATCGACACAATAAGGCGTCGCCAACACCCCCGCTTTCAGTTCGTATGCCTCCTGCTGAAAATAGAGCGGTTTTTTGAAAATCGGGCTTTTTATGGTGAGTTCCCCGACTTTTTCTTCCCGAAATTTCCCGGTATTCTCAAAATACGACACCCGGCCATCCTCTTCACCACAAAGAATATCCGGCTTTCCATCCCCGTTCCAATCGAACAGAACTGGCGTCGCTATGCACAAATCGATTTCCGCCCGACTTCCATCTTCCACACGTACCCACACCCCCGGAGCGTACCGAGGTTCCGTCCGCGTGCCGATATTTTCAAAGTAGGTGAAATGGTCACGAAATTCGCCGCAAAATAAGTCCAAATCGCCGTCGCCATCCAAATCGACAAAATTCGGACACGGCCAGCCGTATGTCAAAATCGCGTTTCCCTGACAATCCTTCAGTTCCCTTGGTGTCTCGTACTTCGGCTTTTCATTCGTGCCACAATTTCGGAGGATGGAAACCTTTCCGTGAGCCTGATCATTTTTCCAGACACCGTTTTCGTCCCACGCGTTGTCCCACCCGTACGGCGACCAGTCGTGAATCCCAACCGCCAGATCAAGCACCCCGTCGCCATCGAAATCGACGTATTTCCACATGTTTCCCCGGACATTCCTCACCCCCAAACCTACCGAGCGACCTGTCCCCACATGGGCAAAATCGGGAAATTCCTGATTGGGAGCCAGAACATGAAGCTGGCCCTCCACCCAACTTGCCTGGAGGCTGCCGGAGCCGGAGCTAATCCTTTCACCGGGGCGGAAAACGGGCATGGCGGGATTCGGTTCCGGGACGCTCGACTTGGGACGGACTCCCAGGCCGGGATGATTCGCGTCGATGCCGGGATTGACAAAGCGGTACGTGCCATTGTAGGGAGTATCCGGGCAACTCAGAATCAAATCCGTTTTGCCATCCTCATTGAAATCGACCGGAATCGGCCAGACAGCAAGCCCAACCGCCAAATCATCCACAAGTCCCGGATGATTGTACAACATCCGCGTCATGCGGGACGTGGTGGGTCGCGGAGGGTTCCACGCAATCGGCTCGTCGGCAAAAAGGAGTTGCCCACCCGTCCAGTTGGCTTGAGGAATCTCGATTTTCTCCCCTTTTTTCACGTCGCGGGAAAATGCTTTCAGATAACTGCCCCCCGAATCGGTATAATGAAACACGTCGTCATAACGCCAATCCCAACCTTTCAGATGAACTTCGCGAGTATACTGCCCCGTCACCATCCAGAGGGTCGTGTCTTCCTTGACTTCCACGGTAATTTTCGCCTTCTCACCGCCGAAAACCTGGGTGAAGAAGATACCCTGCAACTCTTTCGGCACCTTTTTATAGACGTAATCCCGATTCGCGTACGCCCGCACGTCATTCTGGAGGACTTCCTTCCGGCAGTGTTCTCCCGTCACGCGAATGACTGCGTTTTCATACGTAAACGAGTCTTCCGCAGCCATTCCCACGCAACTCACCACCAGGCAGGCACAACCCAACATTCCCCGTAACCATGCCGGGGAACTGGACTTTCGTTTCATCTTTATTCTCCTTTTTGTGTATACTCCATCCACTTGAGTTTTTCGGATTCACTCCACCAAGCCCCTCCCTTTGGGAGGGGTGGTAGCCGTTAGGCTGCCGGGGTGGGCGGGGTGGAATGACAAAGGAACGTCCTATCGTAATTTGCCCAAAAGAATATCGTTCTGCCATTTCACCAACCCACCCCCCCTACCTTCGGTAGGTACCCCTCCCCCGAAGGAGGGGCTTTCTTTTCGTTTTCCTGAAATTTCAAGTAAAATCAGGATATTTTGGTTAGTTTTTCCAACCGCAAATCTGGACCTGGATTCCCAACGCCTGAGCCATCGCAGCCCGTGTCCAGAGTGCGTCGTCCGCTTCCGCCGCGCTGTTGGCATACACCACCTGAATATGATTCGCCTTGTGCCGAGCCATGAACTGGTCGCGGGAAACGCCGTATAGTTCCGCGTTCATGATCGGCCAGACCGGGGTCGTCAATGCCAGCCGACGTTGCGTTTCCGCTTCGGGAAGGGCAACGCTGGCTCCCCGTCCCAAATCCATCTGCAATTTCCCATCCGCCACGAAAATACGTGACCAGACGATCTCTCCCGGACGCGAAACTCCCTGGAGCGTACTCCCCCCAAACGGAAAATACATCGGGTCTTGCCGCATTCCGTGTGCCTGATTCCAACCGCCGAAATGGGCTGGCGGGACGGCTCCGCTAATCAGAAAGACCCACACAAACGCGTCGGTCGAACCGGTCGGATCGAAAGCTCCCCAGCGAACGTCGTGCAACGTCGTCTCCACCGGTTGCCCCAACGCCCGATGGACGTGCTGAATCAGGAGGGCATCCAGACCGGCACACTCATCCACCTCATTGAAATGCGGAAGTGGTTCCCCCGGAAACAGAATCCGCTCTCCATCCCGGCTTTTTACCGGTGGACGCTCCGCGTTGTTCAGCATTCCCTCCACCAAATCACTGGCGGGGAGCAAATCTTTCAGCCCCTGCTGATACTGGATTCCAATGGCCTGACACCCAAAATCATCCGCCAGACGTACCGCCGCGATATACATCTTACACTGGAGCAAAACCTGCTTTTCGGTCAACTCTGTCGCGTCGTCCTCCCCCAGATGAAACGTCATTCCCCGTTCCACCATCCACCGATAAACCTTTTCCGCTTCCGTGTCGGAGACCTGATTCGTCTCGTAAAAAAGGACGGACTGGCTCAGCCGCTCTTTGTAAACGCCCAACGGAAAGAGAAGGTCGTCCTCGATCATGGCATTGTACATTCCCATGCACCCTTCGTCGAAAATGCCCAGAATCGGACGCGATTCCCGGAATTTTGCCGCCAGTTTTTCTCCTAATTTCCGCGACTCTTCAGGAACTTCCATCTCCTCAAACGCACACACGTGCGACGTGTCCTGTTCCACGTCCCCTGTCTGGAGCCATGTTCGCAACTTTTCCCGAAACCCTTGATCGGCAAACGATTCCGACCACAGCGACGCATATTTTCGCCCCGCCTTGGTGAGGCATGCGTTGAGGTTCAACACCCCCACCAGTCCCGGCCACGTTCCGTCCCAATTCGCCACCGTCAGAATGTTGCCATGATGTTGCAACAAGCCGGGATACACATGGTGCGAATACTGCCAGACCGATTCCGCCACGATCACCGGAGCTTCTGTTGGAATCGTCCGAAAAATCTCCAGCCCTTCGCGTTGTGAGGCAATGAAACCATGCCCCGCCGCGGCGTTGTAGGGATGTGCCCGCACCACTTCCCAGCCCACGGCTTTCACCGCTTCGCACAAATCCTTTTCCATGGCTGCCTGAACCGGCCAGCATTTACGATTCGCACCGGGACGTAAATCGCCGCTCGCTACCAGATACACTGTTTTAGACATGATTGTTTCCTTTCTTGAAAATACGGATATCCTTTCAACCACACCCAGATTAGAAGGTTGATACGCTCTTTGAAAAAGTCTTTCACACCAGGCGTTACGCGGCTTGCGGCAAGCCGATAGCCGCTTTCCCGTCAAGACTTCCACCGCCGTGGAGAGGAAACCTTTCTATAGAAAGAGTTATCCTCTCCAGACCTCTCTTTCCAAAGATTTTTATCCGCTCCTTGCGTCGCTAATTTTTATGGATTGACATTTTTGCGCTGCATCCCCACCCCACCAACAAAATCACCACCGTTCCGCAAACCGGTATCATCAACTCATTCCACGGACAACGCCACGCCTCCCACGCCTGCGGCCAAACCCCCAAATGTGGCATGGAAAGCGTCATCCACGTAATGCAGCACACCCCCAGAATCACCCCTGCCAACGCGGTTCGGGAGGTGGCTTTTCGGGAGAGGAATCCCAGCAAAAACAGCCCGACCATCCCTCCGCTGAAAATCCCGGCCAACATCCAGTAAGCGTCCAGAATCCCCTTCGCGCGAATCATCAGCAACGCACACCCTATCCCCAAAAGTCCCCAGAGAAACGAACTGGCATACAAAACCGCCATCTGTTCCCGCGAGGAGGCGTCGGGGCGGAAAAAACGCTTGTAAAAATCGGTCAACGTCAGCGTGGCACAGCCGTTCATGCTGGTGCTGATGGTACTCATGGCGGCAGCCAGAATCGCGGCAATCAAAAGCCCCGTCACACCGGTGGGGAGTTGGTGGACGATGAAGTAGGGGAAAACACCATCCCCTTTTCCTGCCGCAACGTCTGCCAGCAGTGCCGAATCGGTAATCCATCCGGGAGACGCGACGTAAAACGCATACAACGCCGTCCCGATAAAGAGAAAAAACGCGGAAATCGGCAAATAAAGCAACGCCCCCAGCCAGACCGATTTTTTCGCTTCCGCTTCCGTACGAGCGGTGAGATAACGTTGGACGTAGTTCTGGTCGATCCCGAAATTCTGAAGGTTGATCACCATCCCGTATAGAAAAACGACCCAAAACGTGGAGTGGGTGAAATCGGTACAATCGAAACTCCCCAGGCTGAATTTGTCCGCTTCCGACGCAATTTTCCACAACTGCCCCGGTCCCTCCGGCATTTGAAACACCAACAAAACGGCACACGTAATCGCTCCGACAATCAAAATGACCGACTGCACCGCGTCTGTCCAAATCACGCCCGCAATGCCTCCCAACATCGAGTAAAATGCCGAGATGCCGCCCACTGCGAGAATGATCATCCGCACGTCCCACCCCAACAAATGGTGCAACGGCAACGCCAGCAAAAACAGCACCGAACCCATCCGCGCCACCTGCGTCAACAGGTAGCAGAGCGAAGCATACACCCGTGCCCATGTCCCGAATCGCTCTTCCAGGTGCGCATACGCCGAAACGACACCGATTTTTCGATAAAACGGCACAAACCACCGCGTCGCAATCCAGGCCGCCAACGGAATCGTCAAACTCAGCCCGAACACATTCCAGTTCGACGCAAACGCTTTGCCTGGAAGTGCCAGAAAACTGATACTGCTAACATACGTTCCGAAAATCGACAGCCCCACCACAATCGACGGCAATTCGCCATTCGCACTTGTAAAACCTTCTGGGCTACGGCTGCGGAAATAGAACCAGCACCCCAACGCCACCGTTAGGAGCATGTAAACAGCAATAACAGTTCCGTCCAACCACGGTAAAGATACGGTTTCGGGCATAAAAAACCTCGCAAGTTGTGAAAAAACCAACAATAAAAGCTGTGAAGCGACTGGCCGCAAACCTTTATCAGGTTAGAAACTCTAAAGTCCTTGGAAACAAGTCTCTCCACCAGGCGCAGCGCGGCTTGCGGCAAGCCGATAGCCGCTTTCCCGTCAAGACTTCCACCGCCGTGGAGAGGAAACCTTTCTATAGAAAGAGTTATCCTCTCCAGACCTCTCCTTCCAAAGATTTTTGTCCGCTCCTTGCGCCGCTATTTATTCATTATTTTTTATATGTGTTATGATTCTTTCAATCTCTCGCCGCTCCTCCTCATCCAACACCCCAAACGGCTCTGCCGGCATCTCCCGACAAATCCCCAAACACTGCAACGCATACTTAATCCCGCGACAAACCCCCATTCCTCCGCGTGCCACGTGATAAATTTCCCCCAATTGATCGATTTTGGTCTGCAAAATATCGATACGGGAAATGTCACCTGCCAAGACCGCGTGGTACATCTGCACGAAAAGTTCGGGGAAAAGGTTGGCTCCGCCGTTGACGCCACCATCCCCACCCAACCGCATGGCTGGAGCGAGCAAATGTTCCGGCCCGACGAGGACGGAAAAATCCTCCCGTGGTTGGGTAATGTGACAGGCTCTCCAGAAAAAATCGAGGTCGCCGGAGGAGTCTTTCAGAGCCAGAATTTCCGGCATATCGACGGCAAATCGCACCACGTCGAGGTCGAATTTCACCTTGGTCAAATCGGGCATGTGGTACAGAATCATCGGTAATGGGAGGGCTTTTGCCAGTTTGCGATAATACCGAATCAGTTCCTGTCCCTGGATGGGAAAATAGAAGGGAGGGGCAACCACCACCGCGTCCGCCCCCGCGTCGGCTGCCACTTGGGCCAGAGCCAGAGATTCGTCAAACGCCGTGTCGCTGATTCCAACCAAAACGGGAAGACGTCCGCGAATGATACGGCAGGAAGTCTCAATCACCTCCCGCCGCAGACGGTAACTCAGGCTGGGCGCTTCCCCGGTGGAGCCGAGAAGAAACATGCCATGAACGCCGCCCGCGATCATCCGCTCCAGCAGCTTTTCCAGCCCGTCGCCGTCCAGCGTATCACCATCTTTCAGGGGCGTCACCATCGGCGGGACGATTCCCCGCAATTTTTTCCTTTCCATGTTCCGAAAATCCTCTTTTTTCTGCTCTTTCTTCAACTGTCGTAGGGAATTCTTGTCTTCGCTCGGTATTCGGAGGGAGAGCAATGGTTCCTCTGTCGAAAAACATGAATAAAATAGGCATGGGAGCAAAACCCCAGCGCCATTGCAATATTTCCAATCGGCCAATCCGTATCCCGGAGCAATTCTTTGGCTCGTTCGAGTCGACAGTGAATCAACTCTTCGCCAATCGTCCTCCCGAAAGCCTGCTTGAACTTCCGTTCCAGCGTCCGTCGGCTCAGGCCAACCTCCTCCACCATTTTTTCAATCGTCAGTCCTTCGCACGCATGATTCCGCACCAGTCGAAAGGCCTGCGCCATATCTTCATCCTTCACCGCAATCAGGTCGGTCGAACGCCGTACCGCCACTCCCACCGGCGGAAACAGAAGCGGCAACTTTGGAATCGGTTTCCCTTCTATTTTCTGGCACAAAATCCGCGCTGCCTCATACCCCACCTTCCTTCCATTCTGGATGATGCTTGACAGGGGTGGGTTCTGGAGCCGACAAAACCACTTCTCATTATTGATTCCCAACACCGCCACACTCTCCGGCACGGAAATCCCTTCCTGGCGACAGACTTCGAGAACCTGCCTGGCGTGGAAGTCGTACGAAGTCAAAATCCCCACCGGTTTCGGCAACTCATGCAGCCAACACACCAACC
This sequence comes from Planctomycetia bacterium, assembly GCA_030527185.1. Lineage (GTDB taxonomy): Bacteria > Planctomycetota > Planctomycetia > Pirellulales > Thermoguttaceae > RGIG3701. The sequence goes on along the minus strand of JAUNBF010000106.1, from coordinate 5,767 downwards.
GCCGCTGCTCTTTTCGGCTCCAGGTTAAAAACGGTGCGGTATCAGGAGCGTGACGTTCAAACAGATGGTACGCAAGAGAGCGTTCCGTGGCTGCCTGCACAAAACCATCCCGTCGGCGGCGTGTCCAGTAATGGTCGCATTGCGTAAAAAATGCCAAATCCCGAACGCCACGTTCCCAAAAGTGTTCCACCGCCATCCGTCCCAGAGCCACCTCGTCCACATCCAAATCAGACGGATGATCCGGGCAATTTACCCGTAAATACGGGATATTCATCTTTTCCAGCATATCGAACGTTGCCTGCTCGTGATGACGCACGATAATGCCGTCCCCCGACCACTTTTTCACCCACGTCGGAATTGGCTCCAAATGGCCTCGCAACTCAAAATCGACATGGCAACCCTGTTCGTATAGATACTGACTGATGCCGTTGATCAACAGCCGACCGTAGCCATGGGACGTCCCCATCAGTAGCAGGATTCGCAAAGTGGATGGAGGTTGTGACATCCAAACATCTCCTGATTTTTTAACGAAACGTTCTCTTTTTTTATAGTGTAAAGAAGTTTTTCAGAATGTCAATTCCGTATTTACGCCAATCGTTTGCGTTTTTGCGGCAAAGAAGAGAAGAAAGAGAACTCCAATACCTTGTTCAATTGATAACGATTCATTGATAATGATGGTTGTTCATGCCATATTTTCATGCGCGGTCGTGTTATGATTCACGATAATGATACGTTTGACAGAGTACTGGAAGTAAAATTTCATCTGCGTCTTCCGCGTGTCGAGGTAAACCGTATTTTCCTTGACAACGCAGATATTTCCATTCCCACTTTTTTCTCGGCGGATACTTCCAATGGGGATTATTACTGGAACAAATAATAAGAATAAAAAGGAGTGGATGTTTTTAAAAGTACACGAATATTTTTGTACCACTGCGCGGTTTTATGAAGTTTATGGGCTTGGCATTGCCAGGGATTTTAATTCAATTTCTACCAGAACAGGCCGGTGGTCGGAAGCGGCAGGTTCGTTCAGTATCTGGCTTTTGACCACATGCAGCAACGTTCCTTCCGGCAGGAAAACCCAGATATAGTCGATCGTTTTCTGAGGAATATCCGCAGGCCAAGTCCCTTCCAGAGGCGAAACGCAAATCCCAATTTGCCGTAACCTGTTGATTTCTTTCGAGTTTGGCTCCGCGTTCAAATCCCCGGCCAGCAAAACCGGTTTGGACAGATTTTCCAACTCCCGACAGAGAATTTCTGCCGATTGAAACCGGTCTTCCGCGTTTAACGACCAGTGCGTCGAGCAGAAGAAAAATTCCTCATACTCCGCCAGCAGTGCCATCCGTTTTTCTTCCCGGCCCGGAAGCGGAATTTCGCGGACTTGCCGAGGTTTTTCCCGACTCAAAATTCCCACGCCATAACCACCTCCCTGAAAATCGATCGCCTTGCCGAATGTGGGCACCAGTTCCGTTTCTTCTGCCAGCTCCGCCAAAAGGTCTCTTCCTTGCGAACGTTCCGTCCGACAATCCAGTTCCTGCAATGCCGCCACCGTACACGCCGTTTCCCGGACAATTCGGGCAATTCGCGGAACATCCATCGCCGGATGATCCATCCCCCGCGTATTGTGAACATTGTACGTCAGAATGCGGATGGAGGAAAACTCTTCCCCCCATAAGAACCCACCTGCCAACCAGAAAATAAGAAAAACGCTACCACACTTTTTCATCTTTTCCACCTAACCTTTCGTCAACATCTTTTCCCCAATATTGTACTTGAAAATTTCGTTCCCCACAACCCCCCTTTATTAAATGGATAATTGACAGTTGGTAGTTGATAGACACGTGTGCAAAATTCCTTGCGGGAGATTTTGGGAAGTCCTTTTCGGTAAACTCCCAAGTTCCTGATTGACAAGATGCCGTTTTACGCTATAATCGTTGAAAAAGAGGTTTTTTCAGGGAAAAGAAAACGATGTTTACGAAACTTTCGCCGGGACAGGGGATTTTTCTCGGAACAGGAACGTCTCACGGTGTGCCGATGATTGGGTGTACGTGTGCGGTCTGCCAGAGCGACGACCCACGCAATCGCCGAACGCGCAGTTCCATGATTCTCGGCTGCCCGGAAGGAAATCTTCTGATCGATACCTCCCCCGATTTGCGGGAACAGTTTCTACGCGAAAAATTGCAGACGACGCACGCCCTCCTCTACACGCACGCCCACGCCGACCACCTTTTCGGGCTGGACGATACCCGGCTCTTTTCCCACTACAACCACGAACAGCCACTCCCGGTCTTTTGCAATCGTGAGGTGGAAGAGGCTATCCGAAAAGGGTTTGCGTATATCTTCGACCCGGAAGTCCAGCAGTATCCTGCCGGCGGAATCCCCAAATTGCAATTTCACACCCTGGAACCGAACGTGCCTGTGGAGATTCTCGGACAAAACGTCTTGCCTCTGAAACTCCTGCATGGCAAGAATCCCATCCTCGGTTTCCGAATCGGGAATTTTGCCTACTGTACCGATGTGAAAACGGTGCCGCAGGAGAGCGTCGAACAACTTTTCGGACTCGAAACGCTCATTTTAGGTTGCCTGCGCTACCGACCGCATGTCACGCACATGAATTTGGAGGAAGCTCTTGCCTTCATTCAGATCATTCGCCCGCGACGTGTCTTTTTTACGCACATCTGCCACGACTTCGATCATGAAAAGCTCTCTTCCGAGCTGCCCGACAACATTCGCCCCGCGTACGATGGGCTACGTTTGGAAAATGGGTGGTAACTTTCTTTTATTCGCAGAGAACCTTCCTTTCCCTCGGAAAGAGGAGAAATTTCATCTCTGAATCATCCACCACAGCCCCATTCCCCAGAGTGCCGCCAATCCTGCCAGCCAGAGAAGTATGCGACGGGACTTTGCGGAAAGCTGAAAATCGCCACTTTCGGAAAGGGTCAGCGTTTCAGGAAGGTACTCCTCCAAAATCATCGCTTCCTGAGGCTTTTCCGGGTTGTAAAGAAGTGTTTGAGGAATCTGTTCTTCCAGGGAAGGAGGGGAAAGCGTTCGGATACTCGTTTCCACCAGTTTCCCTCCTGAATCCTGAAAGGTGTAGAAAACCCGCCACTCACGATGTTCGTTCTGAATCGTGCCGGTGGGTTCCTGGCGAGTTGCCAGTGCCGGGGACGTTTCTCCGTAAGCCAGCAGTCGAAGGAGTTTACCACCTTTGCGAAATGCAAGCCAAATCAGAAACATCGCGGCGGCAGGAAAAATCATGACCAGAAGCAGCATCCACGGATTTCCCCCGATCGCACCGAGAGTGGTGTTGACGATGCGGTAGGCTTTTCCCGAACGTTGGATCGTGACAGGCTCGTCTTGGGAAAGCAGTTCGTCAGAATAGCATTTCCCGGAAATTTCCTCTCCTTGCGGCGAAATCCATGAAAACGTATGCTCCTGTATGGGAACATCGTTGATACTCAAGCCGCTTTCCTCACTTTCTGTCACCCATCCCTGTGTGGGCAGTGTTTCCCAGGCCGCCACGCACTCCGGCAGAAAATCACGACCATTGCCCCAGAACCAGAAGAGAGAAAAAACTACCAGGGTCGAAAAAAAGAAAAGAAACCATGCCATGAAGCCCATCTCCAGAGTCAGGAGGAAGCGGCACCGAACCAGAAAGGGAACAAAACGTGGCGCAGGGGGAAGTTGCCGCTGCCAGGGGGTGGGAGAATGGGGAAGCGTCTGCGTCGAAGTCGGAAAAACATCTTCTGCCGAAAGGGTATCGTTCCAGTGTTCACTCATCCTATCTATTCCAATAACAAAGACTTACAAAATCCCATGAAGCGGTTCTCCTTGCGCGGCCAGGGAGAGAACCCGTTTTTGCACCGTTTCGTCTTCCACCAATTCGGGAGCATGCCACGGTTTGCGACGCGCGTCGATAACCAGCGAGCCGGAACAACCCCAGTGCTTGTTGCGGACACATTCGCCAATGCCGCCGATGTCGCGTGCCGGGTCGCTTTTGGTAAATGTCGTCCAGAGGAAATCGTCGAACGTCGCGGTCGCCTGAGAAACATCGTCCACCAGAACCACCAGTGGAAAATCTGCCGAAAAGGAGGCACAAAACCTGGAGACAGCCTTGTCTTGCCCATCCTCCGACTTCCAGGCAGGCGACTCCACCACCAAAATCCCCGGTAAAACCACTTTCGGAGCCGAAAAACCGGTCGGCAGCCGTAAATCTCCCCGAATTTCGCACGGCAAATCCCGACGTTTGGCTCCCACCGCTGCCACCACCAGTTTCGACCCTTGATTCAACGCTCCGCCAGTATAATCGAGCGTATCCATCGTCGTCCGCGTCTGAAAATGCAAATCCCGCTCCCAGTTCACCCGTTCCAGAACATGGCGGAAAAAACGCGGCACATCCGTAATTTCCAGCGTGGGATCATCCTCCCCGGCCACCATGAAAAGGTACTTGGCCAGGGAAAGTTGCCCGGTTCCCAGAATGGCATTGGCGAGCGTCAGGATTTCCATCGGACGACGGCGGTTTTCGTAAGGGGTGTAACGCTCCTGCCCAATCGCCAGCAGCAGAGGATGGACACCGCACGCATCGACCGCGTGAACCCCCTTCACGCCAGGCAACGTCTGCGGCACAATGTCCCCCACCAGTTCATGAATAAACGCTCCCATCACCGAATCTTCCTGCGGCGGGCGTCCCACCACCGTGAATGGAAAAATCGCTCCGGTGCGGTGGTAAACTTTTTCCACTCGCAAAACGGGAAATGTGTGTTCCAGACTGTAGTATCCCAGATGGTCGCCAAATGGTCCTTCCGGCTTCAAAATGTCCGGCTCCAGATACCCCGTCAGGCAAAAATCAGCCTCAGCGGAAATGGCGGGATGGTCGGGAAATGTCTTCATGGCGACCCGCCGATGTCCCAGAATCCCGGCAAAGAGCAACTCACTCATCCCCTCCGGCAACGGCATGACCGCTGCCAACGTCATTGCCGGTGGGCCGCCGAGAAAGACGTTGACACGCAGCTTTTTCCCCTGCGCGATTGCCCTGGCATGGTGAATCCCGATTCCACGATGAATCTGGTAATGAATCCCGGCCTGATTCGAGTCGTACGTCCCTCCCGAAATCTGGACGCGATACATCCCCAAATTGCTCTGCAACAATCCCGGTTTTTCCGGGTCTTCCGTATAAACCTGCGGCAACGTTAGGTACGCTCCGCCATCCTGCGGCCAACACTGGAGTGCGGGCAAATCGGACAACGCACAGGTATTTGCCATCACCGGAGCCTTTCGCACCCGTCGCGGGCGGGAACACCACGCGGCCAATGGCGTTTTCCAGTTCAGATAAATCCCCGGTCGCCGCATGAAATCCGCCGGGTCCACCCCCAGCCGCATCACTTTCTGAACCAGTTCCACCGAATCACGAAAAAGATAGTGAATCCGCTCCCGCGTTCCGAAAAGATTGCTCACCATCGGAAATCGCGTTCCCCGGACGTTGGAAAAGTAGAGTGCCGGACCGCCAGCCGCAAAAACCTGGCGCTGAATTGCCGCCACCTCCAGATACGGATCGACTTCCGCGTCTATCCGAACCAGCTGCCCAATCCGCTCCAAATCTTCCACACATTCCTGTAATGTTCGATAACCCATGACGTCAACACGGCTTATTAAATTGATAATTGATAATTATTTTGATTCCAACCTGAATGACTATGGAAAGTTTTTTACTGTGACAGTTCTGTCCTTCGTAAAAATGTGAATTTATATAAACGCCTTCAATTATCAATTA
>JAUNBF010000015.1 GCA_030527185.1 Planctomycetia bacterium | reverse complement strand
TGGCGGTGCCGGTTGTGGAGGAACCTGGTGTGGAAGAGCCGGTTGGGGAGGAAGAGCAGCCCGTCGCATTATCGGACGAAGAGCTTCAAAAGCGAATTCTTGGCACCTGGACGAATGTTGAAACGAACAAGGCCATGCCATCCATGAAAACGTACTCGACGACCACCTATAAAGAAGACGGAACGGTTTTTTCCAGCGTGGAGGTGCCGTCGATGAATATGAAAGTGGATGTTCGCGGGACGTACTCCATCAAGGATGGAATTCTTACTCTGATACCTGAAGGGCAAGAATCTGTGCTGGTGGCGATTGAGTTTACGTCTGACGATGTTATGATTCAGGCGATGATCTTGTCTGAAAAGATGGCAAAGGAACTTGCTGGAGTGCAGGAACAACTCGGCGAACTCCCGGATGAAATTGAAATGCCGGGGAATATTCGCGGTGCCAATTTGAAAGAGATTGCCACTTCTCCTAAAACCTGGAATCGTCAAAAATAAGAGGTTGGGGGGCGTTTGATAAAAAGATGCTTGCGATTGGACAACACGAGACAGAAGACCCGACGGGTTAAAAATCGTGTCGTCCGGTCGCGGTATCTTTTTATTGGGGATTCTTCAGAAAGCAGCTTTTCCTTGGATGCTACCGAAAGATATATTGATGGATAGGAATTTTACCGTCGCGTTATTCTCCAGACAACTCTGTACGGTCTCCTTTTTCAGTGGGTGGCTGGTTCTTTTTTCGCATATTGGGGTTCTGGCACAACGTTGGGAAGCGAGCGAAGCCTCCTTTGGGGAATTGCGAAACCTGGCACAAAAGGGGGATTTTGAGACGGCCTCACCGTTATTGGAACAACTGCTGATAATGTCGTGGGAGGATGAAAAGGCCAAGTTGGCCGCCGCGCAGCAGTTCCACTCGCTCGGTAAAATCTATGTTTCCTGGGGCAAAACCAAAGATGCCATCCGAATTTATCTGGCGGGTACTCCCCTTGCGGCGGAGTCACCTGTTTTGCTGGCGGAAATCAAGGAACAACATGGGCTTTTGCTCCAGCAACTCGACCAGTATAATGCCGCCTGGAAATTGTTGTACGATGCCTGGAAACTGCGTGAGGACGCTTTGCCGCCAGACGATCCTGCCATTGCGGCATCGCTGGAAAACATTGCGTCTTATGTGATGGCAAGGACAGAAAGAATAAACGAGGAGCATTCTCTTTCCTTAAAAAGAATGAGCAGAGAGATAGAAACCGAACGAAATCCAGAAACGATGATGGATTTTTCTTATTCGATGTATCAACGGAGTGTTCAGAAATTTCTGACGCAAGCTCTGGAGATTCATCGAAAAACCTCGGGTGAAAAAAGTCTTGCCTCGGTACGGACTTGTGTTCTTCTGGCACGTTATCATATGAATATTCTGAACTATGGGCCACATCCGAATGGGGTGGACTGGGAAGCTCTGGAAACTGCCAGCCGAGAAGTGGCTCATGATTATCTCCGCCAGGCACGTGAGATTCTGGAGGCCACCTGGGGTGCGGAACACAAAGAATTGCTCCCGGTTTTACGCTGTGAGGCGGAATGGTATCGAGATAGCGACGATCATAAAAAATTCAATGAGATATTGAATTTGGGGGTGAAAATTATTGAAAATCAAGGAGCGACACCGCAAGACGCTCTCTTTTTCTATGAGGAGCGAGGGGATTTACTGCACTTTTACGCAAGAGAGACGAAGACGATTGCGGACAACATGCTGGAAGAGGACGATTCCGCGGAATCGACGGAAGAATACGCGGAAATGCGGAAATTGTCGGAGGATTTGTTTCGATTGGTCGCGAGAAACAATCAAACGTGTTTGGAATACGCGTTGAAATGGACGGAAGATTATTATGGTGGTTCCGCGGCACAGAGTCAGTTTCTTTTTCAAAAACAGAAAGAGGCCGCTTATCATTTGATCGATTCCTTGTGGCAATTGGGTAACATGGAGGAGATTTACTCCACGGTGGAAAATTTACGTGCCGTTGGTCTTCAGCGAGCGCTTCTCCTATCGGGGAATGATCCTTTGGCAGGATTGCCGGAAGAGGCCGCTCAAAAACTTTACGAAAGACGGTTGCTGGCGGAGAGGCAGCTCAAAGCGCTCCAGGTGGAGTTGAATTTACTCCTGGAGGAGCGGAATATGCCTCCCGAAGAAATGGCACGTCGGGCGACCAAGCTGGATCAGGCCATTATTACGGCTCGTGAGGAAGTACGCCACGCGTGGAATGCCATCCAGGGGGCGGGTTCCACTTCCCGTATGCTGGAGCAGGCGTCCCATTTGTCGGTCGATTACCCTACTTTTCAGGCACATTTGCGGGAAACCAAAACGATCGTTCTGGAGTATGTCCTCTTTTCGACCGAGACGGATATTTCGCAGGCAAATCCTGTTTTCAAAAAAGGAACCGATCTTTATGAAACGGTATCCTGGGTCAATAATACTATGCCTCCTTCCGTTTTTTTGCTCGTTTACGGTGATGGTTATGATGAGCCACAGTTGTTCCCTCTGGAAATCACCCCGGAAATAGCCGACGAACTCCGTCAACTGGTTCCTGATTGGAATATCGAGGCAGGCCCACTGCGTGTGTCGGTTCTGGATCATATCCTTCAAAATGGCAAGGATGGAATTCTGGAGCAATTCAACTCCCAAGAAATTCCTCCTGAAAACAACGTGCGCCTGTATGGACTTTTGAACCTGGCCTGGCACCTCCTTCTGCCCGATCAGGACTTGCGGCACCATCTGACAAACGATGTTTACGAACGTGTTCTCGTCATTCCCGATGGTTCCCTTTCCCTTTTGCCGATGGAAGCGATGGTGGTTCAGGATGCCTCCACCGACCCCGTTTTTTTCCTGGATTGCTGCCCGCCCGTGGTGTACGCTCCCTCGGCAGGCATTTACCAGCATTGGATGGCACAAAGCCGTTCCCAAGCCCGGAAGTCGCAGGGAACATTGCAAAATATCCTGACATTGGGAAATCCCGATTATTCGTGGAACTATCAAATGGAAGAAAGGGTGCAGACACTTCCCGTGGACAGCCCACTGCTGAATCGAACGATTCCCCAGGGAGTTCTGAAACCACTCTTGTATACCAGTCTGGAGTCGAACCAAATTGTTTCCGCCTGCGAAAAATACCCCGCCAAAACAGTCGTCCAGTTCCTTGAAAAGGAGGCCACGGAAGAAAATCTGCGCCGCCATGTCGAGAAAAAGCAATTAGTTCACATAGCCTGCCATGGCTTTGTCGATTCCTCGGCGGAAAATCTCTTCAGTGCCCTCGCCATGACCCCCGGAGATACCGCGGACCCTCGGAATGACGGCTTTTTAACCCTTGCGGAAATCTCCGAACTGAATCTGACGGACGCGGAATTGACATTGTTCAGTGCGTGCGAAACCAGCTGCGGTGCCATCCAGTTGGGCGAAGGTGTCTGGTCGCTGGGAAGAAGTGCCCTCGTGGCCGGCAGTAAAAGAGTCCTCACCTCCAACTGGACGATCGACGATCAATCCACCGCGTTCTGTATCTCCACGTTCATTGCCAACCTCCTCGAAGCCGACAGCCAGGGAAACGTGAATTACGCCAAAGCTCTGCTGGAAGCCAAACGTGACGTACGCCGCCAACCCGAATGGAACCATCCCCTCTTCTGGGCTGCCTACGTTCTCTGGGGAGCATCCTGAAAACCACTCATCCCCCCGTCCATTCCCCTCCCCCTCCCATTTTGAATTTCAGGAAAACGAAAAGAAAGCCCCTACCTTTGGGAGGGGTACGCCCGATAGGGCGGGGGGTGGGTTGGTGAAATGGCGGAACGATGTTCTATTGGGCAAATTACGATAGCCCCCCCATTCCTGTCCCACCCCGTCGTCAAGGAAAAACGGTGTCTTCCTCCCGCCTACGGCTGCCACCCTTCCCCAAGGGAGGGGCTTTCGTGCGGAAAACCGGAAATTTCAAGGAACACGGGTATATATCGCCCGAATGGATAACAAAAGTCTTTATTTGTGCAACAATCTCTCCTTAAAAAATATATCGCGACCCCCGTAAGCGGCGGAAGAAATTTACGCTCCGGCGTTTCTCACTCTCTGCTTCGGGGCGGGCATCCGCCTTCGCCCCTACGCGTTCGCTCGAACGCCTACGCGATAGCTCAAACGGATTGAACTAAGAGAAGAGGACAGGGCGGAAGCCCAGATAGTTGCCGCGAAACGTCGGCGTATCGTAGTACCGATTCGCCGAACGGCAGTGCTCCGCGTAGTTGATCCAGCCACCGCCACGATACACCCGGTACGTGCCACTCCTAGGCCCTTCTGAGTCATACCAGTCCTGGCACCACTCCCATACATTCCCGTGCATGTCGTACAAACCCCACGCGTTCGGCTTCTTTGTTTTGACCTCATGCGTTCGCTCATCGCTGTTATCTTTATACCAACCCATATCGTCAAGATTGCCGGTTCCGCCATATTCTCCCGTTGTGCCCGCGCGACAGGCATACTCCCACTGAGCCTCGGTGGGTAATTGAACGTTCAAACCAAGCGAACGCAACTTCCGGCAAAATTCCTGGCAATCCTCCCAGCTGACATTCTCCACTGGAAAATTGTCCGTATTCATACCCGAAACTTCGTCTTTCCTATACCCAGCGTTTGAAAAACCACTCGGATTCTCGCCCATCACGCTCTTCCACATCCGCTGCGTCACCTCCGTTTCCAACATCCAAAAACCTTTCGTTAAACGCACAGTATGATCTTTCTCATATGAAACCCCAGCTCCCATCGTAAAACTTCCCGCAGGACACCAACGAAACGCATATTCCACACCGTTAATCGTTTTTGTCATCCGCTCACCCGCAGTACGACCACCCGATGCGGGCAATATCTGCGGAGTACTCCCCGGCACCGGACGAGGTATATTCGCCAATCGTTTCGCCTCTTCCTCCGCTTTTTTACGAGCTTCTTCGGCCAATCGCTTTTCCTCCAACAAGCGGGCTTTTTCTGCTATTTGTTCCACGTATCCCTGAATAATGCCCCGTTCATCCAGATATTCCTGATCCTCCGGGTACAATTCCAACGCCTTGTCAATTTCCCGTTTCGCCTCGTCGTATTTCTTCTCACGTCGCAGTTTCTGTGCAGCGTCGAAATACGCAATGGCCTTCGGGCGGTTGAGGTCTTCGGTTAACACAAAATCGGTGATGTCGCCGTTGAAATAGGGACGTTGGTACTTCTGGAAAAGGTCGAGCGCACGGCGGTTGGTCGATTCTGTCGTGTAGGAACAGACCTCCATCAGCGTGAGCGTGCCGTCCTGATTCTGATCCGCCTTGCCGGAAAGAGCTTCGACGAAACTGGCGGTGAAAATGCCCTGGCCAAGATTGCGGTCTTCGTGGCTGTACTCGTCCTGCCCACACGATTGAAGGAGCAAAACCCCTTTCGGCGGGTTGTCGATTCGCTGGAGCGTCGTCGCCCCCGGCACGCGACGATTGAACGGATTGTTGCGGCAAGCGTCCACCACCAGCCACTTGAACCGTGCTTCCGATTCTTCCAACTTCTTCAAAATCAACGGAATAGGAACAGCCGTCTCAGACAGATTTTCCAACTCCGTTTCTGCCGGGCAAATGTACTGTTCACGCCCCGTCTCGGCACCGTGACCCGCGAACGCGAAAAAAAACATATCCCCCGCCTGCGTCTGCCCCAGAACCAAGTCCAGACGCTCCAAAATGTTCCTCCGCGACGGCAAATCCTTCATCGCCTTGCCCGACTCCAGAATATAGATGTCATTTTCCTTAAACCCCAGTTTTATCAACTGGTTACGAATTGCGTGAATGTCCTTCACACAACACGTCAGCCCGCTCATCTCCACGTAATCCGTCACCCCCACCAACAACGCAAACTTCCGCGCCTTCGGTATCTCAAACGGAATTTTCGATGTTTCGTCTGCGGTTTCCTCCGTCACTTCCTCCAGCCCGAAGTCTTCCTCCTCACTGCCACGTTGTGCCTTTTTCGCCCGCCCGTCAAAGACGTATTTCTGATCCTCTTCCGAGAGATTTTTCAGTGGAATCCTGTACCGCTTCCCATTTTTCGACAGAAACACCGTCTCCTCCTCCGCGTCGTTCTCCGAATCCCACTTCGCCTCGATAATCGTTTTCCCCGTCTTCGATTTCCACGCTCGAATCGCCTCCTCCGCAAAAAGCAGGCAGGGAATTGCCGCGAAAACCAGTAAAATCAATAGCTTTTTCATCGTTTGTATCCTCGTTTAAGATCACTTTTTCAGAATCGGGAAATTGTTCGCTCCTGCCTGGAAAATCGCTCGTTGCTCGGTGCCGAAGGAAAGCTCGGAGAGTTTGCCGACGTTGTCCTGCGCAAAACCAAGCCAGTCGCGAACGCGAATGAGTCCGTCGTCAGACACTGCCGAACGGTCTTTCAGCAGCCCTTTCTCCGCCGCGCCCAAACCGCCCAGAAGCGCGTATGTCAAAACGCCGTGCCCCATGTCGGGAAGCTCCAACGCTGCCTCTTTGCCCGACGCAGCCGCAATCGTGAAACAGCCCGTCATCTTGGAAAGCATCTCCATCGCCTTGCGTTCCTCCATGGCACTACGCTTCAAAGCGGCCTCGGATTGGCACGTGTCGTAAATCACGATACGCTTCATCGCCGGCACCGAATTGATCCAGTCGTTGAGAATGTCGCCACCAATGCCGCTCTCGCGAATTACCGAATCGACCGGCTGGTGATCCTCCTCAAATGGAAAATCGACCGGGAAGTAATAGTACAATTGCCCCACCGTCGCACCGTGCCCGGCCAGCGAAAAGACAAACACGTCCTCCGGCCGTGATTTTTCCGCAATCTCACGAACCGCTTCCTGAATCCGCTCTTTCGTAACGTCTTTCTCCGTCAGCGTTCGGACAAAAACACCCTCCTCGCCGTAAAATTTCTTCCCGTTCGTCTCAAATGCCTTCGCCAAAGCCTGCGCGTCCGCCGCCGCACACTGCAAATCAAACGCACCGCCTGCCGTATAGTCGCTTACGCCTACCGTCAGCACAAAAAGCCGAGGGGGATTCTCCAACGCCTGTGCGTAATGGATCGTCACCGGTATCGATTCGCACGCAATCTGCCCATCTGCCGTTGCCGAACGAATCACCACCTGATTCTCCCCATTGGCCAGAGGTAAATCAAACGACCACCGTACCTCCTTCTCCGACGTTATCGGTTTCTCCTTCACGCCAACCCCTACACCATTTACCGTAATCGATGGCTTCTGAATCCCGCCCCCCTGATCCTTCACCACTACCTCAAACCGTACCTTCCCCTCCGTCGTCTCCCCACCCTTCGGCGACACAATCACAATCTCCGGCGGTAACTGCTCCTTCACCTTCACGCTCGGCATCGGCCGTTCCCCTTTCCAAATCGCCCCCAACAGCCCAGGATAATAAAAGTCCTGGAAAAACGCCTCCACCGGCTGCACGTTCAACGTCTCCCCCACCCGATACGCCACCATCCGCCTCGCCTCCGGTGTCCCGTCAAATAAGCCTTCAGGGGTGATGACAAGCCAGTCCCGACCGGAGTTGAAGAACATATAACGCATGAGGGCTCGATTGTTTTGGGTATCGATAAAAAAGCCGCCTGAATTAGCAATATTCTCTGTCATACAATCAGAAAGCCGGTACGATATTTTTTCGGCTTTATCTTGAAAAACGAACTCAAGTTCCTTTTCCTCAGATTTTGGATATGGATATTTCTTTTGTTCGAGCTTCTCATCGTAGGAGAGTTGATAATTACGCAGATTGACCCGATAGTTCAAAGTAGTCGCTTCATCCTTGTCTTTATCTTCCCAGCAGGAATGCGTGTACAGGAATTGATTGTCATCGGTCCATATTAGTGAGTTTTGGGTAGTTCCCTCTCTTTTTTTCTGGATAGGGAGTGATACTTGTCGCAGAAACTTCCCTGTGTTTGCATCAATAAAAAGAAGTGTATAAACATAATCGCTTTCTCCATAACGTATAGTATTTTTATCTCTTGACTGATAAAATAAGACTGCGGCAATCCCATCACTCCGAAGGCTCATTTCCGATATATAACCTTCTCTTGTCGTATAAAATGAGTTGATTGGACGCATTTGTTGAATATCCCAAAATGAAAAAAAGAATTCATCTCTGTCACTACAAATCAGTGCGTATTGTTTATTTTCGCAAACAGTGAAGTCACAAACAGAGTCGTCGATTGTGGGAATGGACTGTAAAAGCGAGCCCGATTTTGAATCAATAAAAGAAATTTTATTTCCAGAGGCAATGATTCTATCCGTATTCTCATCATACTGACAATTTGATATATGGTCCGACTGTCCACTTTCATATTGCACAATAGGACAACCAGATGTTGCGTCAAATTTCATAAGGATATCGTCCGTACCATAATATGCCAATACACCATTGTCAGAGGTTACGCAAAAATTGTCTGTTTCATAGCGAAAACCAAATGGTAACGGTATTCTTCTTACAATTTGCCCTGATTGTATATCTAAACATAGCAAATTTTTGAGGCGCTCTGAAGTCCCATCACGTACCGGTTCTCGTATCCACAGATATTTATCGTCATGTGAAAATTCGAGATATTCATAATTATTTAAATATACACCATCCAGGTAATCAACCCACAGAGTTTTTACAATCCGCATGGTTTGTGTGTCATAGATTAGGATTTTACCAGAACGTTCAATGTCTTCTTTGGGAACCTCTTTATATTGCCATGAAGCAATGTATTTCCCGCTTGGAGATAGACATGCTTCTGGAGTATGGCGATTGTCGATATGGAATAAAACTCGTTTGGTTCCGGTATTTGCGTTCCAGCAACAAAAATCTTCGCCAGCATTTCCATATAGTTTCTGGCCGTTTGCATCGAATCGAATATAGCCACACTTATCTCCCCATGCCACTTCTTTCTTTGAATCTGTTAATTTTTGCTGACGTACCACATCATAGACAAAAAGTTGCTCATATTTTTTATCATTTTTTTCTGTGAAACAAAAACAAGCCAATCGTTGGCTATCAGGTGAAAAATCAATAGCAGGCATACTACCAGAATAATTGTAAGATTCAAAAGAAATCGTTTCAATCACATCGCCTGTTTCTCTATCCCATATTACTATTTCTGCAACATCAGAAGATTTGGAACACATGACGACAAACTTTCCATTATCACTTATAGAAAGTATGGACTGGCTGTGAGATTTTTCTGGGTGTGGGTGTTTTAACCATTTTTCCAAAAAACCGGTTTTACCGTCGTAAACAAGAACATTACGACGGTAAAAAGTAACGACCGTTTTGCCATCCGCAGTTGCTGTCCAACATTCTAGACCGTAATCACTGGGGCGTTCTTGCCCTAAAACTACGTGTGATTTTGAGATTAAATCAAAAATAATGATTGTGTTAGAAGTCGCGACAACCTTTGTTCCATCTGGAGAAAATTTAAGATTGTCAATTTCGTTTGCGCCTCCTTTGCAAAAGACGATTTCTCGCCTGTTATTCGTGTCGAAAACGCGGATATCCGCGCCATCGGAAACGGCAATCTGGTTTCCCACTGGGGAAACAGCGAGAGTTGCGCTATATTTCTCTTTCAAGTTTACATGAAACTGCGTTTGAACACTGCTACTATATAAGTTATAAATGAGTATTTTAGGGCTATCTTCGGAATGCGTATACCCCAGAAGTGCGATACATTTCTTTTGAGGCATGATAACCATATCACTAAAAGAATCGATTTCGACTGTTTTTGTCCAAAGATTTCTACCAGATTTACTATCAAATGCTTGCAAATAATGTGTGATTGTAGTTTTTGTTTCTGGTACGGCAGTAAACATGGAATGAAATGAGCTTTTTTCTTCATCAGGAACCCGTGTTTCTATTTTTTCGACAGAATAAAAGACGGTAATTTCTCCATCAGAACTAAGAAGTCCTTTTTCAATATTTCCTTTTGTATGAAACGTTGCGACACGCCTTTTGGTTTCCGTGTCAAAGAGCCCTGCTCTTGCTAGTCTTTCCACTTCCTTTTTTTCAATAAGGAGTATTTTCGTCCCATATTGATCAAAAGAAATTTCATCTTTAAAACACGCATAGTTGTCCCAATCAACAATCTCTCTTTTCTGCACTTCCCCTGTTTTTATGTTTAGCTTATAATAATCACTGTGATCCCATCCAAAAACCTCCTCTCCATCTTGAGTTAACCCAAACACAGCGAAGTCATCACTATAGGTTCTTATCTGTTTTCCGGTTTCGACATTCCACAAAAGTATATCGCCACCTGAAGCAATAAGATGTTGTTTATCTGGTGTAAAGACAAAACTGTCCACGCCGTACCTATGCCCGCTTTGAATCACCGGTGTAAGCTGCGGAACACCATCCTCTGCGTCACCCGCTTCATTTTTTGTCATTCTCCCATCGGTCACGTACTTCTGGTCTTCTTGAGACAGTTGATTTAACGCAAATTTATATCTTTGTCCATTTTTGATAAAATAAACCGTACTGGGGTCGGGATCATTTTGGTTATCCCATGCGGCATTTTCGAGGACGACGGCGCCGGAGGCGGATTTCCATGTGCGGACAGGTTCTTCTGCCTGTGTGGTGGTGGCAAGGAGGAGAAGGGGGAGTAGGAGGGTTAGGATTGTTTTCATGGGTTGTTCCTTGTGGGTGAAGGGTGAAGGGGACGCGATGGTTGTGTCCCCTGGGATGTTTGTGGGGTTTTTGGCAAATTTACTGTTCGTCGTATTCTTCCTGCGAAAGGTAACGTAGATTGTAGATCACGGTTGGATGTTCGGCGGGGAGGAGGCCACTGTCGTCTATTTTCAGTTGTATTTGTTCACGGTCCTGGATTTTGGTACCAGGGGAACGGACGCTACGGCGGGTGGCGGGTTGGACGCCTTGGTAGATGCCGATGGTGATTCGTCCGAGTTGTTCTGTGTAGGACTTTCGGGCACCGAGGGATTCGTCCGCGTCGCCCAGTTCAAAACGATACAGGCCACTTTGGGTTGGGACACCATTGTTTACTTCGTAGAATCCCGCCACTTGCAGGACACTTTCCGGCTTAACAGCCCAGGCACGAGCATTTTCCAGAGCCACAATGGGTGCCAGCTCCGGTTTTAGCGTGTTTGTGGGAACAGGTTCGACGATCGCTCCTTTCGAGTAGGTTTGAGTCGATTGGGAAAGCGTGTTCATGCCGTCGACGAGGACGCGGATGTACTGAAGCTGGTTACTGTTGTTACGCACCCAGATTTGATACTCTTCCCCTTTGTTCAGGGGGAGGTAATACTCATTTCCGACGACTTTTCCGGTACGGAGCGTCAGTTCATCGCGAGAACCTGCTTTACGGACGTAAATTTCGACTTTGAAAGGAATATTTCCATCCATCATCGGGTTTACCTTTTCGGCATCCTGAATCATCTGCCCCAGGACGACAGCGGCATTGGGTTCCACCAGTCCTCCATCCGTGGGAACATATTCGTTATCGGGATACAGATTTTGCCGAGAGGGAAGAGCGGCACTGATACCGCACTCGCCAAGTTCACTGCTGGAGAGT
Source organism: Planctomycetia bacterium (assembly GCA_030527185.1). Taxonomy (GTDB): domain Bacteria; phylum Planctomycetota; class Planctomycetia; order Pirellulales; family Thermoguttaceae; genus RGIG3701. Next base: position 47,234 of record JAUNBF010000015.1, on the reverse strand, counting down.
TGGATTTTCGTGTGGAACGTGGCAATCGTATCCTGTTCCTGAGCATCGATGAGCGAAATTTCCATTTCCATGATACCGATCTGTTTGGGAGCATGATAAAGGCGGCCAAGGACAAGATATTGAATGGGTTTGCCTTTTATCTGAAGATTCGCGGATGTGTCGGTTCCCAAATCGGCTGGGGTGAGTTGGTTTTCACGAAGTATTTTTTGAGTGGTGTTGGCATTGGCGACTTTGTAATGTCGAGTGCCACGGGAACATACGACCAGTTGACTTTGCAAATTGGCCGCGAATCTGCGTGGGAGCGTTCCGTAGTTGTCCTGAATGACAGGTTCCTCCCCAATCGGACCGGTAGTGAATTCCGGCACCAGAACCATTCCTTCTGGGAGACGACGCAGGTGCAAATCGAGTTGGCTGGCGGCATTTTCCAACGTGTCCTTACTGTTGGCAGCCAAAAGCGGAAGTCGGAATGTCTCCTTGATTTGCGAGTCGTTGAGCAGAATCGGAGTCTGCGGTTCCATCATCGGATCGCTTTCGGAGACCCAGGCGATATTCTCCTCCAGGTAGTTGAAAAGTTCGTCCACATCGAGCGTCATATCGTTGTTCAAGTCGGCATTTCCCCGAAAACCCTCAATGAGCCAGAACGTGTAGAGAGAGTGTTTCCGTTCCTGCCAGAGCCAACTTTTCTGGTCGGCACGGCTGCTGGCCAGCGTCGCGACTTTCGGAAGCGTTTCAAATGTTTTCGCCATTTCCTCGGAGTTGGAGAGCGCGAAATCATCAAAACTTTTCCCCGTCCCGGCAAAACAGGTGTCCAGCAGAATCAGTTTGCACTTTCCCTTCGCTTGGGCAAGCTGCTCCCGAATCCACTCCATCGGAATGGCGGCGGTGTCGAAGTTCCGGCGGTTGAAATCGACCATCGGCAAATAAAGCCGTTCGTCCGGTCCGACAACGCCATGCCCGGCCAGGTAGAGAATGCACGTGTCCTTTTCCTTGAGGTTTTGGCACCATTCGGAAATGACCTTCTCCATTGCCGTTTTGTAATCATTCCCCGTATTCGGGCGATCAATGACAGCACGCGATACCGCCCCAAATCGTGTCTGAAACAGCGACGACAGTTTTTCAATATCGTTGCTGGCATACTGCAACGGTGCAAGTTCATAGTTCTCAATGCTGATGAGCAGAACCTGCATGTTGACTTCCACCTTCTTGATCTCTTCCGCCCCGCCTACCACCGACCAAACGCCCAGCGACAGCAGGAAACCAAACAGTACGAGAATCTTTTTCATGGTTTTCTCCTTTGTGATTGTGATAAATTGAAAAAAAATACATTCCCCTCCCTACTTCGGGGCGGGCATCCGCCTTCGCCCCTACGCGTTCGCTCGAACGCCTACGCGATGCTCAAACGGATTGAACTAAGGGACGAGAGCCAGGCGGAAGCCCAGAGCGTCGACGCGATGCGCCGGCGTATTGTGGAACCGAAACGCCGAACGGCAGAACCTCGCGATGCTGTTCCAGCTACCGCCACGAAACACCCGGAACGCGCCACTACTAGGCCCTTCTGGGTCGCTCGTTGGCGACTCGGCGTAATAACCTGAGTCATACCAGTCCTGGCACCATTCATAAACATTCCCGTGCATGTCGTACAAACCCCACGCGTTCGGCTTCTTCTGACCCACTATGTGGGTCGTCAAATCCAAATTTTTCTCATACCAACCCACTTCGCTGAGGTTGTAACAAATTCCTTTTCCTTCCTCACTCGTGATATTCTTACCATTGTTAAGACTTGTCGTCGTACCTGCCCGGCAAGCATATTCCCACTGGGCCTCCGTGGGAAGCTGAACGTTCAAACCAAGAGAGCGTAACTTTTGGCAAAATTCTTGACAGTCCTTCCAGCTAACTTTCTCCACAGGAAGATTGCTCCCCTTGAAATTACTCGGATTATCTCCCATCACGCTCTCCCACATCGCTTGCGTCACTTCCGTTTCCAACATCCAGAAGCCTTTCGTAAGTCTCACGCGGTGTTGCGTTTCTTCGCTATACCTCCCCAACTCACCCTCTGGACTACCCATCATAAACTCCCCTGCAGGGCACCAACGGAAAGCGTACTCCACGCCCTTCACCGTTTTCACCATCCGCTCACCCGCCGTCCGACCACCCGATGCGGGTAATATCTGTGGTACGTCTGGAAGCGTTGGACGGGGGATATTCGCCAATCGTTTCGCCTCTTCCTCCGCTTTTTTACGAGCCGCAGCCTCTTCTCGAGCTTTTTCCTCCAACTCCTTTTGCTTCGCTATTGCGTCAACAATCGTTTGGAGCATTCCACGCTCATCCAGATATTCCTGATCCTCCGGGTACAACTCCAACGCTTTGTCGATTTCCCGTTTCGCCTCGTCGTACTTCTTCTCACGCCGCAGTTGCTGTGCCGCGGCGAAATACGCAATCGCTTTCGGGCGGTCGAGGTCTTCGGTGAGGATGAAGTCCGACATGCTGCTGGTCAGGTAGGGGCGTTGGTGTTTCTGGAATTTCGTTTGCACGTCGCGGACGGTCTGGTTGGTGGTGTACGTGCAGACTTCCAGAAACGTCAGCGAACCATCGTTGTTCAAGTCCGCTTCGCCGCTCAAGCCGCGAACAAAATTGCTCGTGAACAGACCATGTTTGACGCTCTCGTCTTCGTAGCTGAATTCGTCCGGTGCGCACGACTGAAAGAGCGCTATCCCCTCTGGCGGGTTGTCGATTTTCTGTATCGAACGCACCCCCGCAACACGCTGGCGGAATGGGTTGTTGCGGCACGCGTCTACAACGATCCACTTGAACCGTGCCTCCGATTTCGCCAAATCGTCCATCGCCTGCGTGATCGAGACTGCCGTGCCCGAAATGTCTTCGTCAATCGTGTCCTGCGTGCAGAAATAAGCCGTATCGCCCAGTTGCGCGCCGTGCCCCGCAAACGCGAAAAAGACCAAATCACCCACCCCTGCCTGCGAAAGTACCGACGCGATCGTCCGCTCGACGTTGCGTTGCGTCGGAACCTTGGCTACGTCCTCATTTTTCGTCGTCAGAAGGTATATATTTTCGTCCTCAAATCCCAATTTCAACAGTTGCTCTCGAATCGCCTCCACGTCGCGGACGGTGTAACGCAGATCATGCATCGTCGCGTACTCCGTCACCCCAACCAACACCGCAAACTTCCGCGCCTTCGGCATTTCAAACGCACCTCCCGACGGCTTTTCCTCCGTCACCTCCTCCAGCCCGAAGTCTTCCTCCTCACTGCCACGTTGTGCCTTTTTCGCCCGCCCGTCAAAGACGTATTTCTGATCCTCTTCCGAGAGATTTTTCAGTGGAATCCTGTACCGCTTCCCATTTTTCGACAGAAACACCGTCTCCTCCTCCGCGTCGTTCTCCGAATCCCACTTCGCCTCGATAATCGTTTTCCCCGTCTTCGATTTCCACGCTCGAATCGCCTCCTCCGCAAAAAGCAGGCAGGGAAGCGTCGCCAAAATCAGTAATAGTAGCGTCTTTTTCATGGTTTTTTCTTTCTATAAATGCCCAAAACCATTCATGGGAACGAACCCACAAATGGTCTGAAATTTCTCAATATTCCCCAAAAAAATCAGGGAATCAAAAGCACTTCCCCGATGTTGTTGATACTTCGCGGCACCTGTGTATTGCCAGCATGGTTGGGATGGAGGCGGACAATGCGTGCGTTGTTGGCGGGAATGAGGCGGTTGGCAACCTGAATAAAATCGTCAAACGTCGGATGACCGGGCGTTTTTGTGTATTTTCCCTCCTTGTCCACCATCACCAGCAGCAGTGCGTAAACCGGCGCACCGATGGGCAATACCAACTCCTTGTTGTCATCCAACTCACCGCATTTCAGGAGAAACACTTCACCTGTTTGGGGATTGATCACCGCACACCAGGAACTTTCATCTTCGGAACAGGACATGAACATTGCCAGATTGTTGTGGTCGGTTTGAATATCTTTGATCTTTCGGAAAAACTGGTTGGCAAACGACTGAAAACCACTTCGGGAACGGTTCGCGGCAAATCGTTGATTCATCGGAACGTCGTCATAATTGCAAATGGTCGATGACTCCCGCCAGATTGGCTGTAAATTTAGTGGCTGATTGCTCAGATGGATGATCACCTGTCCTATTTCCTCCAGTTCGTTACGTGGAAAGGGAGAACGGGATCGTGAAAAGAGTTGATTGTTTGCCGCTCCTTCCACCATTCCGCCAGAAAAACAGGCCTCCATGATAATCATCACCTTCCGATCTTTTAGGCTCGTTACCAACTCCGCGAATTCGTCGTCGGTGAGAATGTCCTCCGGGGTGAGATCGGCAATTTTTTCCGCTTCAGGATGGTATTTCACAGAAGAAAGAAAAAGAACCTCGTTCACGCCATCCGCCTCGCCTGTGGTATCTCCAAATTTGTTCGTCGGTCCGCCGTGGCTCTCCCAGTAAATGAAAATCTCATCCCCCGGCTTCGTTTTTTCCAGCATGTTCTGAAATGCCCTGTAAATTTTCGGCTTGGTGAAATCCGTTCCGGTGATCAGTCCCAAATCCGCGCATTCGCCCACGTTGAGCATGGCATGACGCACCTGAACGCTGTTTCCCACACGATATCGGAAGTTCCTGTCCAGAATCCATTCTCCCGTCTGGTAATGTGTCACATGCGTCTGGATGAACATGGCCAGATACCGTTGGGACTTGGAGGAAGGTTCCGGCTCTGGCGTGGGGGTGGTGGGTGGTGTGGTGGCTGCGTCGCGGATGTGGAACGTCATCGTTATTTTGACGATTTCTTCCGTGGGCATGGTTATCAAATCCTTGGCCGCCAAGGGGGTTCGCGAGACATAGACCGTCAACTCCTCTTGAGGTTTGGCTCCGTCAAATTTCCACGTAAACGGAGCATTTTCAGGAGGATACCTCTGCTCCTGCCCCGCCGTGATGGCATTTTGGGAATGATACTCGTTGGGATACACCTGCTGGTTTTTTCCGTCACGAATGTAAACGTAACCATCCTTTTCCGACTGGATGAACAACTGAACCGGCTCGTCTGGATGGTAGGTGTGGTCGGAATGGGAACAACGGACATTCACCCGAAATGGCCCTTCGGTTGTTGGAGGCGATTCAGGAGAAGTCCCTCTTTCTTGTTGACGTAATCCTGAGAGAAATTCCCCCAAATGCCGTTCTTCCGCAAAGAGAACGCCTGAAAGGGTTCCCATAAAGAAAAGCGTTACCAGCCAGAAAATTCTTTTTTTCATTTTTTCACCGTTCTTTGATCACATTGAATAAAACTTTTTTCTCATGAATGTTCCACAAAACAATCCTCCCAAACGACAAAGCCGTGGACACAGCGATTTCCGAAATGCCGGTTCCGCTATTGATTCACGGCTCGTTTGCGGGCAATCGTTGTCAAACCGTTGCCCACGCTATTTTTTGCTAATCCCTAATTCAACTGCATGGGGGATTCCATGTCATCCTGAAGTTCCATATCCTGCTGGGCACCATAATAATTCTCTTTTACGTATTCTTTGACTTGGGGACGGATTTTCTGGAAAAGTGCGTCGTGTGTCCACCCTTGGCGTTCGTTCAGTGCCTGAAGAAGGAAATAGGTCATGACGCTCATGTCGTTTTCCACACGAAGCAGTGATGGTTGCGAACTGGTGGAAGAGGCGATGATAGCCAGATTCCGTTGTCCCAAATCTTTCATGCTGGAAATTTCGTTGAAACCAAAATCCCATACAGGAGTGCTCCTGGAATTGAAAAAGGATTTCGACGATGCCAACCCCGCACTGTGACAGGCGTCCAGAATCACCAGAATTTTACGGCCATCCAGATTCTGTATCCAACGCCCGAACGTGTCGTCCAGCAATTGCGTTTCCGGCTCCAGACGACGGGAATCGTAAAGTACCAGGGTTTCGTCTTTCCCATCCTTTTCGTCGCCATTTTCATCGGCACATTGGTTTCCATGCCCTGTCCAGAAAAGAATCACTTCGTCTCCAGGTTTGGTTATTTGGGGAAGTTCCTCGCAAAACAACGCACGAATATTGGCCATCGTAACCTGTTCGTCGAGCAGCACGACAATGTGATTTTCTGGAAGCCCCTGGGAAAGGAAATACCGGGCAAGGTTCTTAACATCTTTCGTGCAAGGGGGGAGTGGCGGAATCTTCTCATCCTCATAATGACTGACACCGATACAAATCAAAAAACGATTGGTTTTCCGGGAAGGTGTGGGAGAGGGGGATGGCGAAGGTGCGGACGCGGGAAATGTACGAATCCGAAGCAATTGTTCTGCCCACTCTTCAGAAGAGAGCGTGGTTTCGCCAGTTTTGGAGAGCAATTCTTTGGAAAATCGGCTGACATCCTTTGCGGAAAGGCTCGTCACATTCCGCGAAAGCTGTATCGACCGTGCCGTCTGCAAAGGCTTTTTGGTGACAACGGCCAATAACCGCTCCTCACCAAAGGGGGCTGCCGTGCGAATTCGGAAATTCTGCCCCGGAGAAGGAATCTGAATATCCGTATTTTTGGAAATGTAATGCTCCGAATCATACTGATTGGGATACAACAGGCTCACTTGATTGCTGGCGTCCTGGTAAAAAAGATACAGGTAGCCACTTTCACTGGCACGAACTTGGACCTGCAACAGGTCTCCTTCCTGATATTCCAGGTTCTCATGATTCACGGATACGCGAACGAAAAACGAAGGTTTCTCGTTTCCCATCTCTTCCAGAACCATGCCTCTCGACATTTCTTCGCCGGAGACGAGCAAACCATTCCAAAGCAACAGGATGGCAATGCAAAAATATCTCATGGGTACTTCCCTTTCTTGTTGTGGTATCTAAAGTCTATTTTTGAGGAATGACGACAAATACAGTTTCATCCTGGGCAAAAGCTGTGATATGGAATCGTTCACGAAGCAGTTGCCGAACGTCCGCTTCCCGCTCATTCTGATACACCAATTCCATCCCACGCGATACCCCTGCCATACTCGCAGGCGGCCAGTGGAAAGATTCATTCGCCAGATTGAGTTCCTTGCTCGACGCGTTCGCAGGTGCCTCGGAAGCGGTCCAACCCACAAATTCTACCGGTTTATCCGTCACGATCGCCTTGATATGGTACGTCCCCAGTTTCTCTTTCAAAAGAAATGTGTAACGTGAATCGGGGTGGGGAATGGTGATTTCTTCCGCCCCGGCAATCCGATTGTTGTCGCCCGGCTGCGGATACAGTACAAAAGGCTTTCCTTCGGGAAGAATGCCGATCAGGTACAGATACCCGCCACGGGCAGACTGGAGCGAAACCGTGAGCGAATCGCCTTCCCGATAGACGCCACCGTCAAATTTGTCCACCGTCATGTCCAACATAAAGTCCGATTTCTGCGTCGCAATCAAATCGATCAACTCTTCAGGGGAAATCGTGGGAATTTCGGTGACTGGCTCTGGGGTTGGTTCCGGTTCCGGTGTTGGTTCCGGCTGGGGTTCTGGTTGTGGCTCGGTCAGAGAAAGGGCAAGCGTTTGACGAATCCACGGATAAAGAACCTCAGGATTTTCCGGTTTGGCGACATACGGAAACCAGAGAAAATCGGGATGGTCGTTCACACTTTGCCCGATCCACTTGCCACTTCCGACGAGGATGGCACCGTCTCGCGTCTGTGCCTCAAATTCATAGCGTTTGTAGGCACTTTTCAATCCGATAAAATCGGGTGGGACGGAATCGTCGGCAAACCAGATTTCAATCGTCCCGACAACCTTTTCCCCTTGCGGAGTATGCTGCACACGATATTTATAAATCGGGTAATTCCAGACCGATTCTCCTGGCTCCAGGTCTGCCACGATCGGGATTCCCTGCTCACGAATGTGTATTTTCAAAGCTCGCCAAAATTCTTCCGGGGCAATATCCTGAAAATCTTCCCCTTCTTCATAACGTCGGCCAAAAAAATTGCATTCGTCTTCCGCATGACTGGCTGCCAGCCAACCTTTCTGAATCCCGATGGAAAGCAACTGCCCACGCGATTGCAGCACCTTTTGCGGCTCCGGCTCCATCACGGCGGAAGCTGCCCACGCATGACAGAAACCGAACCATTGCGGAACTTCGGGACCGGGAGGATTGTTTTTCAGCTCCCACGCAACCGCTTTCCGACGGGCCAAAAAGTCGTAACTTTTCAATGGCTCGATGATTCCGCCGTTGCGAATCGGCCACCAGTACCCCGACCAGACTCTTTTTTGGGCTTCTCCCACTTCCTCATAACCTTGCGTCACGGCAGGGCAGAGCCACAGAAGAAAAATCAGCACAATTCCCCAACGTATCATTTTGAACATCTCACTCTCCCTCCTTCTGGTCTGCCGGGATGAAATTCTTCAATCGGGAGACCGATACGCCGTTGTTACTGTAGATCGGCCATGGTTTTTCTGCTGTCCAGACCTGTTCCACGTCGTGTTGACCTGCGGAAATCCGTACCTGAACGCTTTCCGATGCGTGGATGTTTTCCGACAGAGACTTGATTCGATTTTGGGGAACTGGCGAAATCGTCTGCGTGACGGAATACGCAAAACGAACATCGTTCAGATTCTTCGTCTGCCCACTTCCTGAAACCGATTCATACACGGCAGGCTCCAGTGACTTGGAGTTTCTGGCCGCTTCGGTAAGGATCGGTAAATCCAACGGCAGCGACGGGATGATTCCCAATACCGGCGTCGGAACACCATCCGCCATGGAATACGATTCCGTGTACTCCGCATATTTCCCCTCCATCGGGATTCGGGACGTGAGCCGTGTCAGCATTCCTGTCTGGCGTCCCACCCAAATCGTCACATTCGGCTGTTTACGCCGTGTGTCCGCACAGGTAATTTCCACACGAAAACAATCCTGTTCGCCCACTTTTTCCTCTCCCGCCACGTGAAAATTCCAGACCACTCCCCGGCTCCGCTCAGATTTTTGCGAAGCCGGAGTCTGGATGGTCTGCGTTTCGACCGACCAGCGATCGCCGATTTGCCACTTGGGTCCGATGTCGGCGGCCTGAACCGTGAGAGCCAGGCTCAACCACAACGCCAAAACCGAGCCGATTCGTCTTTCCAGGTATTTCATTTCTTCTCCTCCCACGGTTTCCGAAAGGCGTTATTTACGAGACTGTTTCTGCGATTGCTTTTGAACCGGCTTTTTCACCTCTTCTTTTTTCTGAACCGTTTCCTGAACCGGCTTATTCACCTCTTCTTTTTTCTGTGCCGGTTTTCCCACTTCTTCTTTTTGAACCGGTTTCTTCGCCTCTTCTTTCTTCACTGCCCCAACAACGACAATTCCTGTCGGCTTTTGGGAAACTTTCTGTTCCTTCCCCTGTCGGCACGTCTCCTGTTTCTGTTCAGGTTTCGCTTGGGTTTCCACTTTTTCCTGAACCGGCTTTGGCTCCTCCTTTTGGACGGGCACGTAACGTTGTTTTTGCGACTGTTTCTGTGACTGCTTCTGTTCAGGTTGTCCTGCCAAACCCATCGACACACACAATACCACCACGATTCCCGCAACACCCATCTGATAAATCGACTTCATGAAATTTCTCCTGTTGAAAAAAAGTTGAAAACATCTCCTCGGATACAATCTGGAAGGATATTCGATACAAACCCCTCCACCGCTATTACGTTATAGTAAATTTGAGAGTGAAATTGCAAAAAAATACAAAATATTTCCAAAAAAATTTTGAGCCTGCCCCGTTTTCCAAAACCGTTCCCCGCGGAGCGTCACCAATCTGCCCTCCTTAAACAGCTGTAAACAACCAGAAAACCAAGAAAAAACGTACTGTTTCATCGTCCCCATTCTCTCGTCATCACGGAAATCATCATTTACCGTTCCTCCCACCTCTCCACGATTGTACAAAAACCTTGTGTAAATTACAAGGACACCCCCAAAAATAACCCACCACCCGTTCATTCCAGTACCAGCTTTAGCCGCTCCCCGCAAACGGGGGAAGGAATTTACGCTCCAGCGTTTCTCTCTTCCTGCTTCGGGACGGCTCCGCTTCGCTCCTTCACGTTCGTTCGACCGCCTACGCAATAGCTCAAACGGTTGAACTAAGGGACGAGGACAAGGCGGAAACCCAGAATGATGTAGCGAAACGTCGGCGTATTGCTGAACCGAAGCGCCGAACGGCAGCCCTTCGCGAAGTTGCTCCAGCCACCGCCACGAATCACCCGGCGCGCACCACTACTAGGCCCTTCTGGGTCGCTCGTTGGCGACTCTGCGTAATAACCTGAGTCAAACCAGTCCTGGCACCACTCCCATACATTCCCGTGCATGTCGTACAAACCCCATGCGTTCGGCTTCTTCTGACCCACTATGTGGGTCGTCGAATCCGAATTTTCATCATACCAACCTACTTCGTTAAGGTTGTAACAACTTCCATTTGTACTTGTAAGATCCTTCCCATTGTTAAGACTTGTCGTCGTGCCTGCACGGCAAGCATACTCCCACTGTGCCTCCGTGGGAAGCTGAACATTCAAACCAAGAGATCGCAAATTATGACAAAATGCCTGACATTCCTCCCAACTCACATAATACATCGGGTAATTCGGACCTGTTCCACGAAGTGACCAATCTTTATTGCCTTTATCCCTCTGTTGCGAAACCGTCGTTCCCATCACGCTCTCCCACATTGCTTGCGTCACCTCCGTTTCCAGCATCCAAAAACCTTTTGTAAGTCTCACTCGGTGTTGCTTTTCATTGTCATACCTCCCCAACTCACCCTCTGGGCTGCCCATCATAAACTCCCCTGCCGGGCACCAACGGAAAGCGTACTCCACGCCATTGATGGTTTTTACCATCCGCTCACCCGCCGTCCGACCGTCCGAAACGGGTAATATCTGCGGTACGTCTGGAAGCGTCGGACGGGGGATATTCGCCAATCGTTTCGCTTTTTCCTCCGCCCAACGTGCTTTTTCCGCAGCCTCCTGCGCCTTTCGCTCCAACTCTGCGTTCTGCTCGACAAGCTTCAAAAATTGCTCAATCGTAATTTCAAACTGCGCGTATTCGCAATCCTTCGGACACAATTCCAATGCCTCCGAAATCTTCACTTTCGCCTCCGCATACCGCTTCTCACCGAAAAGTTGCTTCGCTTCGCTATGGAGTTTTCGTGCCCTTTGGCGTTTCAGGTCGGACTTCAGGATGAAATCGGAACCGTCCCATTGGAAAAACGGATATTGGAATTTCTGGTGATTTTCCCACGCTTTGTTGCTGGTCAACTCGGTGGTGTACTTACAGACTTCCATAAGCGTCAGGTTGCCGTCCTGATCCGAATCCGCTTTGCCAGAAAGCGCCTCGACAAAGCATTCCGTGAAAATACCAAGCGGTTGTTGACCTTCTGGTATCGTCCCCGGCTCCCAAAATGGCTCGTAACTGGACTGCCCCGACTTGCACGACTGAAAAAGAAAAACCCCAGGCGGTGGATTGTCGATCTCCTCCAACGTCGTTTCACCGGGCAAACTTTTTTTGTCGGTGAACTTTTCACGACACGCGTCGATGACCACCCATTTGAAATCCACTTTGGAACGGTTTAATTTTTCTAGCAGTTGAGGAATGGGGTAGGCCGTCTCCGAGAGATTATTATGTTCCGTGTCTGTCAAGCAGAGATATTGCGCGTCGTCCTTTTCCAAACCGTGCCCCGAAAACATAAAAAAGAGTATGTTGCTCTGCTCTTTTTTCTTACTCTCGTTTTCCTGAGCGTTTTCTTCTATTTGCAGGAGAATGGAATCCAACGTTTTTTCAAAATTTTTCCTTGTCGGCAAGTGTTTGAATTCGTTCGATCCAGAAGAAAGAATATGAATATCCTCTGGTTTGAAGTCCAGCTTGATCAGTTCCTTCCTCACTGCATGAACCCCATTCACACAATAAGAAAGCTTGCTTAACTCTGTGTAATCCGTTACGCCGACCAACAGCGCAAACTTCCGCGACTCCTGTGGATTTTCCTGATTTGCAAACCGGGCGAGGACGTTTTCTCCCTCCGCCCATACACCAACAATGCAGGCAAATTGCCAGAAAACAAAGAAAAAAAGACGTGTTTTCATTATTTATACTCCTGACACAACGAAAATCGTACTCTCATCATCTCGTCTCTTTATGATTGTACAAAAACCATGTGTGAATTACAAGGATACCCACAAAAATAGCCAACTTACGTAAAAAGTGAATATTCAATACTCCAGCGTTTCTCACTCTCTGCTTCGGGACGGCTCCGCTTCGCTCCTTCGCGTTCGTTCGACCGCCTACGCGATGCTCAAACGAATTGAACTAAGGGACGAGGACAGGGCGGAAGCCCAGAATATTGCGGCGATACGTCGGCGTATTGTAGTACCGAATCGCCGAACGGCAGCCCTTCGCGTTGCTGCCCCAGCCCCCGCCACGATTCACCCGGCCTGCGCCACTACTAGGCCCTTCTGGGTCGCTCGTTGGCGACTTAGCGTAATAACCTGAGTCAAACCAGTCCTGGCACCACTCCCATACATTCCCGTGCATGTCGTACAAGCCCCACGCGTTCGGCTTCTTCTGACCCACTATGTGGGTCGTCGAATCCGAATTTTTACTATACCAACCCACTTCATTGAGGTTGTCACAACTTCCTTCCTCACTCGTGATATTCTTACCATTGTTAAGACTTATCGTCGTGCCTGCGCGACATGCGTATTCCCATTGCGCCTCTGTAGGTAATTGGACGTCCAAACCAAGAGATCGCAACTTCCGGCAAAATTCCTGACAATCTTCCCAGCTCACATAATACATCGGATAGTTGGAACCCGTTCCGGCAAGCGATGAACCATATATTCCCTGTTTTGCCTTTGTTTCAATACTTTCGCCCATCACACTCTCCCACATCGACTGCGTCACTTCCGTTTCCAACATCCAAAAGCCTTTTGTAAGTCTCACACGGTGTTGTGTTTCGTCGCTATCGTCATACCTCCCCAACTCACCCTCTGGACTACCCATCATAAACTCCCCTGCCGGGCACCAACGGAAAGCATACTCCACGCCGTTGATGGTTTTCACCATCCGCTCACCCGCCGTCCGACCGTCCGAAGCCGGTAATATCTGCGGTATATCTGAAATCGTTGGACGAGGGATATTCGCCAAACGTTTCACCTCTTCCTCCGCGTCGTTTTCCGCGTCCCACTTCGCCTCAAGAATCGTTTTCCCCGCCTTCGATTTCCACGTCCGAACCGCCTCTTCCGCAAAAAGCAGACACGGAAACGCAAATAATAACATAATCAACAGTTTCTTTTTCATCGTTTCAGTCCTCGTCTCGTACCAGGAGTAATATCTCTACAAAAAGTATAGTCGTTTTTTCTTAAAAATTGCGAGAAATATCATAAAATCAGGGAAAAATTTAAAACTATCCGTTTCTCTCGCATTTTATGACAATACCGCACTTTTTTCAAGGGGACATTCAACCATCCTCTTGTTGGCTTGTTACGGGCAGTATCCAGGTTTTTGGAATTTTTTTGAAAAAATATCTGCAATGTTCCGCATTTCCTTACTATTACAGAAATGAGGGAGGAGAAAAGGCTCTGGAATTTGGATAGAGAGACAAATCCTCATGTTCGGTAGATGGACACAGTTACAGGAAAGGTTTTATCCATGAAAACGACTGTTAAAACGATTGGTATTTTGGGCGTCCTGGTCATTTTTGTCATCTGGCAGTACGGCTTTTTGCAAGGCATGTGGGACGAATCCATGAAAAGATTCGAGCGGGCAACGGCGGTTTCCCGTGCGGAACGGATGATTGAGGAAACCCGCAAAAACGCGGACGCGTTGGAAGAGCGTGCCCGACAGATGAAGATTGAAGCCCAGGCCATGGATTTGGGAATTCAACGTACCCAGGAAGCGAGCGAAAAGAGTCTGGCGGCCATCAAGGGGCTGAGCAGAGCGATCAAGGAGGCTGGTTTGCCGAAACCGGGTGAGTCGCAGAAACTGACTGCGGAGCAGAAACAAGTTCGTGTGGTTCTCGGAAGCAAGGAAGGTACGGCAGACGAAGCGTATCGAACGTTGACGAAGTGGACGACGGATTACTGCCGGAAGAAGAAAGTTCTCGATGCCCGGCAAAAACTGGTTGAAGCCAGGCGGGAGGTGGCGGAAAAAATCATCGCCAGCCAGAGTGAAATGTATGAGAAAGTGGAACTCATCAAAACGCGACTGGCAGAGCTGGAAACCGGAAGGGAAATTGCCGCGATTCATGCGGAGCTTTCCAAACTGGGAGCCAACGCGGAAGGGGTAAACGTGGGAAATCTGGGGAAAGTCCTGGATACGCTTCAGGAAGAAATCGACGAACTGAATGCGACCGCCATGGTCATTCAGGGAGAAACCCAAGTCGCTCAGGAAACCCCTTTTTCGCAGGAGGATGTCTTTCCGATGGCGAACGAGGAAACGGCCTTTTTGGAAACCATTTGGGAAGAATTGTAAGAAAATACGGTTTGCGGTTTTCCTCAATGGCGGGGTGAGGGTCAAAGGGAACGTGCTGTTTTCAAACAATGGAACGTTTCTGGTCTTCCACCAACTCACTCCGCCTGTTTTTTGCTCTTTCTTCTGAAAAGGATGGGGGGAAAATACCGATACTCTGTCGGTTTCCTTCCCCGCGTATTGACGACGGCAGACTTTCTGTTACAATGAGTTTATCGGACAGTTTTTCCAGGTGTAACAAGGTAAGGCTCATGAAAATGAAGAAAATATTGGGAATCGGGCTGTGTCTGGCGGTTCTGGGATGGGTGGGATGTCATCCATCGGAACGATCCAAAATGGAACAGTTGGCTCAGCAGGTGGAGCAGATGAAGTCCGCACGGGAAAAGGTGCGGGAAGTACTCGACAAACAAAACGACGAACGCCGGAAATGGAAAATCCAGTTGATGGAAGGAAGAGACCTGGAAACGTTGGAATCGCTGGTACGGCAATTTCAAAACGATCGGGAGAATCCACAGGCTCTCGCTTCCTACGATGCTCCGACCCAAGAGGCTTTCCGAATCTGGAACCGGCTGCTTCTGCTGGGAACCTTGCGGGGTGCGGTGGCTCAAAAACTGCAAACTCTGGATAAGGCAATCCAGGATGGAGAAGATACGCTCTGGGCGTTCCAGCAAATCGAACAGACCAGTGGAGTACTTTCGGAGGAAGATTATGAGAAACTGGATCAGCTGATTGCTGCCGGGCAAGTCACCATGGAAGAGGTTCTGGAGAGGATTGCTCCCGGTGCCAGCGAGCCATTTTCGGAGGCGGACGCGGTGGGAGAAGTGGAGGCAGGTAGCGCAGAAATCCTGTGGGAAGAAATCCGGCAAACGTATGAGTCGCCAGAATCTGTACCTGTTACGGCGGATGGAGAGGAAGGGGAACCGGAACCTGTGACTGTGGAAGTGGTGGAAAGCGTACCGGTCGAAAGCACGCCGGTCGAAAGCGAGAAGCCGTCGCAGAAACAGTCTCAAAAACAGCAGGTGCAGAAATAGGAGGGTTTCATGAAAGAACCGAGAAAAGCCCTGATTCCTGGGAGTTTTCCTGACTGGCTGCGGAAGCATCCTGCCCTTCAGCCGTGGGAGGTGGGCAAGGAACGTCTGGAACAGGATACGGTTTCTTTCATCCCTCTTTTCTCGCCAAAATATTACGATTTTCCTGAAAAGGATGTTCCCATGCCGGAAAAAACCGGGCTTTGCGGAAGGTTGCTTGCCTGCTGGGTTTATCATTGGGAGAGATTCAATACGGATTGGACGCCTGAGCAAAGTCGTGCGTATCTGCTGCAATCCATGACGTTCTGCCCCGTAGAGGAAATCGTTTTTTCCGAGGCGGTTTATGATCGCCAAAACGCGGCAGCCATGTATTTTCAGAACGAAATCGCCCCTTATTTGCGGCAAATCGGGCAACGTTTGGAGAATGTCGCGCAGTTGCCCAAAGATGGAGAGGAAGCGTGGATGAACGAGTTTTGGATATTTTTGGTGGAGGAACCTCGGACCAGGGAGAAACCGTGCGTCATTCTTCGCTACATGGGGCTGGTGCCGATTCGGAATTGGTTGGCGGCAGTTTTTACCAACCATGTTCATAACTGTTGGCGCACGAACTCCTTCCGACAACCGGTCGTTTCCCTGGATGCCATCCCCCCGCAACAGGCTCCCGATCGTTCCTGTGCCCAGGAAGACCGTCGGAACCATTCCCTGGCGGTATTTTTGGAAAAGGAACTGAAAAAGGCGTTTTCCCAACTGGTTGCGGAAGAGCAAATGCGGTTGGAATATGCTTATGGGGAAAATCTTTCCAATCAGGAGGTGGCCGCGATCCTCCAGGAACATCCTTCCAGTACCACGCGAAAACGACAAAGTCTGGAGAATCGGATTGTCCAGGAACTGTGCAAGGCTCTTTCCGCGTCGGAAGAATGGCGTGATTTTGCGGATTCTTTTTCGATAATGACCCCTTCGGAAGTGATGCGATGGATGCTGGAGGAAGAATCATGAAAAAATTGCCTGACCGGGAAAAAGAAAAACTTCGCTGTGTGCTGCGGGAATGGACTGCGGAAAACGTTTCGCAAGAAAAGGAGGAGACGTTTCATCCTGCCGACGACATGGTTTTTTTGGAAGAGTTTATGGCAGGGGCACTTGCGGAAGAGACTCTTGCGGAATATCGCGTCCATTTGACGAAATGCCCGGATTGCCGCGGAAAAATGGCCTTTTACGCCAGAGTGGGGCTACTCCCCTCCCTGCCGCAGGAAAGCGTACGCTCTCCCCTCGTTCGCAAGGCTCGTTCGCCAATCCTGTTCCGTGCCGTTGGTGGGGTCGCGGCCAGTTTGGCAGTCATCCTGACGCTGATTTTTTTCCACGGAAACCGTTCCTCCGAAAAGTTTGCCAGCGACGAATCTTCCACAAAACGATCCTTGGCCATGGCACGTCTGAAGACGATTTTGAAACCGGAAGATTATCCGACGGAACTTTCCATCCTCTCGATGGGTTGCCTCCCCAATGGCCTGCGTCCGTATAAGGCTTTGGCGGAATGGGACGAGGCGCATTTTTCCAACGTGGAAGAGGCTTTCCGTCACGCTTTGGAAAATGCCCCGGAGGACTCGGAACTCCAACTCGATTACGCAACCTTCCTCCTCTTTCGGGAGCAGGACGGGAACCGAACCAGACAAATTCTGTCGAAAATCCCCTCCCCGCATTCCGCCCGTTTCCATCGCCTGTCGGGGTTACTCGCGTTTTTCCAGGAGGATTACATGACTGCCGTGGAACATTTTACCACTGTCTGGGAACAGGAAACCGTTTCGCGATCGTTCGCTGACGGAATCAACCTGGCCGCTTCCCTTTTACGGCTGGGAGAATACGAAAAAGCGTATCTCCTTTACCAGCAACTTCTTACGATGACACAAGATACTCCACAACAGAAACAGATTGAAAAAATATTGGAATCTCTGGAACAAAACGCCAAAGAATGAAATGCCCTCCACTCTAACCTGCCAAAACCAACCCGGTTGGAAAAAATCAAGTGGGGGAAGGATAATATCCCGTTTTTATCATCTCTCGGCAAACACGCATTGCCGGCAACTCCAAAATCGCCACCGACGGAGACGGTGTTCGGTGGAGGGCACCGGGATTTAAAAGATAGGTCTTCCCCTCCATTTGCCACTCGAATTGGTGAGTGTGGCCGCTGCATATCAGGTCGAATCGCTGGCTGTGAAGGAGTTCGCCGTACGTCCGCCAGTCGTCCCCGTGCAAAAAGGCAATCTGCTTCCCCTCCCGAACGAGAATCCCCACCGATTCGTAATACGTCTGACCACATTCCAAAATCGCTTTGCGCAAACTCCCCCGCGAATCGGTGTTGCCATGGACATAGTGTGTACGAAATTCCGAAAGGAGCTTGACCACCTCACGACTCCCCACGTCGCCACAGTGAACAACTTCCTGAACCTCTTTCCTGCGAAAAATCTCGACTGCCGCTTGCGTCCGAGGCACGTCGCCATGCGTGTCACTGAGTATCCCCAACAGCATTTTTCATCCTCCCACAAAAAAAGGGAGCCGAAACTCCCCTGAAAAAACATTCCATTTCCGACAGTTGGAACTTCCAACAGTTAGAACATCGAGTTGCCGGAACTGCCGATACCACTGGAGCTTCCCGACCGCGTTTGTTCTTCGTCGCCCGTCACGTAGTTGAAGACGTACACGTCGGTAACTGCCGAGAAAAGTGGGGCTGCGGAAATACGGACGTAACGACGATCAGCCGAAATCACGCCCGTGGCCGACATCTGCGTACCTTCCGGCAACCAGATAATCTGCGGCTCGTAGCCCACCGCTCCCCCGGAAAAATAGGGGAAATAGCCACTTCCCGTGTTCGTACTGCCGGAGAGACTGGCCATCGCCTTGTGATCCACGTTGTCGAACAACTGCTGCGCCAACTGAACGTTTTTGGCATTTTTCACCATACGCACCAACTGCTGTTCCTGCAACGATTCTTTCCGACGTCCATTTTCCAACGCAAATTCCACACCCAACGCGTCGTTTTCCAACGGCAACGCTTTCTTAATTCGTTTTTCCTCGCCGGAACCGTAGTGAATCGTAATATCGACCAGGACTTTGTTCCCCGTCACTTCTCCCCAAACTCGTTTCGCCAGGAGTTTGTAAGTTCCAGAAAAACCCTGCGAGCAAATGTACGTTTCACTGGCTCGCGACGAACCGTCTCGACCGTTCTGGCGGGTGTAGCCATCACCTGTCAAAACGCCGCCACCAGCACTGCGCTGATTCCGAAGGGAGCAAATCGAACCGTTCGGCTCCTCCACGAAAAGGTCAATATCCGCGTTGCCTGTCCACGAAACGACGATTTTACAATCCCGCTGCTGAGCTTTTTCCATCGCCGCCGCAAAAGATTCCGCCTCGGCTGTTTTTCCCTCTTTCTTCAAGCGTGTCACCACGGCCTTGGCACTCCACAACGCCTCCTGCCAGTCCTTCTGACGCTCCGCGTCAACTTCCAGACGCAACAGTCCCAACGAGGCCCACTGAATGGCGGACACATCGTCCACGTCCGGGCGGCGGGCCAGCTTCAACGCAAATACAAACGGCTGAACGTCGTTCGGGAAAAGTTTTCCCAACTGCTCGTAAATCGCCAACGCTCGCTGGGGGAAACCGAGATTTTCCAGGTACGTGCCAATCAGGAGCATCTGATTCGGATCCTCGCAAAATTCCAACGCACTGGTCAACGCTCGCTCCACATCGTCTGCCGGACGTTTGTCCATCACCATCGAAATCGCCAGCGTTTCGTACATCCACGGCTGCGCTTCGTTCGTCAACAGTGCCGCCTCAATCAACGTGATAATCTCTCCAAATTTCTGGCGGCTGCGCAAATCCCGCACCGTCTGGCGAATTTCCGCCTGGCTCGCCTGGAGTTGTTCGGGAGTGGCATCTTTCAAACCACGAAAATAGGATTGCCATTTTTCCGAAACCGAAACGCTCTTTTTCGCGGAGGATTGGGCCGGAACGATTTTTTTGCTTTCAGGAAGGTTGAAAAAGGATTGCGACGTTTCTTCCGACACATCTTCCGAAACACGCACCGGTTTTGGCGAAGGCTGGCTCATGAAACCACCACCCATGCCGCCGCCCATGCCGCCGCCACTGCTCCCCATGCTGCCGCCGCCGATCAGACCACCGCCCATCGGGGAGATGTTTTCAATCGGCAAAACAAGGTCGGCCACCGGATAAACTCGCGTCGTCAGGTTCATGTCCGCCGCTTCCTTGCTCGTGATTTTCAGAACTTCGTCTTCAATCACGTACATCAAATCGTGCGAACTGAGCATCAATCGCAACGCGGCTCCCAACGAAATTCCGCCTACATTCAGCGTAATCGGCATGTCCGCCGAGAGACCCAGTTCCTCCAACGCCACGTTGTCAATCTGAATCTCAATGCCGTGGTCTTTCTTCAACTGGTCGATCACCGTCTGCAATTCCGTCTCCGACGCGTTGATCGGCTCTTCCAACGGTTCCTTCAGAACGTTGTTGATTTTGTCTTCCACCTTGCTCCGCTGTGCCAGGTCCATCGCACCATATTTTTCCACGCGGTTCTGGCTCAGACGCACCCAGACTTCCGAGTCGGGATACGAAATCGGCGGGTCGTCCGGGAACGGAATGTGTGCCACTTCCACCTGCTGCAACGCATCGACGAAACCTTTGTGACGACGGATGTTCGTCGCGACGATCTGATCCACATAACCCTTGTAACGGGCTGTCAATGTCCCTGCCACGGCGGCGGTATTAAAGGAGTCTCTTTCCAGAATCTTGACCGCCACTTCCTCTTCGGCCTGACGATATTTTCCCTCCTGCATGAGGGAGTCGAAACGACGCATCATCTGCTGAATCTTCTGTCGGTCGGTCTTGGCATTGTCCAACGCAATCTGCCGTTCCCGCATCTCCGCCAGCCGGGTACGGTTCTCCTGATCCCGAATCGCCAACTCTTCCTGGCGGGCTTTTGCTTCCCGTGTCGTGCCGCGAATCTGCTTGATCAGCGAATCCTTCACCTCCGGCGGAAGTTCTTCGCCATTGATCGTGTCCAACTCAATTTCCAGAATCGCAATCGCCTCTTCCGGCTGGGAGGCCATCAGTTGTCGGGCATCGTTGACCGTATTCTGAACACGTACCCGCGAAGCCTGCGCCAACGCATCGTCACGAGCGACTGTCGTGCTTAAATCCAAACCCGCATTGGCCGGAACACCAAAATCCCCCATCTTGTTCTGCATCGAGTCCTGCAAACCAGCAATCACTCGCGACATTTCCTGCACTTTCGCGTGATTCGGGTCTTTCAGACGTGCCTGCTCCACCAGTTTGGCCGCTTCGTCCAGAGCCATGTTGTCCTGATCGAGATATTGCTGAGCCAGTGCCAGGAGCGTCTCCACATGATTGTTGACGTTCTGAACCACGTTCGTCACGTCGCTCTGATTCACCAACGGCAACCACCCTTTTTTCTCCTCCACATACTGCACCATTTCCTGAATGTACGGCGCGGTCACGGATGTGGGAGAAATCGTGTAGTCCAATTTCCGACCATCTTTCAGAGCAATCGTCAATTTCACACGGCTCGTCCCCTTCTTCACTTTGCCGATGAGAATCGTTTCCCGATCGTACCGCAATGGAAGAATCGGGGCAGGGTAGAGACTCTGGATACTGCTGTCCATAATCTGCTGTGCTTCCGCCGCCGGCCAGAGGACTTTCGTCCGAATCACCTCCGGCAGAACGGCCACGTCATTGAGCAAAAAGGTATCCACTCCCGTTTCCGAGGGATAAATCACATTTCCACCCGTTTTGGCTGCCAGCGTTTTGAGCAAAACAATATCGATGTTCGGTCCCATGGCCACCGCATCGACCGAAATCTCCTGCGAAGCGAGACTGTTGGCCAAATCGCTGAATTCCGACGGCAAAAGGATATTCGCACGGCTGGTTCCCTGTCCCAGATAGACAATCACCTTGCCACCAGTGCTACCCGCAAACGCTCCTGCCGCCGTCTCCAACGCTTTTTTCAAGTCGCTGGAACCCAACGGAATCCGATTTTGCAGTTTTTCCACCGCGACCGTCACCGAATCTGCCGTCGGAGACGACCAGCCGGTTGTCAATGGAATCGTTTTCACGTCGCAGGCCAGAATCTGAACTCGGTCTTCCGAACCCAACGAACCCAGCAACAAACTCAGTGCCGCCAACTGTTCTTCGCGGAAGCCACCTGCCATCGTGGCGGAAGTGTCGCACAAAACCACCACGTCCACCTGCGGATACGTCTCCACAATCCCCGGCGTTACCGAAAGGACAAAATAATCGTTTTCCTCGCCCGGTGTCACCTGCATCATGGCTGTTTTCGGTATTTCCGCAGAGGCAACGATCGTGGGCGGTGCCGCGGCGTCAACCACACTGGTCACGGACTCGGCGGACTGCACAGTTCCCCACATACCCAACGGCAACATGAAGAGAACCATCCCTATCATTTGTTTGAACATAACTTACTCTCCTGAAGAAAGCAACGGTAGTGATTAGTAATTCGTTTCTGCGCCTCCGCTTCATGCCGAAACGCCACGTTTGTCTTGAATTTTGTAGTCGTTGCCAGAAAAACACACTTTCCCTGGCGATAATTTCACTATTCGACAAATTCGGTTTTTTCCTCTCCACCAGGTGATTCTTTTTTCACGATTCCCTACATTCCCTACAGGCGATACAACCAAAAATACCCATTCCTTTCCACAAAACGGATTCTTCGGCAAAATCACTCCTCGAAACGCCAGTTTTTCAGCGCTTCCGCATGACGGGTAATATACGTCTGAAACTCCTCATCCAGTTCCCGATATGTTTTTCCGGTGTATTGCGGAATCGACGTGATTCGGTTTTTGCCCGTATAGACATCCCGTAAAATCTGCGCCAGAGCGTCTCGATACAGGCCGTTTTCATGAAAAATGAAAAAGTGCGTCAGCCCTGCCGACTGGCTGTACAATGCCACCACTTCAGGATGGTACTGAAAACGCCGCGTATCCATCAGAGCCAGCATTTCGAGCGGAACGTAAAAACCACCACGATACCGCAGCCGCGCCGCCAGCATCCGTTCGTCGTCAAAACCGCCGACAACATGGTAATTCCCCTCGTCGTGAAGCGACTCCATCGTCACGGCAATCCCCTCAATCGTCCAGAAGTTCCCCAGACGACCGGCCGCCAGATCGGTTTTGCGACTTTCCTGGAAAAGTTGGTGCGTCGCTTCGTGAAACATCGTCCGAATATCGTAATCCTCCCCGCCAAAAAAATAGGCAATTTTCGTCCCTGTCGAATAAAGCCCCAACGACATCTCAATTTGCGGATTCTTTGCCCGCAGATGGTTGTTGTAATCCTGTCGGGTGCGGAAAAAGTAGACCTGGTGTTTGGCCTGCGGGGTAGCCAGCCCCGGTTTCCCCTCAAACAACGCGACGACCTGCTGCGGAGTGGCGTAGTAGCCCAGAAACAACTGTTTCCAGACGCGGTAGAGCTTCTCCAAATTTTCGCCCAGTTTCACCCCTTCCTCAATACTGTGATTCGTCACGATTTTATAGTGAGCCGTTTCAATCACCCAGCCATTCTCGATCGAACGGTGGAACTCGGCATCCTCCTCCGCCGAAATCCACTGGCCGCGAAAAAAGCGTTCCCCTGCCTCATAACGCTTGACATGGGCACGCGGAATCCAGCCAAACTGTTCGTGATAGACCTTTTTTGCCTGGATTTGCGACACTTCAAAATCGGACAGCCACTGATCCCGAAATTTGCGATACCCCAGAATCTTCCGAGCCGCTTCGTTGTCGGGATTCTCTTCCAGCGCCTTCATCAAAAAGTCGAATCCGAGCGAAATGTGCCCGGCACGAACCGCTTTGCGCGACTGGTTGAGGAGGTAAAGCGAGGCCTTTTCACGTAGTTTGAAAAACTTCTGTTCCCCTATCGTTTTCGCGGGAGTTTCTTCGTCCCCTTTTTTCGACGACTTTTTCCCCTTCTTTTTCGACAACGCCATCTTGTTCATTTGCTGTGGAAGGATGGCTACATAAACTTTGTCTTCATCGAAAGGTTTCTGGAGATACTGGCGGGCTTTTTCGGCCTGTTCGGGAAGGTCGTTTTCCTCGCACCACTTCGCCAATTCCTCCAGTTGTTCGGCATAATCTTCCTGGAAATTTTTCCACTGACGGAGAAAGGGATTTTCCTCGCACAACGCCACGTTTCCCCAAAGGAGAAGTAAAATTCCAAGAACTCCACGTCGGAACATATCGTATCCTCACCAAGGTCTGAACGAACACTCTCTTTTCCTTATTTTAACACAATTCCCCGCCTGTGGGAAGACCTTTCCACCCCCCAATTTTCCTTCCAGGGGGCAGAACTTCAGGAAAATGGAAAATATTTCCCGTTTTCCCTGAAAAATCGTTCTCCCATTCCTCTCCCCCTTCCTCTCTCTCCAGACTCTTTCTTAAAAAAATAAAAATTTGCTCTTGATTTATCCCTGAATTTTCGTAAACTATACTTCTCCACCAGAGTTTTTCGGATTTTCCCACAAGCCACTCCTCCAAAGATGAGCGAAAGGTTTCGTTCCCGGAAAATCTCCCGTGGAACCGGTATGGAAATGTCGCGTGTGTCCGGGAAATGGACTGCGAAACGGCAGAACCCAGGAAAGAATAAGTTACATGGATAAGGGGTAAGACCCCTCTTTCCAGGAGGTGAAAACGTGTTTATCTGCGCAACAACCAACTGTTTCGGAGAATTGTCGCTCGACCAGTCTTTGGAAAAAATTGCCGATTTGGAATACTCGCATGTGGAACTCATGTTTCACGAATCGAATGCGTACCTGAAACCGTCGGAGGTCTGCCAGGATTTGCAGGGGACGGCCGTTCGACTGAAGAATCTCTACCGACTCATCCCCGGATGCTTCAGTGTGGAAATTACCACGGAA
Source organism: Planctomycetia bacterium (assembly GCA_030527185.1). Classification (GTDB taxonomy): domain Bacteria; phylum Planctomycetota; class Planctomycetia; order Pirellulales; family Thermoguttaceae; genus RGIG3701. The sequence goes on along the minus strand of JAUNBF010000015.1, from coordinate 22,836 downwards.
GATACCGACGAATACGTCCAGCAGTTCATTGCTATCTGTAAATTGGCAAAAGTAATGCAGGTCGTCACCATCGCGCTGCGTTCCGCTCCGTGGGGATTCCCCTTCAATTCGGAAGTCGAACGATTGCGAGTCTGTGTCGATGAGGCGGGAAAACGTGGAATTCTCGTCGGACTCCTCACCGAAAGAGGGCATTTGACCGAAGAACTCGAAACAACCAAAACCTTGTGTAAAGTCATCCCCGGCCTCCATGTGACGCTCGACCCAAGCCACTTCATCTTCCAACAACCTGAATCCCGACGGTCCTATGAAAGTATCCTCGATAAAGTCTGCCACGTCCGCCTCAGGGATACGCGTTTCGATAAATTCCAAGTCTGCGTCGGGCAGGGCGAACTCGAATTCGGAAAAATTATCGCCAGTCTCGAACAAGCCCACTACCAACGCGGACTGAGCGTCGATATTCAAAACGAAAACGAAATGGACGTGACCCAGGAAATGCGAAAAATGCGACTCTTACTCGAAAGCCTTTTGTAATTATCAACTATCAATTATCAACCAACCACCCCCGGGGAGTTTCCGATGGATCCACTTTTGATTTTGTTGTTGGGACTGTTGCTGGTGGTGGGGATGATCGTTTGCCTGCGAATGAATCCTTTTATCGCTCTGCTGGCAGGGGCTTTGCTCGTCAGTTTCCTCTCCCCCGGTGTCCCTGGAGCGGAATTCTCCTGGGTCGCCAAATTTTCCCGCGTCGCAACCGCTCTGGGGGAAATGGCAGGAAAAATCGCCATCCTGATTGTTATGGGAGCTATTATCGGCAATTGCTTGACCGCCAGTGGGGCTGCCGACAGGATCGTCCAGACCATCCTGAAATTCTTCGGACAAAAACGATTGACCGAAGCTCTCATGAGTGGCGGATTCCTGCTTGCCGTTCCGGTATTCTACGACGCTGTTTTTTACCTCCTCCTCCCCCTGGCAAAGTCGGTCTATCAGGCGGAAAAAAAGCATTACGTCCTCTATCTTCTCGCCATCGGATTTGGCGCAACGCTGGCTCATACCCTCGTCCCGCCTACACCAGGGCCTCTGGTGGTTGCCGAAGAGATGGGTATTTCCGTCGGAATGATGATGTTGCTGGGAAGTCTGGTCGGAATCGGAACCATCCCCTTCGCTCTTCTGATTGCCCGTTGGCTCGACCGTTGTCATCCGCAGCCCGAAGTCCTCCCGGAAGCACTCCAGACGCTCGAAACCGAAACAACTACCAGCGAAAAAAACGTTCCTCTGCCATCGTTCGGATGGGCCATTTTGCCAATCCTCCTCCCGGTCGTGCTGATTTCGCTCGGAACGTGCATGACGATGCTCCTGCCCGCGATACACTCCTCCGAAAAGGGAAACCTCTGTCTGGAAGGAATGGCTCTGCTCGGAAATCCGCAGGTCGCTCTGATTCTCGCGGCGACAACGGCCGCGTGGATTTTGAAACGGACTCGCCAACTGACATTCCTGCAGTTGGAAAAGTATCTTCAAAGTGCCATCTCAACTGCCGGAATGATCATTCTCATTACCTCCGCGGGAGGAGCGTTGGGAAGTATGCTCCGTGCCAGTGGTGTCGATGAACGAATCGAGTCGCTCATGACGCTCGATGGTGCCATTCATGGAATCTGGATTCTTGTCGCTGCCTTTGCCGTCGCCGCCATGATTAAAACCGCGCAAGGCTCCAGCACCACCGCCATGATTACCACCGCAGGTATCTTTTCCGCCATGAATTTTCAGGCCGAAATGCTCGGCTTCCATCCCGGTTATCTGGCTGTCGTCATTGGGGTTGGCTCCTGCGTGACTGGCTGGATGAACGATAGCGGCTTCTGCATCTTCTCGCAAATGAGCGGATTGGGAGAAACGACTTCCTTGAAAACATGGACGGTGGGGCTGACTTGCATGGGACTGGCAGGATTGCTGGTCACGGTACTCCTGAGCCAGATTTTGCCTTTCACGGGATAAAATATGGCTGAATCATGGTTGAGCCGCGTTTTCTGAGGACGGAACGGCTTCGGAAAATCGCCATAACCCCACGGCTGGCGTCGATTCCAAAGTCCGGCAGGTGAAATAGAGAACGCCCTCCCCCCAACAAATGTCTTGTGGCTGGCGGAATCCAACTTCTTCCCCCCGCAAAAACGGCTCGATGGTTTTGGCCGGCGTGATACGGAAAATAGTGTGCAGCGACGCGTTGCCAATATACAAATTGCCCGCTCCGTCTGCCGCCATGCCGTCGATGGACGTTAGCTCGGACGCTCGGAGGTATTCCGTCACTTCCCGCACTTTTCCCTTCTCGTCGAACGTCACGTGATAAATCGCCCCTTCCGCGGGATTGCCGACGTAAAGTTTGCCGCTTGGATCAAAGCAAAGTGAGAGGGGAAGCTGTTTCTTTTCAGGGTTCGTGAACGGGAACGTGTGAAGAAGGCTTGGATCGTCGGGCAGGGGGGTCACGGGAATGTTCTCCACATGAATCGGAAAACGATAGAGACTACTCTGCCAGACATCCGAGGATTCCTGCGCGGCATAAAAATATTGCGTCACGTAAAGATGCTCGCCGAAAATCGCTATGCGGTGAGGATGCTGGAGGCCACTGGCAACCAGTTGAGCCGCGTACGGACGGTGCGAGGAATTCACCAGAACACGAAGAATTCGCCCTTCCTGTCCATCGGCCACTCGATTCTGATTGTCGCAAATGTAGAGGTTTTCATCCTCCCCAAAGACAATCCCTGCCGGGACGCCTCGCCCACTTGCCGGAGAGACAGGAGATATGCCCCAAAGGTAAAGTTGCTTCTCGTGAAGACGGATGAACATCGCAATTCGATTCGTATCCCCAAAATTCGGAACGGAAATCAAAACGTCGCCCCACGGGGTGAGGGTGAGACCACTTGCGTCTGCGCAAAAATCATTGAGAGGATAAAGCTCCCACTCCGCTCCCCACGTTGCGTGTGAAACTGTCCATAAAATAAGGGCTAAAAACAGGCGTCGATACATCTTTTCTCCTTTTATTGGGATTCCTTGAAATGCTGGGACTGATACCAATTCTTCCACGCGGGAATCTCGTAAATGAAATTGACTCCGGTCAGTTTTTTTAAGGCATTTAATGCCCCTTCGTTTTGATGTTGCTTGTAAACGAGCTGTTGCGAACTGCCGAAGGAAAAGCCACCGCCACTGCTTCCTGTCTGGCCGCCGAAGGTTGTGGTTGTCTGGCCTTGATTGGGGTTGATGACGTATTTGTGGCGGGTTATCAGAGCATCGATCAGGGCTGGAATGGCCGTTCGGTCGCCTAACTCTCCCAAGGCCTGGGCAGCGCGATTGACTTGAACGTTTGTGCTGGTTTTGGGAGAAAGGCGAGAAATGAAGTATTCGGTGATGGTGGGGTTGGGATGGACTTTCAAAATGTCCAGACAACTCATCCGAATCTCTTCATCTGAGTCGTTCACTGCCAGAACCATGAGGACTTTCCACGCTTCGGGAGTGCCGATGCGTCCCAGGGCTTTGAGGAAAAGTTTCCGAACGGACTGCCGTTTTTCTTTTTTCAGCACGGCCGTCAGACCGGGAACGGCCAACGGATCGGTCAGGGATTCGATGTTGGCAATCGCTTCGTCGTTTTTCCGGGTGCCAATATCGTTTCGCCATCGGGCAATGGCTTTCGTCATTTTTTGAGTGGCGTATTTATCCTTTTTCTTGTTTTCCAGAACCTCTTTTTCCTGTTTGGACATCCAGCGACCGTTGTAGAAGACCTTTCCCTGTTCCTCCATTTCTTCTTCGGCAGTCCGCCATTGGCCGTCGACCATCCGGCGATAACCGAGTTTCCGACGGGCTTCCGCGTGATCCGGTTCCAATTCCAAAACGCGGCGAAGGTGGATTTTTTGCCGGGACGGAAGACCGTTTTCGGAACACCACTGCGCCAGTTCCAGATTCCCTTCCACCGTGTCCGGGGTTTGCGCCAACCGTTTTTCGTATTCGTCGGAATGCTTTCCCTGGCGGTCCATCGACGCGACTTCCTCAGCAGCAATTTCGATCTGGAGGCCATCGGAAGTCTCGAAACGGTACGTGGCGGGTTTTTTCGTCGCCGGATTGAGCCATTTTCCCGAAAGACGATTGCCATTACGCAATTCCAGAAAATCTTCCGACATCGCGGTCGAAACTCCCAGAAAAAGGAGCATTCCCCAATAAAAGCGGCAGTTCATCGCATGGACTCCTTCGTGATGGTTCCGGTTTACAGGTCGTGGAAAGTGGCTTTACGTGGCTGGAAAAGGATTTTGTGAATCGCTTCGGCCAGCTTCAAATCGTCCTGCGTCGTGATTTTCAAATTCATCGACGAACTCTCCACCACGTGAACATGTTTGCCAGCCAACTCGAAAAGCATGGCGTCGTCGGTGATGAGCGGGGAATTGCCTGCCGAACGGTGTGCGTACATCTCCTCGAACCAGTCGCGGCGGAAAACTTGTGGGGTTTGGGCTGCCCAGACGTTGGTGCGGTCGAGGGTGCCGAGGATGGTGCCGTCCCCTTTCTCTTTTTCGGGAGACTGGTTGTCGGGAATGAGTTGGTCGAGCGAAAGTGCTTTTTTCTTCCGTCTGTTGGCGGAGGGGGATGGTTCGATTTTCTTGATTGTGTCTGCCAGAGGAATGCCTAAAATGGCGGCACCGGTTCTTTCCGCCACTTCAAAAACGTCCTGAATCCATGCATCCGTCACGCACGGGCGGGCCGCGTCATGGATACAGACAAAGTCGCACTGCGGGTCGATATGCGGGATGGCATTGGCAATCGAATCGGAACGTTCTTTTCCACCTCGGACGACCTGGATGCCTAAAAATGTGAGGTCGGCCTGGTATTTCCAGAGGACTTCCTCGTAGTCTTCCGGGGCAACGACGAGCAGAAGTTGCGTCACGTCGTCCCGATTCAGGAAACGTTGGGCACTGTGGAGCCAAACAGCTCGATCGTTGAGCATGGCGAACGGTTTTTTATAATGCAAATTGCCAAAACGGCTGCTTTTTCCCGCTGCGGGCAATATTACGCAAAATTTTTTCATGGAATTTCCTATCCGGTTAGCGAGGAGTTACTTCTTTTTTCCTATACAAAGGCTTCTCCTTATTATAGTCGATTCTCCCAAGAAAAGACAGGGGGCATGTGAATTTTTTAATTGCCCCTACTGTTCAGGAGCGTTTTTTTCTTTAAACTGAGAGTGTCCTTCCCGTTGGGCGAGTGGAGGATGATGCCGATAAGCCCGTTTCACAAGAAACCTGGAAAAGTTTGCCTGATTGTTACCAATGAACACTTCCGAACAACTCATTCGCGTAGGGCATAGCCCTGATCCCGACGATGCTTTTATGTTTTATGCCCTGGCAAAAGATTGTCTGGAGACAGAGAATCTTCGCTTTACGCACCAACTCGTCGATATTGAAACCCTCAACCATCAGGCATTTGATGGGTTTTACGAATTGACCGCGTTGAGTCTTCATGCCTATGCCTTCCTGCACGAGAAGTATGTCCTCGCTTCCTGTGGAGCCAGTATGGGGGATGGTTATGGACCAATGCTGGTGGCTCGTGAGCCGCTTTCACGAGAAACTTTGCGGAAAAAAACGATTGCGGTGCCAGGAACGCTCACGACCGCGTTTCTGGCGTGCGGGATGTATCTGGAGTCGCCGTTTGAGTACGTTCTCGTGCCGTTCGACAAGATTCTCGACGTGGTGGAGGCGGGGAAAGTCCTCGAAGGGGAAAATGCAGGGCGGGAAGTCGCTGCCGGGTTGATTATTCATGAAGGCCAACTCACCTACCAACGCCAGGGGCTGCAACTCCTCGTCGATACTGGTGCGTGGTGGCTTGAGAAGACCGGCTATCCACTGCCGCTCGGAGCGAACGGGATTCGGAAAGATTTGGGTGCTGAGACGATTCAAAAAGTTCAAAAGTATCTTAAGCAAAGTATTCAATTCGGCCTTCAACATCGGGATGAGGCGATTGCGTATGCGCTGCAATTCGGGCGTGGGTTGGATTTGAGGCTTGCTGACCAGTTCGTCGGGATGTATGTCAATGATTGGACGGTGGATTTTGGGGAACGGGGGAGGGAAGCGGTGCGGTTGTTGTTGAGATATGGGTTTGAGGCGGGGATGTTGCCGGAGTTGGTGGTGCCGGAGTTTGCCCAATAAAACACATGTAAAATAGCGGCGCAGCCGCGGACAAAAGTCTTTGGAAGAGGGGGTCTGGGGGGGAGAACACTTTCTTCAGAAAGGTTTCCCCCCCACGACGCCAAAAATCTTAACGGGAAAGCCGCTATCGCCTTGGCGCAAGCGGCGCTGCGCCTGGCCGCAAGACTTTTTTTCAGAAACGCTAGATTTTCTTAGCCATCCTGCCAGACGCAGCGCGGCTTGCGCCAAGGCGATAGCCGCTTTCCCGTTAAGACGGAACCGCCGTGGAGAGGAAACCTTTCTGAAGAAAGAGTTATCCTCTCCAGACCTCTCCTTCCAAAGACTTTTGTCCGCGGCTGCGCCGCTATTATTTTTGTTTTCTTTTTTTCTTTTTGTTTTGTTCTTTGTTTACTTTTTGCGCCCCCTGTATCTTTTCCAAAAATATTTTATAATACAACCTAGTATCTAAAAAATCTGTTCCTCACGAAACAAAGGAGTTGTCGAAAATGCCCAATATTCAACCCATTTACGGAATCCGTTATGATTTAGGCCGTGTTGGTTCACTTTCGGATGTGGTGGCACCTCCGTATGATGTGATTGGTGCGGATTTCCAGGAAACGCTCTACGCGAAACATCCGAATAATGCGGTGCGACTGATTCTGAATAAACAGTTGCCAACGGATGATGAACAGAATAATCGGTATACCCGTGCCCGAAAAACACTCCAGTCGTGGATGGAAGAAGGGGTGCTGTTTACGGAACCGGACCCGGCAATCTATGTGTATCACCAGATTTTCGATTACGCGGGAAGAACGTACACGCGGAAAGGATTTATGGCAGGGCTGGAAGTGCAGCCGTTCGGGAAAGGGTGTGTGTTTCCCCACGAACAGACACACGCAGCAGCGAAAGCGGATCGGTTGATGTTGACAACGGTGACGAAAACGCAGTTGAGCCAGATTTTCGGACTGTATCCCGACGCGGAGTCGGAAGTGCAGGCGATTTTGGAGAAGGAAATTGAAGGAAAAACGCCGCTCATGGCGGAAGACCATCTGGGCGTGACGCATAAAATGTGGGTAGTGACGGAACCGAGCGTGATTTCTGCGGTGCAGGAGAAAATCGGGAAGAAACCGTTGTTCATTGCGGATGGACATCACCGTTACGAGACGGCATGCAACTATCTGGAACACCTCCGCCAGATGGGAATTCCGAAAGACCATCCGGCACATTATGTTTTGACGATGTTTATCGCGATGGAAGACCCCGGACTGGCTGTTTTGCCAACACATCGACTTTTCCCCGGCGTTGCGGAGTTGACTTCCGAAGCATTGCAGGCCAAATTGGGGGACTGCTTCACGTGTGAAGTGGTTGGAAAAGGAGCGGAAACCGGACAGCAGGTTTGGGAAAAACTCGAAGCGGGCGGAATTCAGGGGGAAATTGGGCTTTATACGCGGAAAGACGATACCTGGACGCTCTGTACGCTGACACCTGCCGGAGAAGCGAAAATGGCAGAGCCGGCAGTGGCGGGTGAGCATACGGAGGATTGGCGGAATCTGGGCGTGAGTCTTTTGCACAAACTCATCATGGATACGCTCCTTGACGAGCCGAACGCCCCTAAGCCGGTTTATGTGCATTTGGTCTCGGAACTCGTCGAGGAACTGAAAACCGGGCAATTTCCTCTCGCGGCGGTCGTCATGCCTGCCACGGTGGAGGATATTAAGACGCTGTGTTTGGAAGGGGAACGGATGCCGCAGAAGAGTACGTATTTTTATCCGAAATTGTTGTCGGGATTGGTGTTTCGGTCGGTAGAATAAAAATACACAAAATAATAGCCGCGCTGCGTCTGGCCGAAAACCTTCCAACCTGTCGGGTTTGAAGCGAATGTTTCCCAAGAAACCTGGTTAGGAGTAAAGAATTTTGACACGAATCATTTGCGTGATGAATCAGAAAGGTGGCGTGGGCAAAACCACGACCGCGATCAATCTCGGAGCTTGTTTGGCTCGAGCGGGATTCAATACGCTGGTGATCGACCTGGACCCGCAGTGCAACGCGACGAGTGGTCTGGGTGAAAAGCCGACGGATCGGCATCCGTTTGTGGTGGAGACGCCGTGGAATGAGGCGATTCGTCCGACGGCATGGAGTTGTCTTTCGCTTTTGCCGGGATGTCGGAGTATTCACGATATTCGGAAAATGGCTGACGACAACCCGTCGCAGTCGGAGCGGATGAAAGAACACCTGAAAACCGGATTTTATGCGTTTGACTATGTTTTGATGGATTCGCCACCTTCGCTTTCCCCTCTGACGCGGACGGCGATCGAGTGTTCGACGCAGGTGCTGATGCCGATTCAGTGCGAATTTTTCGCGATGGAGGGGGTTTCCAAGATGATTCCGCTCATTCCCAAAGAAAAATGGTACGAAAGCGGCATTTTGCTGACGATGGTGGATCCGGCATTGGAGTTGACTTACGAAGTGGAGTCGGAAGTCCGTAATTTTTTCGAGGATGTGGTGTATCAGACCGTGATTCCACGGGATGTTGCCGTGGCGGAGGCGTCCAGCTACGGGAAGCCGGTTCTGGAATATGCCCCACGGTCGAGAGGTACGCGAGCTTATATCGAATTGTGCATGGAGGTTTTGGAGAATGAGCAAGGCTAAAAAACTCGGAAAAGGACTCGAAGCCATTTTGGGTGTCGATTTGGCAGACGAAATCAAGGACTTGGAAAATGACCCGACCGGAACTGGGGAAAACGCTGCCAAAAAGAAGAAGGATTCCGCGTTTGATACCTCGTTTGAGGAGGATTTGCCGGAAGTGCCGGTGCGGAAGAGTGGGAAAAAGACGCTGGCAGAGTTTTACCAGCCGGAAACGCCTTCCCCCGCGACGGCTGTGGAAAATGTGGACGTGACGCAGCAGATTTACCAGATCAGCGTTTCGCTCATCGATTCCAACCCTTGGCAGCCACGTTCCGAATTTAACCGGGAAGAAATCCGAACGCTGGCGGAAAGTATCAGCGACCATGGCCTTTTGCAGCCGATTGTGCTGCGGCGGGATGGGGAACGGTATCAGCTCGTTGCCGGGGAACGTCGTTTTCGGGCAGCGATGCACCTGAACTGGACGGAAGTGCCGGCAATTGTGCTTCAGGCGGACGACCGCGAGATGGCGGAATTGGCACTGATTGAAAACCTCCACCGAAAAGACCTCAACGCGATTGAAAAAGCAATCTCCTTCCAGAATTATCTGGAGCAGCACCAGTGTACACAGGAAGAATTGGCCGGGCGGATTCACATCGACCGTTCGACGATTGCCAATTTTCTCCGGCTCCTCGATCTGCCGCAGGAAATCCAGAAAGAGGTCATTGCCGGACGGATCACGCAAGGTCATGCCAGGGCACTTTTGCCGTTGGTGACGAAACAGGAGCAGATGGATTTGTGCGAACGGATTATCGAGGAAAATCTGACCGTTCGCCAAGTCGAAATCATGGTCACGGAGTGGAATGAGACCGACCGAGGGACGGCTGCGAAGACGTTGTTTCCTGAAAAAACAACTTCGCTCAAAACGAAACCGGCTCCTGTGAAAACTTCCCGACTGCGAAAACGTTCGCCCCAGATCGTTGATTTGGAACATCAGTTTCGAGAGGCACTGGGACTGAAAGTTCGCTTGACCGCCGACGATCATGGAAAAGGAAAAATCGAAATTTTCTTTCGTAATCACGACGAATTTGAAAGTTTGTTGGATTATTTTCAGGAATAATGAGTAGGTCCCTGGCCCAGGCGCAGCGCCGCTTGCGCCAAGGCGATAGCGGCTTTCCCGTCAAGATTTTTAGCGCCGTGGGGGGGAAACCTTTCTGAAGAAAGTATTCTCCCCCCCAGACCCCCTCTTCCAAAGACTTTTGTCCGCGGCTGCGCCGCTAATTTTATAATGTATCACTTAAAACGTTTGGGTTTGGATGGTTTTATCTGGCTGCTGTTCGCGTCGATTCTGGCAGCATGGCTGGCTCCTGGGGTGGGGAGTGGAGAGGTGCTGGCGGGAATTGCGCACTGGGGTGTGGCGGTTATCTTTTTTTTCTACGGACTGCGGCTCAATTGGCAGCAGATTCATCAGGGACTGGCGAATTATAAACTGCATATCGTCGTGCAACTGGCTACGTTCGTGCTGTTTCCGGCACTCGTTTTTCCGTTTGCGTGGAGTATGCAGGGGTCGGAAACGTACCACTGGATTGGAATCGGGATGTTTTTTTTGGCTGCGCTCCCTTCGACGGTCTCTTCGTCGGTCGTGATGGTCAATATCGCTCGCGGAAATGTCCCGGCAGCCATTTTCGATGCCAGTATTTCCAGTTTGCTCGGCGTTTTTCTGACCCCTCTTTGGATGCAGGTCTTCATCCACAGTGCCCAGGGTGGAAAAGCGTTGCCCCACGTCATTTTCTCGCTCATCCTTCAGGTGATCGTGCCGATTCTGGCTGGGATTTTGCTCCACGCCAAGTGGGGATGGATTTCCGTACAATATGACAGGCGGCTGCGGCAGATGGATCAGGGAATCATTCTGTTGATTGTTTACACGTCGTTTTGCCACTCGTTTCAGGAGGAGATGTTTGCGCCGCTGGCCTGGACGACGTTGCTGAATCTGACAGGCGTTTTGTTCGGACTGTTCTGGGTCGTTTTTTACCTGCTCAAATGGATTTGTCTGCTGCTGCGTTTCTCCCGCGAAGATACGATTACCACGATTTTCTGCGGTTCCAAAAAATCGCTCGTCCACGCAACCGTCATGGCACAAGTCCTTCTGACCGATTCCTCCCTGGCCGGAATCCTCCTCCTCCCCATCATGATTTACCACGCCATGCAGCTTATCCTCGTTAGTATCGTGGCTCAAAAAGCAGGGAATGAAGTGGGGGATTAAGGGGTTTTCAGAGGGGGGGATTGTACGGATTGATGGAAAGTTGTACACTGGGGGAGTTTATGTGTTATTCATTGGAAAGGGTGGAATATGGATTCTGTGGCTCCTTCTTATTCTGCGGCATGGTATGAGCAGATGTGTGTTCTTTTGGGCGAATCGACCTGTAAAGCACTCGGTTTTTTTGTGATTCCTGAAGATTTTCTGCTTTCTGTCGTCATTCCGGTTTATAACGAAGAAAAAACGCTCGCGACCATCCTGCTGGCCGTCCGAAATGTCCCGATTCGTAAAGAGATCATCCTCGTCGATGATTGTAGCAAAGATGCTTCCCGCGACGTGATGAAAGAGCTTGCGGAAAAGTATGGCGACGACCCGCAAAATCAAATGAAACTGTGCTACCATGAAGTCAATCGTGGAAAAGGTGCGGCTCTGCGCACCGGTTTTGCGGAGGCAACGGGAAATGTCGTCATTGTGCAGGACGCGGATTTGGAGTACGATCCGAATGAGTATACCCGCCTGCTAAAACCGATTCTCGATGGGAAAGCGGATGTCGTTTACGGAAGTCGTTTCCTCGGCGACCAGCCACATCGCGTCCTTTATTTCTGGCACTCCATGGGGAATCAGTTCCTCACGTTCCTCTCCAACTGCTTCACGAATCTCAACCTGACCGATATGGAGACGTGCTATAAACTCTTTCGCCGTGAGTGTTTGCAGGAAATTCTGCCACAACTCCAACAAGACCGTTTCGGCTTCGAGCCGGAAGTGACTGCCCGCGTTGCCAAAGCAGGTTTCCGCGTCTATGAAATGTCGGTTAGCTATTCTGGACGTTCCTATGCCGAAGGGAAGAAAATCGGGTGGAAGGATGGCTGCAAGGCGATTTGGTGTATTTTGAAATACGGTTTTTGGGCATAAAGGGTCGAGGAATCCATGGAAAAGTTTTTGGCCTTTGGGGAGAAAAACTGGAATGTTCTGGCGGTGGCATTCGGCGTTGTCATGGTCCTGTGCGTGGTGGCGAAGAAGTTGGGTGGGTGTTTTGCGGATGTGCCGGTGACGCCGTTTGTGTTTTATGCACTGCTGGCTTTGTTGAGCATTCCCTGCCGGAAAATTTCGCAGATTCCTGAAAAATACTGGTATCCCATTTGTCTTGGATCGTTGGCATTTCCGTTTTTCTGCTTTCTGCTGGGAAGTCTGGGGTTTTTGATTGGGATTCCGCTAACAAAATGGCATGGGGTAGTGGCTCTGTTGTTGGCAGTGGGAGTTTTGTGGAAATTGTCGTCGGAAAGGAAAGTTTTTGCCGTCAATTTGCTGGTGGTGGCGGGATTGTGGCTGGGATGCCTGGGGATGGCGTCGTTGTCGAGGGAACGAGCCATCGATGGGATGATTTATCATAAACCTGGAGCGATTTTGATGGCGGAAGGGTGGAATCCGGTCTGGCAGCCTAATTTAAGTTCCTTTATGATTGACAAGGGCTGGTCTCCACAGGATGTAAATTATTCCCATACTGTCTATTTTCCTAAAGGAGAATGGGTAATTGTGGGTGTTACCTATTTACTGACGGGAATTATCGACGCAGGGGATTATGTAAATCCACTTCTTATTCTCGTTTCTATTTTGATATTTTATCACTTATTGAAAACCTGGCTGGGGCTTTCTGATGGAATAACGCTTGTCGCAGCTTTTTTGTTGGCGTTTAACAGAATTGCATTGCAGGAAATGAATGGAGGGATGATTGATGGAAATCTGGGGCTTTCGTTTTTGATTTTTCTCCTGAGTTCCTTCGTGTGGTTGAAAACAGGCAATAAAACATGGTTGCCACTTGTACTGGGATCAGTGATTTATGGCTGCACGCTGAAACATACCGCTCCGGTTTATTTTGGGTTGGCGGGGATGTTGTATTCGTTGCCGATGGTGTGGATATGGTTTAGGAACAGAAATGTGGTCGCCCAAAGTATTAATCTGCGGAGGGGGGGCAGTTTGGGTTGTTCGCAACGCGCGTGGTGGGGGTGCATGGGGACGATTTTTGTTATGGTGATTTTGTGCGGGTGGAATCCGTATGTGACGAATACGTGGAACCATACCAGCCCGTTTTATCCACTGCATACACTGGATGAGATAAATCATCCGAAAGAGGATATTTTGAAAACGTGGTATACCTGGGATCATTTTCGAGACGCGACGCCCTTGCAAAGGTTTTTTTATGCCCATCTGATCGCACCTTCTGAACTTGATAGAATAGATTGTATCCTTCTTGAGGCAATCCCCGTAGATATTCAGGAGATTACCTTTTTTTCCTTTTATGAACCTGGTGGTGCTTGGGGAATTTTTCCTTTATTGCTCATTTTTTCCTGTGGTCTTTTGTTCCTCGTTCGTGGTTGGGACTCCTGGCTCGTTCTGGGGGCAATCTTGTTGACCGTCGCTGTGCAGCCTCATTTGTGGTGGGCGAGATTCATTCCTCAAATGTATGCCTTTCCTGTTTTGGTACTTCTGATTTTGTTGCGTCAGGCGAGAGACTATCCATCTTTTCTGGCGGTTCGATGGACTGTTATGATCTCTTTCCTGCTCTCTTTTTTCCTTTTGAACAGTTCCCTCATTTTTTGTAACCAGGTAAAACAGAAGTTGACATACACTGTTCTGGAATTTGCCGAACAGGAAATTCTTGAGTCTTCCCAAAAACTCTATCTTGGAAATGTTCTCGAATATCCATCCTTTATAGGTGCCTTTCGTTTTCGTTATTATACACAATATTACCTTCGTACCAAAGGACTTGATATTGTAATAGAAGATATTCCACCCATTTTGGACTTGGAAAAAACAGAGATTCGTATCCCTGGAGGAGGATGGATATTCTGCTTTCCCAAAAAACCGGGAACACCTCCGCAAAAAAAAGAGGATATTTTACTGGATTACGACACTTCCAAGCTGCCGGAGGCGTTGAAGACGGTGGGGAAGGTGCGGTGGAGGCAGTTTTGTAAGGCGTGGGGAATAGAATAATAATACAGAAAGAATAACATGGAAAAAATTCTTGCTTTTTTTGAGAAAAACTGGAATATTCTGGCGGTGGCATTCGGCGTTGTCATGGTCCTGTGCGTGGTGGCGAAGAAGTTGGGTGGGTGTTTTGCGGATGTGCCGGTGACGCCGTTTGTGTTTTATGCACTGCTGGCTTTGTTGAGCATTCCCTGCCGGAAAATTTCGCAGATTCCTGAAAAATACTGGTATCCCATTTGTCTTGGATCGTTGGCATTTCCGTTTTTCTGCTTTCTGCTGGGAAGTCTGGGGTTTTTGATTGGGATTCCACTGACGAAATGGCATGGAGTGGTGGCTCTGTTGATGGCAGTGGGGGTTTTGTGGAAATTGTCGCCCGGAAGGAAAGTTTTTGTCGTCAATTTGCTGGTGGTGGTGGGGTTGTGGTTGGGATGTCTGGGGATGGCGTCGCTGTCAAGGGATCGAACCTATGATGGTATGGTTTATCACAAGCCTGGGGCGATTTTGATGGCGGAAGGGTGGAATCCGGTCTGGCAGGCTGATTTAAGTTCTTTTATGATTGACAAGGGATGGTCTCCCGAAAATATAAGGTATTCTCATGCGGCTTACTTTCCCAAAGGGCAGTGGGTGATTGTGGGTGTGACCTATTTGCTGACAGGTATTCTTGATGCGGGCGATTATGTCAATCTGTTGTTGATTCTGGTTTCCGTCGTGTTGTTTTACCATCTGCTGAAGGAATGGTTGGAGATTTCACCAACATTCGCTCTTGTGGGGGCGTTTTTGCTGGCATTCAACGTAATTGCGCTGGAAGAAATAAATTCCGGAATGATTGATGGGAATATGGGACTATGCTTTCTTCTGTTTTTATTGAGTTCGATCGTCTGGCTAAAAACGGGTGAAAAAAAGTGGTTGCCAGTGGTTTTGGGCACGGCGATTTATGGCTGCACGTTGAAACATACCGCTCCGGTTTATTTTGGGCTGGCGGGGATGTTGTATTCGGTGCCAATGATGTGGGAGTGGGTGAAAAATAGAAATGCGAATGATCGGAGTGTTAATTTGCGGGGGGGGGGCAGTTTAGGTTGTTCTCAACGCGAGTGGTGGGGGGCATGGGGACGATTTTTGTTATGGTGATTTTGTGCGGCTGGAATCCGTATGTGACGAATACGTGGAACCATACCAGTCCGTTTTATCCGCTGCATACGTTGGATGAGGTGAATCATCCGAAAGAAGATATTTTGGCGGAATGGTACACATGGGATCATTTTCGCGATGCCACGCCAGTACAAAGATTTTTTTATACGCATCTTATCGCTCGTCAACCGATGTTGCTTCACGTGCAAACGGCAAAAGATTTTCCTATAGATATAGAAGATTTAAAATTCTTTTCGCTGGATGTTGACGAATATCGATGTGGAATTTTTTCATTATTGCTTGTTTTTTCTTTAGGCTTGTTATTTTTTGTCCAAAGATGGGATCATTGGTTAGTGATTGGTGGAATTTTGTTGACCATTGTTATTCAACCTCACTCGTGGTGGGATCGTTTTATACCTCAGTTATATGCGTTGCCTGTTTTGATTTTGATCATTTTACAGAGTCAGGTTCAGAAAGATTATCCCTCGTGGACACCGCGTTGGAATGGAATGCTTTGTTTTTTCTTTACGTTTGCTTTGTTGAACAGTTCTTTCTGTTTTATAAATCAACTGAAAGTGTGTGTTGGAAATAGCTTCTTGGAAAGTAAAGAAATGGCTCTTTGGCAAGCATCTCCCCAACTACGTATGGGCTTTATTTTTGAGGCATTGCAAACACAGGAAGAAGTAAATGTTGGTAATGAGTCAAGAGGGTGTTATTATGGACGGTGTTGTTTGAATAACGCCGGTTTTGAAAAAATCACGATCGTTCCCACGAATCAGAAAATCAATCGGGAAAAAGAGGATATTTTCTATTGTTACGGATGGACGTATACTCTGCCTAAAAAGCAGGTTGGAACGACTCAGAGTGAAGACGATATGTGTCTGGACCACTCCGACGTGAATTATTCAGAGTTGCCGGAAGCACTTGAGGTGGTGGGGAAGGTGCGGTGGAGGCAGTTTTGTAAGGCATGGAATGTGGAATAATGTTAATGAGAGAGATGAAACGCGTTGAGGATGTAGTGTCTGTGGAGAGGTGGTTGCTGGAATACTTCGGTGCCACCCTTTTGGAAGGGGGGAATTGGGGGGAGGAATTAAGGGGGTGGGGTGGTTTTTTGGATTTTTTTTCGAGGGGGGTACTTGTGAAAAATGAAAGGTGGATTATAATCCGGTTAAGTTGATGAAAGGTGTGAGAGCCTTCTCAATGAAAATTGCGGGCGTAGCTCAGTTGGCAGAGCACGACGTTGCCAACGTCGTTGTCGAGGGTTCGAACCCCTTCGCCCGCTCTGAACATTTTCCAACGGCTCTGGCTTCCGCTTGAGCCGTTTGTTGTATCGGAACATTTTTGGTAGTTTCCCCGGAAAGACTTGGGTGTAAGAATGGCTGACAGTGAATTGAATCCTGCGGAAGAGCTTCAAAACGAAAATAACGCGGAAGAAGTCGTGGAAGAAGCCGCGAAAGAGACAAAGGATGAAAAACTTTCTCTTCAGGTGAAAGTGGAACAGAAAAGTGCCTGCGAACGGCATATTACTGTGACGATTGCCCGTGAAGACATTGCCCGGTTCATGGATAAGGAGTTCGACGAGCTGGTCCCCGTGGCGCAGGTGCCGGGGTTCCGTCCAGGTCATGCTCCGAGAAAACTGGTCGAGTCGCGATTTCGCAAGGATGTTGCCGAGCGGGTGAAGAGTGCGTTGTTGATGGAAAGTATTTCGCAAGTCAACGATGATGAGAAACTGGCTCCGATCAGCGATCCGATCTTCGATTTCAACGCGGTGGAAATTCCTGATTCGGGTGAGTTTACGTTTGAGTACGACATCGAAGTTCGACCGGAGTTTGAAATTCCCAACTGGCGTGGTTTGAAACTGGAAAAACCGGTGCGGGAATTCAGCGATGCGGACATTGAGGATGCGTCTGAGGCGTTCCTGTCCCGAATGGGCAAATTGCAGGAAACGGAAGAAGGGGCTGTCAGTGGTGATTACATTTCGACGAAGCTGGAAATCAAGTACAAAGGCGAGGTGATCAATTCCAGCGAAACGGAAATGATTCGTCTGCGACCGGAACTCCTTTTCACCGACGCGACGTTGGAGAACTTTGATACGCAGATGGAAGGGATTCGCAAGGGAGAAACGCGGACGTTGAAGTTGACGTTGAAAGACGAGGCTCCGAATGTGCTTTTGCGTGGGAAAGAAGTGGACGCGGTTTTTGAAGTCAAAAATGTGTACCACCTCGAAATGCCGAAATTGGATGAGGAATTGCTAGGCAAGTTCGGGTTCCAGGATGAAGCGGCGTATCGTGATTTCCTCAAACGGAATCTCGAAAGTCAGATGGAATACCAGCAGGAACAGGTCGCACGGGAGAAAATCACCAGTCTGCTGCTTGAATCGGCCGATTGGGAATTGCCGCCAGCATTGCTGGAACGTCAGGCGGAACGGGAATTGTATCGTTCCATGCTGGAGTTGCAGCGAAGTGGTTTCCCGCTCGAAAAGATTCAGGAACATCTGAATGTGCTGCGGCAGAACAGCCGTGAAACGACGAAGAAGATGCTGAAAGAACACTTCATTCTGGAGCGGATTGCGGAAGAGGAAAAAATCGACGCGGACGACGCGGATTACGATTTGGAAATTGAGAAAATTGCCACTCAGACGAATGAGTCTGCCCGTCGCGTCCGTGCCCGCCTGGAAAAGCAGAATCGGATGGACGTGTTGCGGAACCAGATCGTGGAACGGAAAGTGATTCAGATGATTCTGGATCAGGCCGAGTTTGAGGAAACGACGTTCGAGCCGTATCCTCAGGAAATGGCGTCGATCGACATTCCTGCTGGCGGAACGGGGGAGGCTGTGGATGAGGTGGCGGAAGAGGCTGCCGAGGAAACGGCGGAAACTCAGGAGTGAATTGACCGGTAAGGTACAATATTATCGACCGTTCATGACGGTTTTTACATAAAAACGCCGGATCGGTTGGAATCGATTCGGCGTTCCTGGTTTAGAGGGGGGGAGATTCCCTTTTTGGAAGGCCGGGATTTTTATTAGACCTCGTTATTACGACAGGAATTCCCATGTTTGAAATTCACTCAGAAAATGCTTTTCAACCCATGAATGCCGGGCGGGACTACCAGCGTCAACGGCAAATGACGATTGCGGATTTGTTGCTGGAGAACCGGATTATCTTTTTGCAGGGGCCGATTCACGATGGCAACGCGAATGATTTGGTGATGCAGTTGCTCTATTTGCAGAGTGACAATCGACGGAAGGATGTCCATTTTTATATCAATTCGCCGGGTGGGAGTGTGAGTGCGACGCTGGCTATTTACGACACGATGCGGATTTTGAGCTGCCCGGTCAACACGTATTGCGTCGGGCTGGCGGCCAGTGGCGCGGCGGTGCTGTTGGCAGGTGGGGCGAAAGGGAAACGTTTTGCGTTGCCTCACGCGAAAGTGATGATTCACCAGCCGTACGGTTCGGTCGGCGGGCAGGTGACGGATATTAACATCCAGGCAGGCGAAATCCTGAAAACACGGGCTCTGCTGAACGAAATCCTGGCTAACGATACGGGAAATCCTCTGGAGCGGCTGGAAAAGGATACCGACCGGGATTATTACATGACGGCGGAGGAAGCGGTGGCGTATGGCGTGGTGGACAGTATCGTGAAAAAGCAGGAAAATCCTACGGATAATGTGGCGTGAGGTGTAAAATGACGTTGATTCCTTTTGTGATTGAAAAAAGTGGCCGTGAAGAACGAGCCATGGATATTTACAGTCGTTTGCTGCGCGACCGGATTATTTTTCTCGGTACGGATGTCAATGACGATTCTGCCAACGCGATCGTGGCGCAGATGCTTTTTTTGCAGTCGGAAGATGCCAAGGCGGACATTCATTTTTACATCAACTCGCCAGGCGGAAGTGTGACGTCGGGAATGGCTATTTACGATACGATGCAGTTCATCACGTGCGACGTGCGGACGTATTGTCTGGGACAGTGCGCGTCGATGGGAGCGCTTTTGCTGGCTGCGGGAACGGCAGGGAAACGGTACGCACTGCCGAACAGTCGGATCATGATTCACCAGCCCAGTGCCGGCATGGAAGGTACTGCGGAGGAAATCCTGATTCACGCCACGGAATTCGAGAAGGTGAAACAGAAGCTGAACACGATTCTGATTCGCCACACGGGTCATTCGTACGAGAAAATCGACGCGGATACCTATCGCGATAAATTCATGTCTGCTGAAGAGGCCAAAGAATATCACTTGATCGACCATGTGATTGAACAGCCGCTGACGGAATAATAAAATAATGATTCATGAGATAATGATTAATGACTTGGAGAAAATGATGAGCGAAGAAAAGGTGGAAGTCCATTGGCATGAAAACGCGGTTTCACGAGAGGATCGGGAGAAACTCAACGGTAATCAAGGGGCGATTCTCTGGTTCACCGGATTGAGCGCCTGCGGAAAGAGTACTGTGGCGAATACCGTGGATCATAAACTGCACCAGAGAGGGGTGCATAGCGTGGTACTCGACGGCGACAATGTGCGTCATGGGCTGAACGCGGCTCCTGGAATGCTGAAAGAGGTACATGGCGAAGAATTTGCCAAACGGTTCGGACTTGGTTTTTCGGCCCAGGATCGGGAAGAAAATATCCGTCGTATCGGGGCAGTGGCCAATCTTTTTGCCAACGCGGGGATTCTTGCCCTGACCGCGTTTATCAGCCCGTATCGACAAGACCGCGACCGTGTGCGTGACAAGGCCAAAGAAGGGGATTTCATCGAAATTTTCGTCGATTGCCCACTCGAAGTCTGCGAAAAACGTGATCCCAAAGGGCTTTACAAAAAGGCTCGCGCAGGCGAGTTGAAAGGCTTTACGGGAATTGACGATCCGTATGAGGCACCGATGAATCCTGAACTGGTTCTTGACGCGGCTTCCAAAACACCGGAGGAATTGGCGGATGAGGTGATTGCGTATCTGATCCAGGTCGGAAAAATCAGGTAGGGTGGCTGGAATCAGGGAATATCGCCGCGCAACTTGACGCGGCTATTCTTTTTTGGTCTGGACAGTGCGATGCTGTTTTTCCAGTGCGAGAAGTTTTCAGTTCCACTCCACGATAACAGGGAACGATCCGAGGAAGGGGATTTCGGTGATTGACCATGCCGTCGCGCGGTGGAAGTGTGACAGGTGAGGGTGGGTTTTTAATAGATTTCCATTCTTTTGTTACAGGAAAATTGTTCCTTAATCGATATTTTGCTCTGTCCAGTAAATCATGCTCTCCTCTTTCTCAGCAGGAAAATTTTCCCTCCCCCTTGCGGAGATTTCAGGGTGTGCTATAATGCGTACTCCTTGATGGAGTTGAGATCGTAGCTCAGTCGGTAGAGCAACTGACTTTTAATCCGTAGGTCATGGGTTCAAGTCCCATCGATCTCACTTGCTACCAAAAGGTCGCAATTTGCCACTCGTGAGAGCCGCAAATATTTTCCGTAACTCCTTACATTGTGAGGAGTTGCCGCCGTTGGTCAAGGCCAACGATAGAGGGTAGGAGCTCGAATGGCACGACTGCGGAGTCAAGAAAAGCCGGGTGTAATTCTAAGATTACAGCTCCACCCGGTTTTTTTAAAATAATTGAGAATTTGCCGCTTGTGAAAGTCGCAAAGGTTTTCCGTAACTCGTTGTTTTGCAATGGGTTGCCGCCGTTGGGAAACCAACGATAGAGGGTGAGAGCTCGAATGGCACGACTGCGGAGTCAAAAAAAACCGGGTGTATTTTCTATAAAGTACGTTGCCACCCGGTTTTTTTATTTCTTGCCCCCCCCTGTTGACAAAGTTTTTTGTATCTGCTATAAAACTTTTACAAGTGAAATATAAATTTTTTGTGGACTCTCACACCACAAAAAATTTTAGCAACGTGTCTAACCGCTACAATCGGTACGATACGACCTTTTGTGAATTTTTTTGCTCATTTTGACTATTTTGTTAGTGTTGCCTACTTGTGCTGTACATCTGTATCATGTACGGTGGAGGATGTGGTAACTTTGACAGAATACACAAAATTTAAGGAGTATCTATGACGATGGACATCACTTATGGTATGACTCTACGGGATGTAGTGACGAAGTACGGCATGGATGCTCTGGATATGAAGATTGTGGATGTGGCAGTTTTGGCAGAGGCCAAACAGAGGCAAAGAGAAGATGGACTCTCGCCTGATATGACGCTATCCGAGGTGTACTGGAAGTCTTATCGACCAGAGGTGAGCGAGATTAAAGAGGTATGCAAGCATACGATGCAACAGAGGGAGACGGCTCTGCAACACTGGATCAATATCACTGGAGACCCACCGCTGAAAGAGATTACGAAGAAAACGATGTCAATTTTTGTAAAAGGGATGAAGACAGTTACCTATCTGGGAGAACTATTAGCACCGAGGACGATTAAAAAACATTGTATGGCGTTACGGTCGATACTGAATCACGCCGGACCAAAGACACCTAAAAACAGTGATGCTCTGGAGTTGATTCCCTGCCCACCGCCATTTCCGCCCATCAAAGGGGCGGACTGGGTCGATACGACATCAAAGACACCGACGATGCAGGAGTTCCGGCAAATTATCCGGCATACGGATGTGGCACAATATCCGCAGTTGCCGGGAATTACTCCAGGCAGATGGTGGCAAATTGCCTATCTCTTTATCTATTACACTGGCTTGAGGTATCGTGAGGTGATGAGTGTTCGGTGGCAGGATATACGGATGATTCGCGGGCGATGGTCACTGGTTATACGGGCAGCTGATGAAAAAATGCACCAGGAACGCATCATGCCGTTACATCCTGCTCTCCTGTCTTTGTTGGAGGAATTGCCTCGTCTCCACAGCCAGATATTTTTTTGGCCGATGTCCTACTCCACTTTCCGCCGCGTCCGTCGGAAAATCGTGGTCGCGGCCATGGTAGCACCGAAACGGGCGACATGGCACCCGATAAGGCGGTTGGTCGGAACTATCGTACCTGAGCCGTCGCTCGTGTTGGGGCATAGACGGGTGGATACAACGTTAATACACTATCAGGCCGTGGAGCGAATCGGCACCGCTCTAGCCGCACTACCCAGCCCGATAGAGACTGAAGAAACAAGAAAGGATGTGTGCGTTGGATATGGATAAAAAGTATACTTTGCTGACGATTTCCGTGCCGCCGACGCTGAAAGCAGAGCTACAGGCTCTCTATAGGCAGCGGAACGACAGGAGTTTCAGCCTGTTTTGCCGGCGTATCCTGCGCGGATACCTCCGCAAAAAAGCGATAAAATCACAAAACTAAAGGACATACACATAATTTTTTGTGGACTCTCACACCATAAAAAAAGCAACGTATCTCCGCCCGGCTGGGCAGGTACATGAGTATGTCAAGATGGAATAAGCACGTCCATGCGCGGAAAGTGTGGGCGAGGAGGGGCGTTGTATGGACGCTTTCCGATTTCGAGCCAACCACAATCCCACGGTAGATCGGTGAGAAATACGCTGAGCATCTCCACTAGCCAGGGGATGTGTACCGGGGGGTGGTTTTGAGAGACCTCCGCAGGGATGGTGATACCACAAGCGCAGGGAGGCGACAGTACATAGGTGGAGGAGTGAGGTTTGCTGGCCACCCATCAGTTACCTTTGCCGAAAGGACGCTCCTCCACCGCCCGGATAGCACCGTTCCCTTATCACGATAACTAACCTTTTGAC
>JAUNBF010000014.1:27240-59130 GCA_030527185.1 Planctomycetia bacterium | reverse complement strand
TTCCCGCAAGCCGTAACCACATGACAATCCAGTCGCAAACCGTTGAATTTCAACACCTTACCAAATTTTCCGATACGATGAAAAAAAGACAATCTGTGCCATCGACAACTGCCGGCTGAACCCGTGGTACAACCTGCGGAAATCGTTCTGCTGTGATTTACTCCCAATTGTAACGGATATACAGACGTATGAAGCCATTACTGACCATTCCTACACCGTAGCTATGAAACACTACCAGATAATGACCAAAGGCCGCAACCTCAAAGGAATTGAGGAAGCCGCAACCCTGTTTTCCAATGTTGCTATTTCCAACCCGTCCGTGGAAAGTTCCCCTCTCTCTCCTTCCCCGGAAATGCGGGGGCTTAAAAAGGGGCCACTTGGGGGCTTAAATGGGGGCGTGCATTGCATTGCCGAAAACTGCGACAAAATGAAAGAATCGTCGGAAGTCCTTGAAAATACGGCATTTATGCGCAATAAAAAACCGGCTTGCAATCTCTTGCAAACCGGCCATGCGCCCCAACAAGGACTCGAACCTTGGACCCAGCGGTTAACAGCCGCTTGCTCTACCGACTGAGCTATCAGGGCAACAAGAGACATTCTAGCAGAACTCTATTTTTTCTCAAGCCCCCCCTGGAAAAATTTTTTTGTCCAGGGTTCAGAGGAGCGGTATGGGGAGGCAAACGATGGTCACTCGGGAGGGGATGGTTTGCTTGTGTTTCGTTGTTTTCATGGGTCATGGCTTCTTATTTCATTTTTTTTCTCGTGCAGAATCGTCCGGTAGGCATACTCATAATCGTCGTAAAGCGAAAAAAGCATTTCGCGGACGTTGCCGTGATACTGGCGGAAGCGTTCTTCCACCACCGAGTCGGGAATCCGCACGATGGTATTTTCCAGGAGGCGACGAACCAACATACGTGCGGTGGAGAGTTCACTGGCTGTCCGGTAGAGGAGGGGGTAATCGTAGGAGACGTGGGCAATGACCACAATTCCGAAGCCTTGCAAACGACTTCGTTTACGCAGTCGACGCCGCGACCAGTAGGAAAGTTGCTCGTAACCGTCGATAGCCATGACCGTTTCTGAGTCCATCAATTCGTACTCTTCATACAGGAGCGGCAAGGCTCGAACGCCATCCTGCAATTCCAGGTGAACGACCTTCTTTCGGTCGCGCAAGGCAGGAAGAAGGGCGGCCAGAAGTGTTGATTTACCTGTTCCGTGGGGGCCGATAATCTCACCGTTCCAGTGGTTCGACTCCAGACGTCGCAAAAGTGTGGTCACACTCTCTCCTTCTGGAAAGTAAAACGGGATAGCTCCGGGACGAATCCGTTTGGAGCAAAACGGGTTTTCTTCATAGGGGTGCATTTTTTTCCCTTTCCCAGGGTTCTCAGCTCAATTCAACGTCACCGTCACGGGCGGCAAATTGCCTATGGTGAACAGTTTTTCACTCATCCATTCCCGACCATTTTTCATGTAAACCCGGACGCGGACGCACCATCGAATTTTCAAGATCAGACCGTAGTACGAAAGTGGCGAAAGTGGCAGGGGAACGGCAAACGGAACGGTTTGGGATTCCTGATAACAACGCACAAATTCTTGAAATGCCGTTTCTTCCTCCGAACGGATTGATTCAAAATGGTGGACACCCAAGTCTTCGTCCCCTTTCCCTTCCGTAAACCAGAGTACCGAAAACTCCAAACGTTGGATTTCATGAAATCGAATATCGACCAGACGATACGTCCCATGCAACGTTTCTCCAGGCTGGATATGGGCAGCGGGATGGTCCAATTGAATAATTACCGAGGGAGTCATAAATAAGGATTCATGAAATAAGGAAATGGGGATCAGAAAATACAAGACTCCTTGAGCCAGGCATAAACGGCCGGGAGCCAATTTCCGAGATGATCCCCCTGGGGACGGGCGCCGAAACCATGTCCTATTTTAGCGTAAATATGAAGTTCGGCGGGGATATTCCGTTTCCGCAATTCGTGGTAAACGGCGACGGAACCCATCGCGGAGATTCCATCCGCGTCGCCATGAATCAGGCACATCGGTGGAGTCTTCGCGTCCCACGCAAAATCGTTCACCATGGGCGAATCGTTCCCCTTTTCCTTATTGGCCCCATCTTTCCCATCTTCCAGAACGTAAGCGGGATAAACGGGGACGGCAAAAGAGATGTGGCAGGGGATTTTGTCCAGTTCATCAATGGGCTGATAGGCGGGTGTCTGGCTGTTCAGAGCGGTCAGGAGCGTCAGGTGTCCCCCGGCGGAGAATCCCATCGCACCGATTTTATCCGGGTCGATTCCCCACTTGTCGGCGTTGGCTCGTACCAGCCGAATCGCTCGCTGCGCATCCTGCCACGCGGCCTGGTGCTTGGGAACCCCATCACGGCGCGGAACACGGTATTTCACCACGACAGCAGCCATCCCTTTCTGATTGAAAAAATCCGCAATTTCCGTCCCTTCATAGTCGTAAGCCAAAATCTGGTACCCACCGCCGGGAAAAATCACGACGCACGCATCCGTCCTCTTTTCTTCCGGGGCAAAAAACGTCAATGTCGGAGAGGTCACTTCATGAATCCGCCGGATTCCGTCTTTTTGTGGGTTTTCCTGATCCTCCCGCCGGACTTTTTCGCCAGGTGCCAAATCAGGCCACAGGGGAAGCGTCTCTTCCGAATAAGCCACGGCAGCACAAGCCAGCCACAATCCCAGCCAACTCCATCGTTTCACCTGTTTCATGATGCTCTTCCTTTCAGGTACTCTTTCAAAAAATGCCCCGTATAACTCGCTTCCACTTTGGCGACTTCCTCCGGCGTTCCCTGCGCGACGAGAAAACCACCTCCCGACCCTCCTTCCGGGCCTAAATCAATCACCCAATCCGCCGACGCAATCACATCGAGGTTATGCTCAATCACCAGGACAGAATTCCCGCGATCGACCAGCCCGTGCAACACCGTCAGGAGCTTTTCCACGTCCGCAAAATGCAGCCCTGTCGTCGGCTCGTCCAGCATATAAAGCGTATTGCCCGTGCTGATACGGCTCAATTCGGCGGCCAGTTTGATACGCTGTGCCTCACCGCCACTGAGTGTGGTGGAGGGTTGACCCAACTTCAAATAACCCAGCCCGACCGAAATCAGACTTTCCAACGGACGGCGAATGGCGGGAAAATTCTCGAAAAACTCGACCGCCTCTTCCACCTGCATTTCCAGCACGTCGGCAATCGACTTCCGCTTGTAGAGAATCTCCAGCGTCTGCCGGTTGAACCGTTTCCCTTCGCATTCCGGGCAAACGACATACATGTTCGGCAGGAAATTCATCTCGATTTTCTGTACCCCCTGTCCCTGGCAGTATTCACAACGTCCACCCCGGACATTGAAGCTGAAACGTCCGATTTTGTACCCACGCTGCTTGGCTTCCCGCGTCTCGGTAAAAACGCGACGAATTTCGTCGAAAATCCCCAGATACGTGGCTGGATTGCTCCGTGGTGTCCGTCCGATGGGAGACTGATCGACCAGAATCACCTTGTCGATTTTGCTCCCGCCGCGAATCGCCTCATGAGGGCCAGGTTTGGCCGCACTCCCCCCCAGTCGCCGAATCAACGCCGGCGCCAACGTTTCGTTGACAAGCGAACTCTTTCCCGAACCACTCACCCCGGTCACGCAGACAAAGACGTTCAGAGGAAAATCGACCGTCAACTGTTGCAAATTATTCGTCGTGGCCTTTTCGATCGTAATGTATTTCGAGCGGGACGGGCAACGTCGTTTTCGAGGTTCCTGCCGCAATTTGGACCGTTTCAGAAACTGCCCTGTCACCGATCGGGGATGGTTCTGAATCTGCTCCGGCGTTCCCTCCGCCACAATCGTTCCTCCGTGGGAACCTGCCCCAGGACCGACATCGATAATCCAGTCCGCCTGCCGCATGATCGCTTCGTCGTGTTCCACCACCAGCACGGTATTGTCCATTTGCTGAAGTTGTCGCAGCGTATGAATCAACCGTTGGTTGTCCCGTGGATGCAGCCCGATTGATGGCTCGTCGAGAATGTAACAGACACCGACCAGCCCGGAACCGACTCCGCCTGCCAGCCGGACACGTTGTAATTCGCCGCCACTGAGCGTTTCCGCCGGACGATCCAGTGTCAGGTAGCCCAAACCGACCTGTTGCAAAAAATGGAGCCGCGGGAGGATTTGCGAAACGATCGGTTCCGCAATCGGCATTTCCTCATCATCGTCAAACTCCAGATTCTGGAAGAATTTCAGCGCTTCCGTCACACTCATCGAGGTCACTTCATGAATCGCCCGTGGCCGCATGAAATCCAGCGCATTCTCATTTCCCAGACGGACACTTCGCGACTCGGCTCGCAAACGCGCTCCGTGACATTCCGGGCAGGGAACCGTTCCCCGGCACGTATCGAGGGTGGCACGAAAGGTGTGCGACGTTCCGTGCTGGTACTCGTCGTTCAGAATGTCGAAAATCCCCTCCACTCGCGTTCCCGGTTTCGGCAGCCGCCGCGTTACCGACGTGCGAGCCGCCAGTTCCGTCAAACTTCCAAAATTCATCGAGATCGAACCATTATCCACCGTCTCTCCCAATTCGATGAACGAACCGCCATCCCCCGGCTCCAACGTCGGATCGTCCGCCACGGAAAAAATCGTGTTTTCTTTGGAAGTCGGCTCCTCTTTCCCCATTCTGCCACGCGAGGGGGAGGATGTCTCTTTCGTCGCTTTGCCAGGAATGCCCCGAACGTTCTTCCGATCGCCTGAGGAAAAGGTCTCCTCGGAAAATTCCAGCGAGTCAAACCGCATTCGCTGAACCCCATCTTCTTCCGGCAAAATAGCGGTCGATTTGAACGCGCCTTTTACCGTCGTTTTGGGGGGAGGGGGAACCGTTTCCCCTTTTTTCTGGCTCTTTTCCTGACTTTTTTCCTGGCACGGTTGTTTTAACTGGGTGGACGAGCGCATGGCGGTGATTTCCCCCAGGTATTGCTCCAGACGGAACATGTCGCTCTCCGAACCGTAGAGCAGAAAGTCGAATTGCTCCTCATTCAGCCGAT
This sequence comes from Planctomycetia bacterium, assembly GCA_030527185.1. GTDB lineage: Bacteria > Planctomycetota > Planctomycetia > Pirellulales > Thermoguttaceae > RGIG3701. The sequence goes on along the minus strand of JAUNBF010000014.1, from coordinate 54,087 downwards.
CCAACGGCGTATTCCAGCGAATCCCCAACACCGCCAGACAAGGTGCCAGACGGGCACGGAATTTTTGCAGCGGCTCCGGGGGAAGATTCTTCCAGATTCCCACCGCCCCCGAAGCAAGCGAAAGCGACGTGTCCGTGATGATTAAATCGGTATCGAATTTTTCCAGATGACCGAAACCTTCGCACGTGGGACAGACGCCATAGGGACTGTTGAAACTGAACATGCGCGGTTCCAGCGACTCGTATTTCACATTGCAGACCGGACAGATGTTTTTCGTGCAAAAAACACGGTCTTTCCAGAACGTCTTGCCCGACGGAAGGGTATGTTCAATCGTGGCGGTAATCGTTCCTCCGCCATGCCGCAGACCTTGCTGTACCGACTCGGAAATCCGGTCGCGCGACGACTCCCGCACCACTATCCGATCCACCACCGCTTCCACCGTATGGGGCAGTGACGGATCGAGCGGTATCACCTTGTCCAACTCCACAATCGTCGTTCCATCCAACCGTGCCCGCACGTAGCCTGCCTTGCGAATCAGCTCGAAAACATCCAGGCAATTCCCCTTCCGCTTCCGAACGATCGGGGCCATGAGCATCAACCGCGTCCCATCCCCCAGATTCATCAGAATCTCCAGAATCTGGTCGGGATATTGGGGCCGAATCAACCGTCCGCACCGCGTGCAACTGGCAATCCCCAGCCGTGCGTAGAGAAGCCGCAGGTAATCGTAGATTTCCGTTAGCGTCGCCACCGTACTGCGCGGATTATGAATTCCCGTGTGCTGGTCAATCGAAATGGTTGGCTGCAAACCCTCAATCCGATCGACATCGGGACGCTCCAACTGGTGGAAAAACTGGCGGGAATAGACCGACAGACTTTCGATGTATTGCCGTTGTCCTTCCGCGTAGAGCGTGTCGAAGGCGAGCGAACTCTTCCCCGACCCGCTTGGACCGGTAATCACGACCAGACGGTTCCGGGGGATGCTGACGTGGACATTCTTCAAATTATGAACACGTGCTCCATGAATGTCAATCCGCTTTTTCTGCGTAACCACAGAAATATTGTTAGGGCTGCTGGTTGGCATGACTTTTCCAGAAAAAAAGGTTGTGAGGGAAAGAGGTCATACGCCCCCCACCTCGGGAAAGGAAATGCGGTTGCCGTAAATGCCATGAAAAAATCCAGCACAGCCTCCTGTACTGGACTTTCACAAATGTTTTTTGGTAAAGTTATCACAGAACCGTACGCCCAAATGGAGGGTTGCTATCATTTCCCGGAAACTCCTGCTGAATAACGTGTGAAAAAGCGACGCAAACCACGTACCAACGTGGCCGACAAACAGGCATCGGCAAACAGGAAGGATTCCACGGGAGGAGATTATTTACGGTGACGAATTCTCGAGCGCATCTTCCTTTTTTTACGACCGATCTTACGACGCCCTTTGCCGGATTGTTTCGTTCCCACTGCGTTTTCTCCTCTGATTGTACGACTCTCTCACCTGAACGGGTGATACCTTGAAAATACATTTATCAAAGTTATCATTATACCACGTCCTTCTCCATTCCACAAGGGGGGAGTTTTAAAATTGATAATTGATAATTGACAATTGATAATTGGCAACTTCTAAAAACCCAATTTCTGTCCCAAACGGTGATTTATTGTTTTCGGACTGCATTGACATAAGTCTTGCATATTCAACAATATGCGGCAACTTATATCACCTTGCCGGAAAGCCAAAATCCCTCGTTTTGGACTTACGTAAGCGGTTTTTAGAAGGTACCAATTGATAATTTTTATGGCTCCGTCTAGTACTTTATTAAACTTATAAATATTATAAAGTCATAACACGACCACCCTTGAAAATACGGCATGAACTCCCATAATTATCAATTATCAATGAAACATGGCTCTACACCGTGGGAATCTCGAATCCCTTGCGCTGTTCCCGTGCAAAAAAGGAGGCGGCTTGGTCATCCCCGACGATTTTTTCTTCCAGTGAATTCCACGCGACTTTCCGATTCAGCCGAGCCGCAATGCCACTCAAATGGCAGAGGTGAGCGGCCTGGACGTGGGAGGTAACATCGCAAATCGGTTTGCCACCTTCACGGATACATCGAATGAAATTGCACTTGTTTTCCATGTAGGCATAGTCCTGATTGACCCGTCCCGCCTTGTTTTCGTGGAACGGCACACCGTTATTCAAGGCAAGAAAATCGTCTTCGGTAAACTCTTCGCGAATCCCTTCCTCGATCACTTTTCCCTTGACCCGTCCCCGACTGACATGGATACGTCCTTTCGTCCCTTCAAAGAGAATGCCGTTGCCGTCGCGGGACTCGCTGCAAACGTCCATCACCATGCCATTGGCAAACGTGTGATAAATATGGAACTGTGTGGCGGTATTGAACTGGTTGTCCACCAGAGGATAGCCATCCTGGAACAAAACGGGATGTTTCGCGTCGGTTCCATCGACCGTCACTGGCCCGGTTCCCGGCGACTGAAGATTCATGGCCCAGAGAGCAATGTCGATATGGTGAGCGCCCCAGTCGGTAAATTTCCCACCGGAGTATTCGTACCACCACCGGAACTCGAAATGTCCACGGCTGAATTGCGGGCGGGGTGAGGTGCGGTACTCCCAGTTGGCCGCCGGCGTATTGGCGGTCGCAATGTAATCGACCATCGGAGCCTGTCCCAGCCACATGTTCCAGTCGAGCGACGCGGGAACTTCCGCTTTGGGAATCACGGGAGAGGAGGGGGAAGTGCCAATATCGACCGTCACTTTTTGAATTTCCCCCAAATACCCACCACGGACGATGAGTGCGGCGAGCATGAACTCTTCGCGGAAAGAGCGTTGCATCGTTCCAACCTGGACGACGCGGTTGTATTTTTCCGCCGCTTGACGAAAAATCAGGTTTTCTTCGAGCGTCAGGGTAAGGGGTTTTTCGCAGAAAACGTGCTTTCCGGCCTGGAGTGCTTCGACCGCGATTTTGGTGTGCCAATGGTCCGGGGTGGCAATCATCACGCAGTCAATGTCGTCCCGTTCCAGAATCCGACGGTAATCGGTGTAGGTCTCGGGGGGGATGACTTCGCCATTTTTTTTCCGCCCGAAGCCGCATTTCAGGACGGATGCCAGGCCGTATTCCGTGTCAACGTCGCAAATTGCCACAATATCGACCAGTTCGTCGAAATATTTCATATCGAGCCGTCCCATACTTCCCACGCCGATACACCCCATGCGGAGTCGGTTGGCCGGATCGGTGTAGGCGTATGCGGCAGGTGAGTGGAAATAAGGAATCAGGGAACTGGCTCCGGCAGCCAACGCGGTAGTTTTCAAAAACTGGCGACGATTCAGGGAAGGCATGAAAAACTCCTCTCATCCAGAAACGGGAAATGGTTAAAAACGATCGAATTTTTTTCAGTATAACGTTTTTCCCAACCGAAAACAAGGGTTCTCCCAAAATTTTGGTCGATTCTTTCCCCCGTCCACCCTTGTAAAAAGGAGGGAAAAGGCTTACAATAAAGAAAAAAGATTTTATGGGAGGTTGTATGCGTGAAACGAAAAAAGTGGTGATGGCAGGTCATCTTTGTCTCGATATTATTCCCGATTTGTCGCCGTTGAAGAGTGCCTCGGAGGGAGGGACGCTTCTGGAACCGGGACGGCTGTTGCGAATTGGTCCGGCGGTAATGGCGTTGGGCGGAGCGGTGGCCAATACCGGAATTGCCATGGCAAAACTGGGCATTCCCACGGAACTGATGGGAAAAGTAGGCGAAGATGGCATCGGAAAAACGATTCTGGAAATTCTGGCCGATTTACCCTTGCCTCATCTCGATTCCACCCGTGGAATGCTTGTCCAGGCAGGCGAGGTGAGCAGTTATACGTTGGTGCTGAACCCGCCGCAGGTGGATCGTTGTTTTCTGCACTGTTCGGGAGCCAACGACACGTTTTCGCCGGAAGATTTGCACCTCGACAAGATGGAAGGAGCCGCTCTGCTCCATTTTGGCTATCCCACGCTCATGCACGCCATGTACACCCAACCCGAACGTCTGGCCGAGCGTCTGGCCGCGATTCAGGAACAGGGGGTCCGAGTCTCGATGGATGTCACCATGCCCGACCCGCAGGGACCGGAAGGGAGTGTCGACTGGCGGCGGTGGTTCAGCCATGTTTTGCCGTATGTCGATATCTTTTTACCAAGTCTGGAAGAGACCCTTTTCATGCTCCGCCGTTCGCAGTTTGAAGAGGTTATGCGGCGAGCCAGTCGCGCCATTCCCAGTCCTGGCGAGGCGGTTTCCCCCGCGGCATTCATGACCTTCGCGCAAATCGACGACCTGGCAGGCGAACTGCTCGAATTAGGCGTGGAAATTGCGGGAATCAAACTCGGCGACCAGGGAATTTACCTGAAAACCAGCGATCGAATCCTCCGTTGCGGCACAGATTTTTCAGAAGCCCTCACCGAAAAATGGCAGGGACGGAAACTTCTGGCACCCTGTTTCGACGTTCCGGTAGCCGGGACGACAGGAAGCGGCGACTGCACCATTGCGGGATTTCTGGCAGGCTGGTTGCAATCGTGGAGTCCTGAAGAAACTCTCCGTTTTGCGGTTGCGGTGGGGGCGTGCAATGTCCAGGTTCCCGACGCGACCAGTGGCATTCCCTCCCGTGAGGAAGTCCTCCGACGGATGACCCTCTGGCATCGCAAACCCACCCTCCTGCATCCCGAAGAAATCGGCGCCGACTTGGTTTAAAATTGATTCGTTGCCGTTTAAACCGTTTTTTGCACTTCATCCACGGGAATTTTCGGATGCTCTCCCCAAAACCTCTCCCCGAGGGAGGGACTTTCCGCGCACCCAAACCGCAATCATTTTGACTTTCCGGAGTTCCATGACCAGGCGTGGCCCCCCCTGTTATGTGAACACGAATTGATAACTATCAAGGGAACATTATCCTAATCCATCAATTCCGGCATTTTTTTATGTACCAGGAAAATGCCGCCAGCGGCTCCGATTAAAAGGGTGATGTAGAAGAGGATTTTTCCCATTTCGAGGATGTTGCCTAAAAGGGTGTAGAGAATCCAGCCAACGAGCGCGATGGAGAAAAAGACCACCACGGCAGTCATCATTCCCCCTGCCGCTCCGATGGCGTAATATTTCAGCATGGCGGGGAGCGTCTCGGAATTCCACTCCACCTGCGGACGTTCTTTCGGCATTTCTTTCTCCTCCAAAACTTCGACCTGCACGGCAACTTTCGGTTCCGGGCGAACGGGCGGCTCTTTTTTCGGCTCGGGAGCCAAGGGAATATCCATCGGCGAAAGGGCACCCCGATAACTGCAATCCGGCGTGGAACACCCTTCATTGGCCTGCCAGCAGTCGGCGTGGTACTCCACTCCACAATCCGGGCAGAACAGACAGGTACTCGTCTCGGCAATCCGCTTTCCGCAAACCGGGCAGATTTCCTCGCGTGGCACCTCGCCGGGAATTTTCACCAACGTGCCGGAGCAGAGGTGGCACTCCAACTCCATCTCCGGCTGCAATTCCGTGATACTCGTGATTTTTCCGCAATTGGGACACTTGATATTTTTCATCGTTTTTCTCTATTGTTTCAACAGTTCCTGATACTTCGCTTCCCGACGGAGGTCCTCCGGGTCCATCATTCGGAAATTCGGCATGTCGGCTCGCGGACGCTCTTCCAACCGTTTCGCTCCACGGGAAAGGATCTCCACCGCCTCACGATATTCGGCAGAATCCGCGTTGAGCTTTGCCAGACAGGGACTTTTTTCGGGACGTTCCAGGGCAATCATCCAGTGATTCCACCGATTGTTATTTGCCCAGCCGCTGCCTGTTTTCAGGAAGGGAACACCGGTCAATTCCGCCAATCGTGCCAGTTCCGCGTTCGTCAACGGCGACCGCCCGAACAGGTGGCCGTGGTAGTTGCTGGCATAAGTCGGATAATACGGAGCGTTGAGGTCGATCCACGTCATCACCCGGTCTTTTTCCTCCGGCGTGAGCGAAAATTTCGTATCCCGCTCGTCGCCATGGCCGCTCCAGACCACTTTGCCCAGTCGGCTGGTGGTGGAACCCCAACTCCTGGCCGGAAGCGTTTTCGTCGGGCCGGCTCCGGGGACGTTGACCATCTCCCGTTGCCGAATCGAACCGTACGACGCGTTGAACAGGATGTTCCGATCTCCGGCCAAAACAACACTTTTCGCCCCGGGGCCATCCCAGTCGTGGCACTGGACGCAGTGTTGGTTCCAAATCGGCTGAATTTCGGTCATGTAGTTGAAATCCCGCGGCGAATCGATCCAGGTCGGCAGTTTCAGCACATCGGCCGGACGCAGCAGCGCTTTCACCGTCCGTCGCGGCGGCACCGCGTTGAGTCGGTCTTCGTGACAGCCGATACAACCCTGACGTTCACCTGGGCGGACGATCGTGCCGCTACGCATGGAGTGGAGCATCCTCCCATCCTTGTCCAGCAACTGGAAATAGACAAACGTGTCGGCGGGGACTTCAAAATGGGCACTCCCATCCTCCTCCACCGGCACGGTTCCGAGAATTCGTTTGTTGTTGAAGTCATTCCACGCCATGGCAGGAGCCTGTTCACCCGTGCCGCCATCCCACCCTTCGGCGGTGAAATAGCGTTTTTCCGGCGACTCCACCACTCGCAGAAAATGAACTTCGCCACGCTGAACCGACTGCATTTCCTGACTTTGATACACGTCGGAAACGTAGAACGTCCCGCTTTTTTGCGACGTCTCCACTCGCGGCTCCAGCAATCGCGGCACCGGTCGCGCTGCCAACGGCATGGGATCGTAAATTCCCAGTTCCCGCTCCTCCCAAATCACCGTCTCATGCCCGGAATCATCGAGCAAAACCATCCCCATCCGTTCCCCTTCCATCTGGCGGGAGGCGAGAAAATGGTGCTGCGTCAAGGGATACGGGTCTTCGTATTTCGGTTTCAGACTGACAAACTGGTCGTACCCGCCAACATCGACACGCTGAATCGCTTCCGGCGGCCATATCCGCTTCACGGCCTGACGCCCGTCGACCCCTTTATTCCGGTCGAGAATCGCAATCGCTCCCCACGGTCGGTCGTGGCAGGAGGAAAACGTGCAGATAACCAGATGCGTCCCTGGAATTTCCCGCGCTTCCAGAACCGCACCCGGCGAAGCGGTATTGTTTCCCCAGAAGAGCAAATGCTGCGCCCCGTCGGGATTCGTCACCCACAACCCCTGCGCGTCGCCGAAATTCCGATCCACATATTCCCACCGGTCGTAAATCACCCGTCCGTCCGACAACAGCGACGCATGCCCTTCAAAAAGCGTACTGTGGCCGATTTGCTGAATGTCGGAGCCGTCGGCGTTCATGGTGTAAAGGTTGCACATGATGTGACGGTTGCACATGCAGTATTTCGGTTCCCGCGTGCTGCTGAAAAGAATTTTGCCGTCCGGGAGGTAAATCGGGTCGATGTCCGAAATGCCTTGACCAAACGTGATTTGCCGCAAGCCACTGCCGTCGGCGTTCATTTCCCAGATGTGGTAGTCGTCCTCCTTGTTTTGCCGCATCGAAAAGAGGATTTTCGTTCCGTCAAAGCTCACCTCCGGGTCGCGCACCACTCCCGTTTCCGTCTCCAGAAGTGTCGTGATTTTCGGATTCCCCGCCGCGTCCTTTTGCGAAAAGTCGGCTATCCGCAAGGCCGCACCGGGCGTGAAACTGCGCGTGTTGATTTCGCCAGTCTGGAACATCGTCGCGGTATTGTGATGGTCGGGTCGGTACTGTTTTCGAGCCACATACAAAATCGGCTGGCGTGTCAATTCCGGCAAATCTTTCGCCCCGGCATCCGGCACGGTCGGAACAATCTCCACCACCGGCGGCAAATCGGCCAACAGCGTTCGACGGACTTTGCGATAGCCTTGCGTCAATTCCGGTCGCAGGATTCCTTCCGCGCGAACGTCATCGAGCGTGATATGCCCCCATCCCCCCGTGGCATTGTCGAAAAGCCGGATGAAAAGGTTTTTCCCGTGCAGCGTTTCCGTATTCCAACGCACCTCCACCATTTCTTCCTTGTTTTGCCCGCGAGCGTGGAAGATTTCCCGGACGTTGGGAGCGACCGTCGTGCATTCGTCCCCCTCCAGCCAACAGAGCGTTGCCGAGACCTCCTTCCCGCTTCCACCGCCAATACGCAGCGTCACCTCATTCCCCGTATTTTCCCATATCGGCGACTCCACCACCCCGCGAAAACCATCGCTGGGCTGTTTCCGATTTTCCAGCGTGGAAAGGTGAAATTTACCCTCCTTATTATAACGCACCTGCGGATGATTGTGGAAAAACTCCAAATCACTCCGCAAATCGCCGACGAAACCTTCCACCAGCTTCCAATTCTGCAAGTCCGTCTCAAAATCAAAGCGGATTTCCTCCGCTCCAACTCCAGAAAAACCAAGAAACCCTGCAAAAACAAATATCATCCGGGAAAACATGGAAAACCTCTTTGATAATGGTGAATGATTAATGATTGGTGGGGAGGGATGGTTGGGGGAAGGATTCGACAACTTTTTGAGCTGTTTTGCGTAAAAAAGCCGCGTCTTCGGAGGAGAGTTCTTTCGGCTCAAACGTGATTTCCTCCGTCGAACGGCCATACAACGCGGCAAACCAAACACATGCCTGGAGATATTCTCCGCGTCGATTCAGGTGAAACGCGTCTCCCTCCAGTCGAGTCCGGTCTTTGTTCCAACCGATGTTGCCGCAGAGAAAACCGTCCATTTTCGGCAAATCGGGATACTGAAAATCGGCTCGCTGGAACGGATGATACCCTCCCGGCTGCGTTTCCCGCACGGTCTGAACTGCCGTCCCGGTCGGAATGATTCGCAGACCCATTTCCTTCGCCGCCTGGTTATAAGCCTCCAAAAGTTTCTCGTACATTTCCCGCTGCGTGATGTTCCACTGCGCCAGTCGCCCGTCGTCTGGCCGATAAGCCCACGTCTGCTGAATCACCACCTCGGCCTGCGGGGCGTTCTTCCGAACAAAATCGACCAGAAGTTTCGCCTCCGGCTGATACGTTTCGGGACGCCAACTCCAATAGCTCGCCTGCTGCACCGTCACGATGTCCCACGGCCGGCTCTGCAATTTTTCCCTGTAAGAATACTTCTTGAAAAAACGGTATTCCGAGTCCGCTTCCTCTTTCGTGATGTTTTCCCAATGACGCTGAAACGGGCATCCGCCGATGTTCAAATCTTCCAGTACCAACTCACATCCCGCCGACTTCGCCACCTCCGGCAGATAACGATAAACGCTCTGCGAAAAACTGTTTCCAATCATCAGAACCTGGAGACGGTCTTTTTTTCCAACCTCTTCCGCTCCCCAACCGCTCGTCACCACGACCAGCATTCCCAGAACCAGCCAAACCACCTTTCGGAAACCATAACGCATGTCACATCCTCTCTATCGAGCCTCTTTTCGCATCCTTCCACCAACCTTTCAATGTAGCATACCCTCCCACCCGATTCAAGGGGGGGGATTTCGTGGGGGCAATCCAAGGGTGCGATCCAACTTTCCGCGAGCTGGGAGAAACGACTCGAAGCCCCTCCCTCCGGGAAGGGTGGACTGCGTTAGCAGGCCGGGGTGGGTTGGTGGAAGTGTCGGAAAACTTTCTATTATACGGAATGACGATAGAACGTTTCCTGCCCATTCTACCCCGGCCCACCCCGTCGTCAAGGAAAAACGGTGTCTTCTTCCCGCCTACGGCTGCCACCCCTCTCAAAGGGATGGGCTTTCGTACGGAAAACCGAGATTTTTAACAAAAGCCCCCTTATTTCAACGACTCCAAGCCCCTCCATCCGGGGATGGACTGCGTTAGCAGGCCGGGGTGGGTTGGTGGAAGTGTCGAAAAACTTTCTATTATACGGAATGACGATAGAACGTTTCCTGCCCATTCTACCCCGGCCCACCCCGTCGTCAAGAAAAAACGGAGTCTTCCTCCCGCCTACGGCTGCCATTCCTCTCAAAGGGAGGGGCTGGGTTTTTGCCCTATCTCTGGGAGGGGTATGCCCGTTAGGGCGGGGGTGAGAAGACCTCTTTTCAAGGGGAGTGGGAAGAAATTTTTAGCCAAAAAGAAAGAATTTTAAAATTTTATACGTACGAATAACGGTCGAATCAGTCACAATTCGCCAGAAGCGTGTCCGAATATCAAAATCTGGCGTTAAAGTTTACATGATTGCACAAGTTTGTGTATGTTCCGATCAATGTCGTTTTTTGACAAATTATTTTTCCAAAATTTTCAAGAAGCTCCTTGATGAAAAAGAAAATAGGAGTAAAATGAACTTCATCCTTTGGGGCACAGTAGGAGGTTGATCTTCGGATATGCCAAGGACTTGTGTTTCTGGAGGATTTATTTGTATTTTAGTTGGTATAATTATTGTGTAAGTTCCTCATCGGCGGAGTTTGTGATGATTTTCTCCGTCGGTGAGGGTTGTATTCTCACTCGCTCCAGTTTATGAATGTGTCGATGACATAACTCCTTTCGCGGAAGGACTTATGCATCGACAGTTCCCTTATGACGGCTGCTTCGCGGTAACATGGATGTTTTTCCCCACCAACCGGGGCCGCGTCTGCCGTCGGAACGAGTTTTTACCCACACCGGGAAAAAACCTTCTCCTACAATCTTACCAAATCGTAAGCACTGCCAAAGCACCGTCTCAATGCCCAGCAAAAATTCTCCACTTCACCAAAACAACTTCGTCCTTGAATCAACTTATTTTTCCCTAAAAAAACGGAGAAGTAACTCCTCCGCTTTTTCATGTAATTATGGGGAAATTCAACTATAAACTGGGCGTAATAGACTCATCTTTATAATTTTTGATTTTATTAACATCTGTGATAAAGTCATCGACTGAAGCATAGCTATTTTCCGGTGTAACTGGTAAAGAGTCTTGTGTAGTAATAATGGGTAACACCATCTCTCCATCCCAATCTGTGTTTTCGACCTCTAGACCTTTGAGTTTTCGATTTTCATATCTATTGGTAAAATTTCCTGCATGAGTTGGGCCAGTAGTACCGCTTGATGTGCCAACTTGCCACATACAGGTATAGGTATAGGTATAAAAAGTTGCATCTCCAACAACTTCCGATGTTGGTTCCCCATATGTAATTGTTCCTGAACCAGGGGAGCCATAATACTTACGAAGAGACCCTCCTTCAGAGTCGCTCACCACTTTCTTATAAAGAACGCTTTCGTCTACATCGCCATCTTCTATATTTACAATATCATTGCCATTTAAGCGTTGAGAACCAATCATGGCAGCCGAGTATGGAGCTTTACCATGAGAAATATGAACAGTCTGAGCCGAAGCATTTCTAGCGAAGAGTGTCAAGGCAAGGGGAGCCGTCGCCCCACTGATGAGGATTTGACGTCGAATGGGATTGACCACCGATTTATTTTCCTGATTCACGTTATCCATATTTTTGGCTCCTCGATTTTTGTTTCGACAGGTCGTTTGCAATATTCGACTATATTATAATCTCAATTCGACAATTTTCCAAGTGTTGAGGGAAATTTTTTCGGTGTTTTTTTAAAAAATATTGGAAAAAACTTACTCAAGATGGTATATTTTACCTATTTTAATCCAGAATCGGCAAAAACAGGAAAATGACATACCGTTTCCAAGTTAAATTTCAGGCCAAAGCAAAGCCCCCCTTTGGGAAGGGTGGCAACCGACAGGTTGACGGGGTGGGCCGGGGTGAAATGGTTAGGAAACGTCCTACGGCAATTCTCCCCTCTTTCGTTTTCTCGTAATTCATTAGAATAGAATGCGTTCCAGCACTTCCACCAACCCACCCCGGTCTACTTCGCAGACCACCCCTCCCAGAGGTAGGGACTTGTAGCACGCGGAAAATGGGAACGCTCCCTATCCATCTTACCGCACCGTCGTTTTGGCCAATTCCAGTGCCTCTTGCAGCCTGACGAACGTACTCAACCTTTTGGCAGGTACTTAAATTTTCGCCCCAACTTACCGGGTAGGCCTTATTTTGTAAAAATTACAAATGAGGTACTATAGTCCGTGGACTAACGTGTAAGTTTATATATAATACAGATCTATGAAACGCGACAAAAATCTTCTAAAATTAGGGACACATATCCGTAGTTTAAGGACATCGGCGAGCTTATCCCAGGAACAACTGGCATTACTTGCAGGTATTGATCGTTCTTATATGGGTGGTATTGAACGAGGAGAAAGAAACATCAGTTTTCTTACTCTGGCACGAATTGCGACTGCTTTAGGCTGTGACATTGCGACAATCACCAAGGGTATTCCATGACCGATTTAGACAAGCAATCTTCCGTAGAATTTCTTGCAGCATATTGTGAAGAATATAATGTTCCAATTCATTTTCTTCGTGAGATATTAACCGATCAAAAGGTGATTCCGATGATTCGTGGAAAGGCGATGGAATATAATGCTTTTTTGCGATTAAAAGATATTTTACCCAAGAATACATGGAGTGTTCAGAAACTGAATCTTAATGCCCAACCCGGTTATTATGATGAAGATATTGGTATTGTTCATCGTCGAACCGGAACTCTCTTAAAAGTAGAAAGTAAAAGCGCCATGAGAGGTAGTTTTACATCTGGGAAAAGATGTAAAATAATGAGAGATGTTCCTCATTTTAAAATTAAATGCCACCGTTCCAGGAGTAATATCCAACTGCTAGAAACATCTAACGACCGTTACTCGGTAGACAGTTTTGATTTGTTACTGTCAACTCCTGAAAATTCTCTTTATAAAAAAGGCTCTATCAGTGAGCATTTTGAAATCTGCACTTCTCCCGACCTGCAAAAAATTCTTTATGGATATTATCGTGTGAACGATGAGAAAGATCTGATTTTAGCGTCTCGAAATGATTGGAGATTTGCGATTCCCAATACGATTGCCGAGAATGGATATATTCCCCGAACACCTTACGTACAGTTGTCGCATGATCCCCATTGGCATCCAATGCGAGAGTTAGAACCCTGTTTGTTGGAAATTGTGAAGGAGAAACGAAAAAACGCTAGCGCTTCTCGGAGGTAACCGCTTCGGCTCGAAATAATTCCATGGGGTCACTATGGTAATTTAACAAAAATAACTCTCTGCCCTTATATCTGGTACCTTTTCGTACCGAATGGTATTTTTGGTCATCGGTTCTTTGAATGCAATAATTCCATTCCTTGCTGTGTATCTCTGCCATCCAGGAATACATCTCGTATATTTCAGGCGTATTATCGTATGTAACAAAGAGCTTAAGTCTTCCTTGATTACGATAAAGGCAACGCATTAAACGATAGTGATCTTCCTGGGTAAAAAAACATTGATAAAATTTATCTTGGTCTGCATTAAAATAAGGAGGATCAATGAATAAAAAGGCTCCTTGAGGAGCATTGTCTATAATGATTTCAAAATCTTCAGAAGTTAATTCAACCCCCTGTAATTTTTCACTTGTTCGGAAAATATGGGAAGGCCAATTTTTTGGTGTCATGGAATACTTGTCCCCATATCCCCAGTACATATTTTTAAAATTCATAATTCCACTGTAAGATGTTCTATTTAAATAAAACCACCTTCCAGCACGTTCAATACCGTTATTGGGAATGTAGTGATTCTTAAAAAAAGCATGTAATTCTTTTGTTGCTGGCAAAGGTTCTCCATCAGAAATACTCCTTGTAAGAGAGGAAGGTATCCTATTTTTTTTCTCGGAATTTTTTTGTAAAAATGAGACTAATTTCTCTGGATAATCCCGTATGATTTTATAAACGTTGATGAGGTCTTCATCTTTATCGTTAAGATGATTTTGCAAAACTTTTGATTTCGCAAAAAAAATACTTCCCCCTCCTGCAAATGGTTCAATATAAACAGAGTGTTTTGGAATATGAGCAAGAATCAGTTTTCTAGCATAAAACTTACCCCCTGCATATCGAAACGGACTGTTGATAGCTATATCCATAATATTCTCTACCATTTATACTGGTTCTTTTGGAAATTGTTGATCCTTTTGGCAGTAGGAGGGATCGAAAAATTGGCACGGATTCTGTAATGACCCATCTTACCGCACCGTCGTTTTGGCCAATTCCAGAGCCTCTTGCAGCCGGGACACATCTTTTCCGCCTGCCTGGGCAAAATCGGGACGACCGCCGCCGCCACCTTTGACGATGGGGGAGACGGTGCGAATCCATTTCACCGCGTCGAAACCGTCGGCCAGGATTTCGCGACTGATGGCCGCTGCCAGAGCCACTTTCCCATCATCCGAAGTACTTGCCAGCAATACGGCGAGTTTGGGAACATGCCGTAGCAACTGGTCGATCGATTCCCGCAGCACCTCCACGCCACCCGGCACTTCCGCCACCAGCAGTTGATAGCCGTCACGCTCTTCCACCTGTTTCATCAGTTCTTCCACCGCCGGACCGCCTGCTTTTTGAGCTGCCGCCAACTCTTTTTTCAACTGTTTCACCTCTTTTTGGAGCGTTTCCAGCCGTGCGGGAAGTTCTTCCACAGGAGACTTCAACTCCAACGCCAACTGCGTCAAAATCCGCTCGCGAGCATACATGTACTCCAGGACTTTCATCCCGGTGAGTGCGGTAATTCGGCGGGTTCCGGCGGAAATACTCTCCTCCGAAACGATCTTGAACGCTCCAATGTGGGCAATGTTATCGACATGCGTCCCCCCGCAAAGTTCCTTACTTTCGCCCATCATCACGACACGCACGTCATCCGGGTACTTTTCCCCGAACAACATCATCGCCCCGGTTTTCCTGGCCTCTTCCAGTGGCATGACCTTTCCCCGCACTTCCTGTGCCTCGAGAATCCGCTGATTCACCTCTTTGCCAACGGCCAGAAGCGTTTCGTACGGAATCGCCTTCGGATTGCTGAAATCGAAGCGGAGCATATCCTCCATCACCTTGGAACCACGTTGCTGGGCATGGGAACCGAGATGTTTCTGCAAAACGCTGTGCAACAGGTGCGTCGCGGAATGGGCACGCTCGATCGCCCGCCGTCGTTTGGAATCGACCGAAGCGGTCACGATTTCGCCCAACTCCACCATTCCCGACCGCAAATAGCCCAGGTGAATGATCAGCCCCGAATCGTTCTGCGTATCGATCACCTCAAACGTGAACGGTTCCGACGTGCCGTCCGAATTCTGCACTGCCGTGAAAAGGAGCTTCAACTCCTCCTCACGCAACCTGGCTACATTCATCGTCCCCGCCTTGACCGAAAGGACTTTTCCCTCGCTGCGAATCCAGCCGGTGTCGCCAATCTGGCCACCTTTCTCACCATAAAACGGCGTCTCCGTCAAAACCAGCATAACCGGTTTATCTTCCGCCGATTCCGATCCCTGACGCAAGTGCGAAACGGACTTGCCGTTGGAAATAATCGCCGCGACGACCGTATTTTTCAAATCCGTCGTGTCGTAGCCGACAAAACGCGAATTGTGAATCGTCGATTTCAACGCCTCGATCGGACCTGTTTTGAACAGTTCCACCCGTTTGCCCGCCCCGGACTCCTCACCATGGCGACGCATCGCTTCGCGGTATCCGTCCCAGTCGAACGAAAAATTCAACTCCGCCCCCAATGTCTCGAACAGTTCCGGCGGAAAACCGTACGTCGTGTACATCTCCGCCGCCTCGTCGCCGGTAATCTGCGACCGATTTTCCGCTTTCATCTGGTGGAAAACCCGCTCAATCCGCCCCAGACCATTGTCGACCGTCGCCAGGAAATTCCGCTCCTCCAGCCGCATCACCTCCTGCACCACTTCCTGCGTCTCACACAATTCAGGATACGGTGCCTTCATCTGCTCGATCACCGCCGGGACAATCTTCCACAAAAATGGTTCCGTCATTCCCATCCGACGGCCATCCAGAACCGCTCGCCGCAGGAGTCGTTTGACCACGTACTCCTCCTTGTTCGCTCCGGGATAGACGTTTTCATGAATCGCAAACGTGCAGGCTCGCACATGGTCGGTGATTCGCCGCAAACGCCGTCCGTTTTCGTCCATCGGATCGTACTTCAAACCAACCACTTCCGCCGACGCTTCCACAATCGGACGCAGAATGTCGATGTGGTAGTTCGTCACCACCCCCTGCAAGGCCGACGCGCAACGTTCCAGCCCCATGCCCGTATCGATATTCTTGCTCGGAAGCGGGAAAAGGTTGTTCGGCGGATTCCCTTTCCGTTCAAACTGCGTGAAAACCAGGTTCCAAATCTCCACTTCGCCAAAATGCGTGTGATAATAAATTTCGCTGCACGGCCCGCAGACACCATCCGGCCCTTCCGATGGAGCGCTCGCCGGCCAGAAGTTCTCGTCCTCGTCCTTCCGCTCAATCTTATCCGGCGGCAGGCCGATTTCCTGATTCCAAATGTCGTATGCCTCGTCGTCGTCCTTGTAAACCGTGACGGAAAGCGTCTCTTTCGGCAAATTCAGCCATTTTTCCGTCGTCAGAAACTCCCATGCCCAATGAATCGCTTCGCGTTTGAAGTAGTCGCCGAAGCTGAAATTTCCCAGCATCTCGAAAAACGTATGGTGGTACGGCGTCCGACCCACATTGTCAATATCGCCTGTCCGCAGGCACTTCTGGCACGTCGTCGCACGGGTAAAATCGAGTTTGCAGCGTCCCAGAAAGTGATCCTTGAACTGGTTCATCCCGGCTGGCGTAAAGAGTACCGACGGGTCCCATTTCGGAACCAAAACGTCGCTCGGACGGCGGACACACCCTTTCGACTCAAAAAACGAAAGGTACATTTCTCGAAGTTCATTGGTTTTCATCGTTATTCTATTCCATAAATTATTGAAAGTTTCCCAAAAAAATTCACCAGAGGAACATTATAACCGATTTCCAATTTTTTACCAGTGAGGTTCTCCTTTCCTTCTGAAATCCTTTGTTAAATTGATAATCGAATACTTCTAAAAAACATTATTCTGATTTATCTCGTCGCGAATCCCCATTGGAACTATCCGCCGAGAAAAAAGTGAGAACAGAAATATCTGCGTATTCTGCGGATAAATATACTCCATCCACTTGAGTTTTTCGGATTCGCTCCCCCAAGCCCCTCCCTTTGGGAGGGGTGGTAGCCGTTAGGCTACCGGGGTGGGCGGGGTAGAATGGCAAAGGGACGTTCTATCGTAATTTGCCCAATAATAACGTCGTTCTGCCATTTCACCAACCCACCTCCCGCCCTAAAGGGCGTACCCCTCCCAAAGGGAGGGGCTTTTCTTTCGTTTTCCTGAAATTCAAAGTGGAAGGAGTATAATAACGTTGGGTGGTTGAAAAGACTGAATTTATCCAAAAATTCTTCTTTGACGACGCGGATGAAATTTCACTTCCATCTCCATCCTCATGTAGCAAACAAATTCTGGAAGTGCCCTAAAGTGCCTGAAAAAATTTCACCACATGCTCTTGCCATCGGGATTTCGCTTCGCCAGCTTTCGGGACTCCGGTGTGCTGAACCATGTAAATCGCCACCCAACCTTTTTCCGCATGGACTCCGGTATCGTTGCCATACGCTCCGCCATGGCCGAACCACTCACCATGATGGAAACAGCCCAGGCCATAATTCGTTGGAACAGACGCCGGCGTCTGTTTTTTGTGGATTTCCGCCACCGCGGCTTCGGAAAGATACCGTTTTCCTTCATAAACGCCCTTCCCCGCCAGCATCTGGAAAAATTTCACCAAATCGGCAGGTGTGGAGAACAGTCCGCCGCCCGGTTCCGCAAATCGCGTCCGACGGCATTCCAGAGGATACGACAAGAAATGAATCGGCGTCGCTCTCCATTTTTTCGACTCCCTGTCCCAGGTATATGCCTTCACCAGCCGCGTTTCCTGTACCTCTTTCGAAGGCCAAAACGTCGTCTCTTTCATCCCCAGTGGATCGAAAAAGCGAGTTTGCAGAAAGTCCTCATACCGCATCCCGGAAACCGCTTCCACCACCGCTCCGGCCAAATCAATACCAACTTGCGAATATTGGTATTTTTCTCCCGGATCCGCCACCATGGGAAACGTCGCCAAAACAGCCGCAGCCTTTCTCACCTCCAATGCGTCAATACCACACGTATCCATCCACGGTGGCATAAACGTCCAACCTCCCACATGGCACAACGCCTCACGCACCGTCGGTTTGCTCTTCGGACTGCGCAGGGTGATGGTTCCATCCTCATTCCGAATTCCAACCTTGGAGTCCCGGAACTGTGGCAAATACGTTTCCAACGGCTCGTCCAGGGAAATTTTCCCCTCATCCACCAGAACCATGACAGCCGCGGCGGTAAAAATCTTCGTCGTGGAAGCAATCCAGAACAGTGTATCGGGGGTCATCGGACGTTGTTTTTCCAAATCGGCATAACCAACGCAATCGACCCGCAAAACTTTCTCCGGCGTCGCCAGTATCGATACGAATCCCGGCATTTCCCCGCGATCCACATACCCCTGCAAAGCCGTTTTCATATCCTGCGACCAGACATCGGAACATCCTGCCACAAGGCATATTCCCATCATCCAGAATCGTATCCATTTTTCCATTCCACTTTTTTTCATCTTATCCGACCCTTGTGTTTCCCTGCCAATGATTTTATTCACAACCACCTCACCATTTTAACGCTCTGCCACCTTTCCCACAAGGGAGAGGGATTTTCCTTGACATCCGTTCCTCCTGCCGTGTTATTATATTTGTCACCCGCAAGATTTTGCACATTTTCGTTTCGTTAACAAATCACTCGTGTCACGGACGCAATGCCAGCGTAGTTCCGGCAAAAACTGTTTTTCCCGAAACTACGGGCTACACAAAGAGCAAAGCCCCTGGGGGAAGGGGCTTCGGGGGGACGTTTCCTGAAAACATGCTGGGAAAAGAGGCCGTTAATCCTGAATCACGTCTTTTCCCTTGGAGAAAATCTTTCCGCCACTGGCAATCAGGAGTGCCGGCAGGAAAATCATATCGCCAAACAAGGCCATGAACATGAGAATCAACATCATGATACCAAAATACAACGTCGGCGTAAAGGTGCTGAACGCAAAGACCGACAGACCCAACGCGGAAATAAACGTCGTCTGCGTCATGGCCGTGGCACAACGCCGGTAGGCGGACAGGGCAGCCTGATGATGGTGCATCCCTTCGTCCAGCGCTCGCCGATACCACGTCAGGTAGTGAATGGTGTCGTCCGTGGCAATTCCCAACGCGACGCTGGCTGTCATCATCGCGCCAAGATCGCACAGAATTCCAAACCAACCCATCGCTCCGAAAACGACCGCAATCGGGAAGATGTTGGGAATCATGGAGATGAACCCTCCCAGGACGTTCCGCAACATGATCATCATGACCACCGAAATCGTCACAAAGGCCAAAAGGATACTCTGGTACAGACTTCGCATCAACTCGTGCTGCGTTTTGTAAACCAACGGCACCGAACCGGTATAAATTGCCTCGATTCCTTTACAGCCCGGTTTCTCCTGAGCGACATGCTGAGCCACAACAGGATCGATCACCTTTTTCAAATCATCCACAAAGTAGCCATAATCCAGGTCGGTCAAAGCCCACACACGGCATGTCACACGCCAGAGTTCGTCGCCATGGTCGATTTGCCATCGGAAAACTTTCTCCTTGATGTAATCCATCTGCTCGTCCGAGATTTTCTGGTGTTCATAGGCATCTTCCGCCTTGGTTCGGAGCGTTTCGAGCGTGTTCATCCCCAGGGAATGCAGCAGACTCAGCACATTTCCCTCCATTCCCAGCTCTTCCAACGTGGGACTCGTAAATTTCGCACCTTTTTCCTGGGCAATTTGCCGATATTTCCTCTCGCCTGCCAGCAAGTCGTAAGTCACGTATTCGTTCAACTTGTAGTAATTGTCTGCCAGACGGCGATTCAGCGTTCGATCCTTGATACTGCTTCCGGGAGTCAAATCCGGCGCCATTGTTGCGGCACACAACACACCACCGATTTCTTCATGAACGAGAGCCGCGTCCCGGACCTCCTTCACCAGACGCATCCGTTCCAACATCGTTTCCGCGTTCACTTCGTTGTCAAACCGGATAACCACCTCCATCGGCACCAACGGTCCCAGCGTCTTTTCCAGCCAGGTGTAATCCCGGATAATCGTCGTGTCGCTTTTGAAGAAATTCATCAGCTTCACCGAGGGTGTCAGGCGTGGCAAACCAGCAAAACCCCACAGCATAATCAGCGAACAGACGATCAGAACCAACTTCGGATGGTAAATGATGAAATGCCCCAGTTTTTGCCATTGGGAACCGATCACGTCCTTTCGCTGAACCTGCGTTCCCTCCTCATTGGCGAGTTTCGTCGCAAATCGATGGGACGGAAAAAGTTGCAATACCGACGGAATGTACAAAAGCAGAATAACCAACGACATCAAAACGCCCAATGCCGAATAAAGTCCGAAACGGTAAATCGGCCCTAAATTGCTCGTCATCAGCGAAAACAATCCCAGCGAAGTCGTTGTTGCTGAGACCAAAACCGGCACAAACGCATGGCGAACCGCTCGTTCCGGCGCTCCGCGAACACCACCTTCCTCTTCCAGTGCGTCGTGGTAGTAGTTGATGAAGTGAATCGCCCCCGACATCGTGAGTACATAAACCAAAGGTGGCATCGAAAGCATGATTGCATCGGTGCTGGAGCCGGAAAAACTGACCACGGCCATGGCGTAACCCGTCGCAAAAAGGGCTGCGCTGAACACGATCAACACCAGACGCACACTCCGCAAACAGACGCTCGCCACGGTAAAACCAACCACTGCCGCCATCCACGCCAGTCGCAGAAGCGTCCGGTTTCCCTCCACATCAATCGCAATATTATCGACCGGTGGTCCTCCCATGTGCAAATCCGACGGCTGGATTCCTGGAAGAATCACCAAATCTTCCTGAGGAATATTGGCTCGATTCCGTTCTGTTTCCGTCAAATTCTGCGGAATCGGAAATTTGTTCAGACGCTCCAGAAAAATCGGCGGTTCCACAGGTTTTTCCGGACAAGTTTTCTGAATCTCCTCCACTGCCTGAAGCTGTTCCGGCGTCAACTTGCTTTTCTGGAAGACGAATTCCCGACGCGCCAGCCGATAGATTTCGCTGATACTGGCCTTGAGATTCTCCCCCTCGCTCCCCGCCTTGAGCAGAATCATCATGCTGGTATGTTTCTTGTCCATCCCGATGAGCGAACCTTTGAGACGTTCAATTGCCTCCTCCCGCGTCATGGAGGAATAGGTCTCCAACATTTCCTCCACATGATTCGTCCCCGACATGGCCACTTCAAAGAATCGAAGGTTGTAGTCCTCCTGAATCACGTCCCCCTTCTCATCTTTTCGCGGCAAAATACGGTGCTTCATCACCTCCAGCCGTGGATCGTGAAGGGTGCATCCTTCCCAACTCATCAAAATGAACTGTTCCATCGGAAAGTTCTTCTGAAACCATCGGTGCATGGCTGTTTCCGGCGTTCCATCCGGCAGCCATTCCTTGATATTGTTTCGTACATTCTCCAGCGAACGTTTCACGCCCACCGCCATAATCGGCAGTGAAAACGCGATGATCACCAGAATCCAAAGGGCATACTTTTCGTAAAATGTTTTCTTCATAGAGAATGTTCTGATTCCGCAAAAAAAGGTTTCCGCCAGGCTCTCCCTGATTCCTCCTGAAATTTCCCAAAAATACTGAAAAGAGTCGCAGGTTCTTTCCAACGACCGATGACAGGGAGGAATTTCGAAAGGGAACGATAATATTAATATATCATTTTCTTCCCCATTCGTCTATCGGAAAATTCCATTTTTTCCAATTTTATCGCGAAAAACAGAATGTTTATGAATAGTGTGTAAAATTTGTGGCGTTAAGGTTTTTGCAGTCTTTGCAGTTTGACAGAAACGACGACTGATAAAAAATAATCACGGTACCACGATTTTTTCATCTTCCCCTGACATTTCCTTTTTTCATTTTACCATCGTTGCTCCCTCACCTGCGTCTGTTCCTGTGGCAGTGACATGGCCTCCTTCTCCCAATCGACCGGTGGCTGATCCTCCCAATGCAATTTTCCCAACTCGATTCCTTTTTCCCGCAGAATCCTTTTCAAGATTTCCAGTTGTCGCACCGCTTCGTCGCACGTCCGCACCGCTTTCCCGCCAGCCGATTCCACGCGCATGGGAAAGCCGTCCACCGCGTACATCACCCCTTCTTCCGGTTTTTGCGAAAGCCGTACGCTCACTCCTTTTCCGTCGTGGGAAGCCACCGAAAAAACAAGGGCAGACGCGGGATTTTCGGGATTTTCAAGCGTCGTTTCGGTCATTTCGTAGCCCATTTCCGCCAATTTTTCCTGGAATGCGCGAAAAATATACTCCCTCCGCAATTCTTGTTCCTCGGTTTGATAAACCGCTTGCAGAATCGCGGCCATTCGTGTTTTCCACGCTGCCACTTCCATCTCAAGTTGTTCCCAGTTGCCGTCGAGCCGCAGTTGTTCCATTTCCGCCAGCCTTTCCCGTTGTTGCCGCACATCGGGCGCCGCCCACCGCATCACCACCGCGTCCGATTCGCACGCCGCCGTTTCATCGGCCATTTCGCTGAGCCGGACTCCCCATGCCTCCCCCGTTTCCGTCCACTTTTCCATCTCCGGCAAAACACGCTCCCGATGGCGTTCTAAAAGTTGCCGCAACGCCGACCAGGTTTTCTCAAAATCGACCCGCATCCGATTGCGAAGTTGTTTTTGTACCGTTTCCGCTTCTCGCAGACACTTTTCCCAACCTGCCGTATCGAATCGCCGCGACATTTCCTCAGAAATCTCCTGCCGCAATTTTCCGAAAAGTTGTTCGACACGTTCCCACTGCCTCAGCCGTACTTCCACCCCCTCCCATTCCATTGCCAGCCGACCAGTCTGGCTCAATACCTGGTCAAAGGCCTCTTTTTTCATCCACCGGCACAATTGCCCGTACCGTTCCGCCCCACCTTCCAGCAAAACCTCCCCGCCACACTCCTCGGCTCGATGCCGCAAATCGCTCCACACACGCTCCAATCGCTCCATCTGCCGCGTCGCTTCCCGATGTTTCTCCTCCAAAATCCCGCGTTGTTCCTCAAATGCCTGGCTGGAGGTGCGAAAAACCTCTTCCGTCTGGTGAAAAACAGGACGAATCGCTTCCATATCCTCGGTTTTCAGAATCTCCCGCAATCGTTCCAGGGCTGCCCAAACGTTGCGGTAATCTTCTCCTCGGAGAGAGAAAAAGGGGAGTTTTTTCCACTCTTCCACCTGCTGATGCCAGTTCCGGTACGCTTCCCGCGTATCCCACAACGACATCCGTTCATGAAACTCGGCACAAACCTTCCGCCAGGCCGCCTCTGTCTCTTCCCACTCCTCCATCGCCAAAGGCCCAATCTGCGTTTTCCAGCCTTCCCAGCAGAGACTCCACGCTCGTCCCTCCTCCCATTTCTCCCGACGGGCTATTTCCGACTCCGCATTCCCAAGCCAGGACAACATCCCTTCCTTTTTTACAACCGATTCCGTCACGCTCTCCCAAAACCGACAGATTTCCCGCAATTCACGTTGCAATCGAACCAGTTCGGATTCCTCACCCTCGTTGGACGCTCGTTCCCGAATCGACGCCAAGCGGACTGGAATCGTTCCCACCCTCTCTGCTTCCGCAAACCCTTTTTCGCTCCACTCCTCCACCTGCCGCTCCATCGTTTCCGCCAGGTTTTGCGTCTGCGAAATCATTCCCTCACGAAGATGGACCACGCGAATTGCCCTTTGCCGTTCCTGTTCTTCCCGTCGACGTTCTTGCGCCGCCGCACGCTGTTGCGCCGCCGCAGCGGCCAACATCGTCCCTACCGCAACCGTCAGCTCCAATCCAGTCAATTTAGGAATCGTACTCATCTTCCCTCCCCTCTGTGCGGCAGGCTGCCACTGCCGCTACAATCGTATAGTAACGTTCAATCTCTTTTACCGCCGCTCGTTGGCGGCTGATCGAGCAATATAACCAGGCGCCGTCAACTGTCCAGTCGGCTAACGCCGCCTCTCCCTACCCGTTTCCCAATACCAATTATCCATTATCCATTTAAAAACCGTTAGGGAATGGGAATATCTTTCATCAGGAAGGGGTACTCGATCTGATAGATTCCGACGGCACGGGGGTAAATCAGTTTCCAACCATGAAGGTCGTCTTGCCAGGGAAAATAAATGTCCAGGGCAATTTCATGGTCGGTTTGACGCAGCATTTCATAACGCGTGGAGGCAATCTGCTGGGAATCTTTTTCCAGTGTCGCGGGATTCTCATAAACCCAGGTACGATGCGATTCCATGGCACCGTGGGAATGTTCGTAGCGATAACGAAGTGTGGCGACCAGCGAATGGCCTTCCCGCCGCAGTCCGGTGAGCGTTACGAGAATTTCCGCCTGGCGATGGGAGATGGGGGGGAATTCCCTGCCGATTTTCTCTGTCAGATTCTCGAACGTGAACGGAAAAATGGGTCCTGCCACCACGGTTTGGAGCGTTCCACCCAACGATATTTGTGACTGTTGCCGCAAGGTTTCCACACTTTTCACTCCCAGAGGCAGTTCCGCCACGATCCGACTTTCCCGCATTCCCACCGGCAGTTCGTGTACACGTGGCAACAGTTCGGCAGAAAAATCTTCTCCCGCCGCGTTTTGCAGCGTTTTCCAGGTCAGTTGTGCCAAAATCGGCTGCAAACGTGGTTCCCACGCCAGTTCCACCTGAAGTCGCGTTGCCGAAGTGTTGTTTTCCAGCAAAATCGTTGAGGTGATCCGCGTTGGCTCCATTCGAAATGGACCCAGATAAGCCACTCGGGGATTTTGAGCCGCGTGACGTGAGGTTTTTCGACGATTCTTCAGCAAAATCCACCCTTTTTTCTCATTTTGTGGCTGCAACTGAAGCGAAAGAGCATCGCAAAGACCATCGACAAACGGCCAGAAATCCTCTTTTTCCGTCTTTTTCGGCGTCCACTCCACGGAACCATCCACCCCCAGTTCCAGCCGATTGCCAGTCTGTTGCTCCACGGTGGAAAGTACTTCCGCAAGCGTCCGTGGTTGGGAAATGTGAACCTGAGCATTCTGAAGCGTCGTTTCTGATTGCTGGCGTTCCAACCGCAACCGAATTCGATTCAACCGCAACCGCGTTTCGGGTGGCAGGGACGCGGAATCAGGCAAAAAAGGGAGTATTTCCGGCCCGGCCTGAAGCAATGCCTCTTCGGCGGCCTGACGAGTTGCCACGGAAGAGTGCTGAAGTTGTTTTACCCAATCCGCAACGTCATTTTCCCCTACTCCACCAGCCAATACGAAAAACACAGCCACCATCGGTTTCCAAAAAATCATCGTCTCTTCACCTCATCCAAAAGGTTCAAAATTCTATCCCAAAAACCGACAAAATACTTTCAACAATGTAAATTTTAAGGGAAGGGAAACATGACCATCCATGAAAACACGGCATGAAAATCGACCATTATCAATCAAGGACACCTTCTTTTACATCACAGAACACCCAGGTTAAAATCTGCCCAAATAACGTCTGCCCCGGCTTCCCGAAGCCGTTTTTGCTTCCACGGATCAGGTTTTCCGCTTCGGGAATGTTCGTCACTCGCCACGCCGACAGCAAAACCGCCCACCTGTTTCGTCAATTCCATTTCCACGTACCCGTCGCCAAAAGAAATCAGGTCGGCTCCCCGCAAATCATGCCGTTGGAAGAGATTTTTCAGGACTTTTTCCTTGGAACAGGCCGTACGGTCGGTTTCTTCCGCACCGTAAATCCCCGCAAAATAAGGAGTTAGCCCCAAAAGTTCCGCTTCCTCAAGAACATCCCTTTCGTCCGTGCCGCTAGCCAGATAACAGACGATTCCCTGCGACTGGAGCCATTCCAGAAACGGTTTCGTCCCCGGTACCAGAAAGGCTTCCGCGTTGGCTCCCTTTCGCAGCGCTTCATGCCGATGATGGATCTGTTCCATCAGCCGACGCAGGTACTCCGCCTTGTAAACCCCTGGATCACAAGGAGTTCCGCCACGTTTCCGAATCTCTTCCGCCAGCCGCATGGCCTGAAAAATCGTCTGTTTTCCCGTGAGCCGATCGACAAAATCGACCACGACTTCCCGCAAACGCTCCTCCGAATCACTTTGGCCGGGAAGGTTCGCCAGCACTTCCGTGAAATAGCCATACATAATCCCCTGCCAACCTTCCCGCAGGAGGCTGACCGTGCCGTCAAAGTCAAAAAGAGCATAGCAGGGCGTTCTGCCCGCAAGTTCCGGGAGTATTTCATGAATCATGAGCCGATTTTTCCTTTCCGAAAACGATGATTTCCTCCAACGAACGTTTGGGAACGTGGTGAACCTGATTTTCGTCTCGCCAATAGCGGCAATCGTTTCCGACCATTTCTTCCAAAACCACCGTTTCCTTGGGATAACCCAACGCAATGACCAGCGAAATTTCAAACCGCCGCGAATCGAGTCCGAGAAGCTCCAAAACCTGCTCCCGCCGCACCGTTCCAATCATGCACCCGCCCAGTCCCTCTTCAACCGCACCTAACAGCACCGTCTGAGCCACAATTCCCTCATCCAGTGCCGACACCGTTGCTCCCAGCGACAAATCCCGCAGCAGAACCAGATACGCGGCCGGACGTTCTCCCTTTTCCGGCCCCGGCCAGTCCTGCAAATAGCCTGCCCAGCCCACACACGCGAAGACCTTTTCACAAAGCTCCGGGACGTTGACAATCCCCCACTTCAGACGCTGCAAATTGGCCGCCGAAGGACAAATCCTTGCCAAATCGACCAAATTCTCCAACACCCTCGTGGAAATTTGCCGCTCTTCCTCAAAACGACGATACGAACGATTCTTCAATACATAATCACACAACATGATAATTGATAATTGATAA
>JAUNBF010000014.1:0-27230 GCA_030527185.1 Planctomycetia bacterium | reverse complement strand
TAGAGTGTATCATTTTCGTCCAACTTCGTTGCAGACCCCCTATACGAAGCTTCGTAGCACTTATAAGCCATACATAGAAAAAGCGGTCTCCTAGGGAGCCGCTTTTTTTAATTTATAATTAAAAAATTATTATTTAAGTTAATTATTCATTTTTGATTATTTATTATTGTTATTTTATATTTTATATTTGTTTTTTTTTTGGGGTGGGGGGTTAGGGGTGAGGGGTGAGGCGATAGGGTTTGGCATCTTTCACGTGGGCTTCCCAGGTTACTCGGTTTCCGTCGCGTGTGAAAGGTATTTCTTGACCATCGCAGGTAATTTGGGTGACTTTTCCATAGACATTTTCATCCAGCGTCACGGCAAACGTCTCGAAATTCGGAGTGACGGGGAGTGGCAGAATTTCCAACCCCTTTTCCTGCGGTGTGACGCGGACGGCACCGAGGGTTTCGATTCCACGAAACGCAAATGGCGTGCGGTTCGCCAGCAGACGGAGAAAATCTTCATCCGTTTCCGTTCTTTCGACCGGTTCGATATTTCCCTCAATCTTGCCGTTGCGAATCTGGAATTTTGCCACCGAATAGCGTCCGTCCTGAGCATCCTCTCCCACGAGCGGATATCGACGTCCATCTCCCGCAGCATCGAACAGACCCACCATGACATGATAGATTCCATCTCGCATATCTCCAGGAATGGTAAGGACTTGCGACTCGCCGGAAAGATAACTGCGGCCATCCTTGCCCCACTGCGACGTGGGAACGGTCGGCTTTTCGCCACCCGCATACCAGCCCATCGGCTTGAAACCATAACCCCGTCGCGGCTCGAAAACGTGGACGAAAATACTCAAGTCTTTCGGTGCAGCTTCACGGCACTGCCATTCCACCGCCACCCGGAAAGAACTTCGGTCTTCGGAAATTTCCGCACGTTTCATCACCGGACTAATCGGCAGCACTTCCGAAACCGCCTTGCCGCGACCGTAGAGGTAAAAAGAGCCATCGTTACGCTGCGACATTTCCACCACTTCCGCCGGATTGGCCGGATTTCGCACGATACCGGAGAGTACCTTTCCCATTTTGTCCAAAACGACAAATCCGTACTTCGGCAGTCCACTTTCACCGACTTGCCACGTTCCTTCGCCACGATTCACGTAAACTTTCGTGGCGTCACTCCACGTCACGCACTGTCGCCGGATGTTGCCCTCCGCAAACTCCACCGAAACAATCTCCTGATCGGCCAATTGCCGTCGAACATGTTGCGCCAGGTAGTGTTTTCGCACCGAACCTTCCAGAATCGTGTTCAAATTCACCATCAAATCCAGCCCGCCGAGAATTTCCGCACTGATGTAATCGTCGCTCATGATGCCGTGCATATTCTGATTGCGCAACGCGTTGTATCGATCGGCATAGCCCGCTCCGTGACGCGAAAAGTTCGTATGATTCACCGCCGCGAACCAGGGGCTGCGCGACCAGTTTTCCGCCGGAACCTTCATTTTCCACGCTCCGCCCTGCTCCGAGATCAACATCCACTGGCAGTCGGCACCGTCCAGCGAACCGATCAGGAAATCGGCTGCCGCTTCGCTGATCGTAATCGCCTTTTCCCGCGAACCGTCGGCACGGGTCTGGGCGAGTTCGTTGGCAATCGTCTCGAAACATGCCTTCCAACACTTCCGCGTCTCGGCCTTGGGGTGGAATTTCCCGTCACGCGTCCAGAAATCGAACACGTTCATCGACGAGAAAACATCGACGAAATAAGCATCCATCGTCGGCAGGTATTTTCGCCCTAACTCCATATTTTTCATCAGGAACGGATGGAACAAATCAGGTCGCCACTGGTAGCTCAAAACCTGTGCCCCATGATTGACCCACGCACGTCGCGGCGTGTTGTTGGCATGGAACGTGATGTAATCGTAGGAAAATTTCTCCGCGTCGGGATAGAAATCGATGTAGTTGTCGTGCAACCCAAACGGAATTTTCTGTTCGTGGCAAAATTCGGCCAACGCCTTCAAATCCTGGAATTCGCCCAACTGAGCCAACACCGGATTTTCCGCTTCGGTATTCCAAATATCCGGCAGACGCACGTCGTAACCCCAGCACTGCCAAACATGTTTCACAAAGAGCGAATCGTCCACCCCGTAAGCCACGGCCTGTCGCAACTGTTTCAGATTATTATCGTAACGCCCGCCCCAGACATCGTACGTCAGGCGTCCCCGCTTCCGAATCACCCCTTCGGTGGGAGCGACTTTCCACGGAGACTGCTGGCGGAATGCCATCGCTGCCGCATACGCCCCTTTCGCACTCGGCAGGAGAGCCAGCCGCGTCACGCCAGAGTCTTCCAGCGTGTAAACCTTCGTTTGGGGATTCACCACCAGTGCCAACGGACTTTCGGTCGCCATGAGGAGCGACGTGCCATTTTCAAAGTCGAATCCAACGTGGCTGGCGGCCAGATTGTGCCCACCGTGACCGATACGGAAAAACTCTTTCGGCTTTTCGATGACGTAACCATGCCCGAAATAGACACGTTCGGCACTCTGGTTCGCTTCCCGCAGTGAAAACCCGCGAATTTCCGGCGAATTCCCCTCCGGGATTTCCAGAATCAACATCCCTTGATGGGCGTAAACCTCCATTTTCACCGGGACTTTCGCGTCGTTGCGCAGAACCTCCGCCTCGAAAATCAGCCGATTCGTTTTCGGCTCCCACCGAAGTTGCGGCGTTTTTGAGTAAAGCGTCCCTTGGCCGAGTAGATTCAATTCTCCCAGAGAGAGCGTGATTCCGTTAAACGAAACGAACGATTTTTCCTCCTCCATCCGCCCCAGATCGATCCGACTGTCGAGGAGTCCGTTCGCACCCGGATAAAGATGGGCCACAAAACCATCTTCCAGCGAAAATGTGAAACGCTGCGACGAAAGATGCGCGTCGAAACTCTTCGCCGGCGGCATTCCTTCCCCCGCACTGATGGTCAAGCCACTGACGAAACAACCATCGCACGTCGTGTTATTTTTCGGTCCCGGGTGGAATTCCACCGTCAAATCGACCTTTTTGCCTGCCAGGGAAGCGAGCGAAACCTGCCGATCGACCCATGTTTTACTGTCCGTATGGATTTCGTCCAGAAGTTGCCGCTCTCCACCCTCCGTTTTGCCCCAAATGCGGAACGTCACGCCATCGCTGGGTGGTTCCGTGGGACTCGTCGCGCGAATGGCACAGCCGTAGGAAAGCTGAACCTCTTCCGACGCGGGAAGCTGCACCGGATACGTCACGAAAATGCTCCCACCCTGCGGTCTGTAGGGGGGGTGAGCGCTGATTCCCTGCCGCATTTTTCCACTGGCGGAAATGGGATGGATGTCGATAGAGGCACGGCTCGTTTCTTCCGAGCCTCTCCAGTTGATTCCCAAAACGTTCTCTTCGCCATCCACATACTTCCATGACGCGGTGTAACTTTTCCCGATCAGCGAAACGCCCCCTGTCCGCACTACCGTCGTCTCCAGCGTCTTGGCCACGGCAGGCACTTTCGTCTCGATCACCCGGACGCAATGGACTTTTTTCGTCGCACCGTCCGCCTCCCACGAAACGACCACATGCAGTGGATAGTGTGCCGAATACGTTCCTTCCTCCAGCACGAACCGTTTTTCCAGTTTCACCTCACCGCCAGCGGGAATTTCCTCGTTACTCCAGAGCCGCGACGCGGACGTTTCTTTGCCGGTCACGCATTTCACCGTGTCGCACGAAAACCACTCCACCTTGCACCGAATCGGCTCGTCCGACGAATTACGCAGCGTTCCCGTCAGCACAAATGGCGTACCGATTTCCGTCACGTAATCCATTTCGTCCAACGCCAGCCGCACACCAGCCGCTTCCTGCGTATGCGTCGTGAATCGAAACGGCTTCACTTCCTCTGCCGTCAACCAACTCCCCATCACGAGAGCGACACCCATCAATCTGGAAATGTATCTGAACATGTTTTGTTTCCTTCCTTAATTTTATTTTTCCAAACTCCGTCCCATCTCGTTCCAGGGAAGTGGCGAAATCTTTATCTTCTCAAACCAGTCCCGATTTTCCAGAACCGATTCCAACGTCGCGTTTTCGGCCTGCACCTCCACCGTATTCTCCGGCACGGTCGCCGCCGGTTTCCGCAAAAAAGTGTGGGCACAGTTGACCAGCAAATTGTTCCGAACGAGATTCTTGTCAGGGTCCTGGGCAATCTCCTTCAACGCGGGATACTTTTCCTGCCATTTCGGCGAACGGATGTCCACCTCCTCATACATCTTTGGAGTGAGGGAAATTTTGCTCAACGAGGCCGGTTTTCCCGCAATCGCGTCGAGGTACCTCTGCCCCCACGGAGAAAAACTGATCGCCGCGTGGCAATGGAAAAAGAGATTCTTCTCCACAATATTGTCTTTTCCGCCATGAATCTGGATGCCGCCGAAAAGATGGGAACCGCAGTGGTCGAAAATGTTGCCATAAATGTGGAAGCCGGAAATGATGTCGTCGAGCCGGACTCCCGCCGCGCCGCAGTGCGTCCCGCCGACGATGTTCTTCCAGTAATTGTACCGAATCACCACCCCCCGATACGTCGGATTGTACCAGCAGTCGATTCCCCCCTGATCGTCCGATTCCTTCACCACGTCCGCAATCCGGTTGTACTCAATCAGGAAATCGTTGCCCGCCAGGCTGATGGCCGAGGAAGACGAATCGGTAAACTCGTTGTGAGCCACCCGAATGCCACAGCCACTCATCCGCACCGCCGGGGCATACGTCCGCTTAACACGCGAAAAATGCGAAACCAGACACTCTTCCACAAAATGATTGCACGGAATCAGCTCTTTCCGATTCCCGCCGGAAAGTGCGACACCGCCTGCTCCCAAACTCCGCATTTCGCAGTTCCAGACGCCGTTTTCCGTCCCGCCGGAAAGGTGCATCGCGTCGCGACCGAAATTCTCCACCTGGCACCCCATCACCACACAACGATTCCCTCCCTGAATCCGCAAGGCCGTATCCCGTCCGTAGCGAAAGTGGAATCCCTCCAGAAAAACATGTTCGCAATCGTTCAGCGAAAGCATGTGGGGAGCGTCCAGCACCGAAAGCGTCGTCACCGTCTCCGGGGGAACCATGCCTGCTGGCGGAATCCAGAAAATGGCCTGTTTCTCCGCATCGAGAAAATACTCTCCCGGAGCGTCCAACTCGCACAACAGATTCACCGCATAATACCGGAAGCCATTCTTGTAACCATAATGATGGAACGGCTTTTGCAGCGTGATTTTCTTCTCCGCAGGCT
This sequence comes from Planctomycetia bacterium, assembly GCA_030527185.1. Lineage (GTDB taxonomy): Bacteria > Planctomycetota > Planctomycetia > Pirellulales > Thermoguttaceae > RGIG3701. The sequence continues at coordinate 21,965 of JAUNBF010000014.1, read as the reverse complement.
CGATTTTCTCCACCCGGGCATATCCTTCCGCCCAGTCCCAGAACCAGTAGCCGAAAATCCGCACGTCCGGCTCCCTCACCCAACGGCTCGGCGTCTCCTCCAGGTACGTGAAAATTCCCTCCTCCGAACCTTCCGCGTTCCACGTTTTTTTCCGCGTCGGTCCCAGTGCTTTCCCCGATTTGACAAACCCTTCATTCGGCCAGCGTGCCAGCGTCTGCGGCTTCCCCTCGGCGAAAAACTCCATCCGTTTTCCCAAGGTCGTCGGGTCGCCCCAGGAGGAAATTCCCAGACGATCCAGTCGCGCTACCCAAATTTGTGGAAGTGCATCTGAACGGATTCGCTCCTTCCAATCTGCCGCCGCGTCCTGCCAGAAACGGGATTGCTCCAGTTTTTCCCAACCGGAAACCTCCTTGCCGCCATCCAGAACAGCTCCCCCTTTTTCGACCGATACCAGCCGAATCGGTTTCTCCGCCGAACCTTTCCAGCCCGTTGCCAAAACCGCTTTTTCCATCGGGTAAACCCCTTTGCGGAAAAAAACGGTTATGCTCTCCTGAGGGAATTTTTGCTGGTGTTCACTCACTCGCGACACCGCTTCCCCCAACGTTCGCAACGGCTCGGAATCGCTCCCCGATGCCGCGTCACTTCCTTCCGGGGCAACCCAGAATGTCTTTTCCGCCGGGGTAAATGGGGGTGGGCAATACGGTTTCTCATACGACAACGATTCTGCCCAGGCAGGAACGATACCCGCCAGGCAGAGGAGGGTGAAAATAGAATGTTTCATGGTGGGTAGGGGGGGTAAAAGGTTCGTTAAAAATCGCGCAGCAGCAACAATATAGCCACTGCGCGACTTTTTCATAATCGACTCTTATTTGGCGTCCGATTGTTTCAAAAACGCCGCCAACTCATCAAATCCGCGCATCGGTGCCTTTCCCTTCTTGACTTCTTCCGACAATTCTGCCGCAGGTTTGACGACATCTTTCCGATATTGATACTTCGGCAAAGCGGCTCGGTTGGAACGTTTCTCCTCACGCTCCTGTTTCGCGGCAGGGGCTTGCGGTTTCCGTTCTTTGGGAGTGGACATCGCGGTTTTGGGAACAAAATCGGCAGGAGCCTCCTGAACGAGCCGTAGCCCGAATGACTTTGGAGGAGCCAGCACAGCCGCCACTTCCGGTCCCGGTTTGGCAACAGGAACGGGTGGTTTTTTGGCAGGTTTGGCGGGTTTGCGTTTTCGCTCTTTTTCTTTGGCTCCCGCCTGGGGGGCACTCGGTTCCACCGTGCGGGCGGGATCGATCATGGTGAGGGAAACGCGCCGTCGCTCCTTGTCAACGCTCACCACCCACGTCTTCACAATATCTCCCACCGCAATCGCGTCGTGCGGGTCACGCACATAATGGTCGGCAATCTGGCTGACATGCACCAGGCCACTTTCGTGAAGGCCAATATCCACAAACGCTCCGAAATCAACGACGTTGAGAATCGTGCCGGTCAACTCCATCCCCGGAGAGAGGTCTTCCAGTTTCATCACCCCTTTGCGGAAAATCGGTCGCGGAAGGTCTTCTCGCGGGTCGCGCCCCGGACGTGCCAACTGCGTCAAAATATCACGCAACTTCCACTCTCCCGTTCCCAACTCCTCCGCCAGCGAAGGAATGTCCAACGCCGCAATTTTCGCTTCCCATTCCTGTGGCAGGTGACGCAATTCCTCCACGGAAATCTCCAGTTTCTCCAAAATCCGCGTCGCCAACGCATAACTTTCCGGGTGAATCCACGTCGCATCCAGAGGATTATCGCCCCGGCCAATTTTCAGGAATCCCGCCGCCTGAACGTACGTCGCCTCACCAATTCCCGGCACGGCTCGCAGCTCCTCACGATTCCGAAATGGCCCATGTTGCCGACGATACTCGTAAATTTTCCGACCGTGCAACTGATTCAGCCCCGATACAAACCGTAGCAATGCCGGGCTGGCCGTGTTCACATCGACTCCCACGAAATTGACGCACGATTCCACCACCCCTTCCAGCGACTCACGCAGATGTTTCGCCTTCACATCGTGCTGGTACAGCCCCACACCAATATTGGCCGGGTCGATTTTCACCAATTCGCTCAACGGATCCTGCAAACGCCGTCCAATCGAAATCGCTCCACGGAGCGTCGCGTCGTATTCCGGGAACTCCTCCCGACCCAGGACACTGGTGGAATAGACACTTGCCCCCGCCTCGTTGACGACGACATACGCCACGTCTTTCCCCGCCAAATCTTCCGTCAAAAGTTTCGCCACAAAATCTTCCGTCGTTCGACTGGCCGTCCCATTCCCGATCGCAATGAGCGTGATGTGGTACTTCTCGATGAACTGCAAAATCGTCTTTTTCGCCTCTTCCAGACGTTCTTTTTTGCCGATGAGGTAAATCACCGCGTGTTCCAGGAAATTGCCGAACTGATCCAGTGCCGCCAGTTTGCAGCCATTCTTAAAACCAGGATCCATCGCCAGCACACGATGTTCATGAATCGGCGGCTGCAACAAAAGATTCCGCAAATTCTTCGCAAAAACATCAACCGCGTGCGTCTCGGCAGTCTCCGTCAACTCCCGACGCGTTTCCCGCTCCAATGCGGGCAGAATCAACCGTCCCAAAGCGTCCCGAATACACCCGCGCAAAAATTCCTGATGTGGCATATCAGCACTCAGAAGCGTCTCTTCCGCACACTTCGTCAACGCCTCCTGATCCGCGTCCAGCTTCACCCGCAGAATCTTCCCATGTTCCCCACGGTTGATCGCCAACACCCGGTGCGGCGGGATTTTCCGAACCTGTTCCTCAAACTCAAAATAGTCCTGAAACGCTTTCTGGCGGCGTTCCTCTTCCTTTTGACGCCGTTGGGCTTTCTGCGCTTTCGCCTTGGCCTTGGCGGCCGCGCGGGCTGCTTTTTTCGCCTCTTCCGAAGCCTCTGCCGTAGCCTCTTCCGACGTTGTTTCCGCCGATTCTGTGGATTCCGCCGATTCTTCCGCCGTTACAGGATTTTCTGCCACTTCCTCTGCCGTTTCCGCAACTTCGGGCACTTCTTCTACAATTTCTACCGCAATGTCTTCCGAAATCTCGACTTCAGGAGCTTCCGCAACCACGGTTTCTTCGGAAACCACCTCTTTCACCTCGTCCTCCGCACTCACCGGTGCTGGTGGAATCCGGGTGGTGAGAATCTTGGCCGTTCGCAGAAAGATTTCCCGCAATTTTTGACGCAATTCAGCATTTTCGCTATATTTTTCCGCCAGAATATGCCCTGTGCCTGCCAAAACTTCCTCGACCGAGTTCAGTTCCTTCTCAGGATCGACGAACTCTGCCGCACGGGCATTCAAATCTTCGCAGGCATTTTGCAAAATCTCCATCGCCAACGGTTCCAGCCCACGCTTTCGCGCCAGCGTCGCCAACGTCTGTTTCTTCGGCTTGAACGGAATATAGAGGTCTTCCAGCCGCTTCACTGTCGTGGCCGCCTTGAGCTTCTCTTCCAAATCCGGCGTTAATTGTCCCTGCGACTCAATCGAACGCAGAATCGTCTGCTTCCGATCCAGCAATTGACGTAACTTGTTCAATCGTGTGAGAATCTGGCGAATCTGTACCTCGTCCAGCCCACCCGTTTCATCCTTTCGGTAACGGGTGATGAAAGGAACCGTATTCCCCTCATCGTGCAACTGGACGACAGCTTCTACCTGTTTCAGTGGAATCGACATTCCACGGGCCACCTGGCGTAAATTGACTTGCATCAAATCGGTCATGGTCTGCACTCGCCCATTTTCATGAGCGATTCTCCTTCGTGTGAGGATATTCTTAACTCCCTTAAACGGTTTTCTGTTTTGTGTCGGGTATTGTCTCCACTGAAGTCAGCCTTTCCCAACCTTGCCACAGAACTACAGAAAACCTTATTTTATCCGATTCCCCACCAATTGCAAGGAGCCGGGAAAAACTCGTTTCCCACGCAATCCCCCAATTCTTGCTAGCAACTTCGCCAGAAACTTTCCTGGATGAGGAAATAAAAAAACGTTCCTGAGAAAAAACCCAGAAACGTCTTGGGGGAAATAATGGAGAGATTCAACCGATTACTCTTCTTCTTTATAAGTCCGATAACCGGTCAAGCCGCTGTAATCACTCCGATCGTCCTCATGCCACAAAGGAAAACCGCGACGTACACGTTCCGCAAGAACCTTGAGCTTGGCAAGGGAACCTGCGGGGGCATCGGTCGGCTTAAAATCGGGTGTGACCTGAGGGACAAAATCTTCGTCATGACCACATTCCAAAATCGCGTCAAAAACAGTTCTCATTGACTTCTATTCTCCTTCTAAAAAATAACGGCTCCGAAGGAACATGAGGAACCGTGAAATATTTTCAGAAACTATAGTTATATTATCATAAAACCAGTATTTGTCAAGGAGGCAAGACCTCTCCAACGGAAAAATAGAGCAAAATTTTCCATTTCTGGTATTGAAAAGTCCTTCTCTGGTACATTCCGAGGATTCGTGAACCCAGGACAAAGCTCAGAGTTCCGGGGAAGAGGAGAATGGACACTGGCAGGTTAAAGTTCTAATTTTAACAAAGCACTGGGGAGGATTCTTCCGATTCCCGACAATACAGGGAATATAGGAATTATTACGGATATGTCAGCTTGAAAGTTTAGATTTTCTCTTTTCACGTTCAAAAAAACCGAGATAGGGGTCGATACCGTGGGGTGGGGAGTCGTGCCAGTGGGCTTGAAAGTGGATGGATGTGGTCGATTCGACCTCGGTCAGTAAGCCAAAAATCCAATCGGCAATCGCTGCCATGCCAACATAATTGAGTTTTTCAGCAGAATCTTCGGGGGTATGGTACGTGGGATGGATTCCCGTGACAAAAAGCATGGCGGGAATCCCCGCTTGCAGAAAGACTGCATGGTCACTTCGCGGCAAGGACGACCACGGAGAAAGAATTTTCAGATTTTCCGAAGCGTTGGCGGTGACAATTGCCCGCAAAGAGGAACCACTTCGCGTACCAAAAACATACAGACCCCGTTCTGGCTCCAGATGGCCTGCCATATCGCCATTGAGAGCAAAAAGAATCAACTCCAGAGGATGCGTTGGATTTTTTTGCCAGTATTGCGAACCGAGCAGTCCTTTTTCCTCGCCGTCAAAAAAGAGAAAAAGGACGGAACAGGGGAGTTTTTCATCCTTCCGAGCCACTTTTTCCACCACGTGAAGCAAAATCGCCACACTGCTGGCATTGTCGTCCGCTCCGGGAAAATAAACGCGGCGTTTTTCACCCTCTGCCGACCACTCCCGACTTCCCAGATGGTCGTAGTGGGCGGATAAAAGAATGGTTTTCTGGCTTTTTCCCGGAAAAAAACCGATGACATTATGCCCGGTACCGGGGATGGGGTAGGTGCCTTCGGGAATTTCCTGCGTAAAAGCGTGTGGACAGCCACGTCGTTTTAATTCCCGCACCAGAAACTTCGCCGCGGACGCTCCCCCTGTCGTGCCAAATTCACGTCCGGCAAATGACTCGCCCGCAAGATGTTCCACGGTCTTTCGCAAGGAAATCGTGTCGAAATGGGGCTTTTCCTCACCCCAGACCGCGGCGGCCAGGAGGAAAACCAGCCAGCCTGCCCAAACGATTCGTTCCGATACTCTTTTCATAGGGAACCGTCCGCCAACATCCGCCTCTCCAAAATTTCCTCAGGAAGCATCTCCCGGTTTTTCAGGTTTTTCCGCCTTCTCCGCCAGTCGCCGCATTGCTTCTCTCGCGCGGGAAAGCGTCGGACCAACAGAATTTTCCGGTATTCCCATGATGGCAGCAATTTCCGCGTAACTTTTCTGCTCCAGATGGTAGAGCCGGACGATGGAACTTTCCCGGTCGCTGAGTTGAGCCAGAAAATGTTCGATTTCATCCAGATTTTCCAGCCGTTTTTCCTCTTCCTCCTCTTTTTCCGCCACGGTCTGAGTCAAATCGAGCGTATTTTCGGGTAAAAGATTTTTCTGGAACAGACTTTTCACAACAATTCGCCGTGCCACAACGGTCAGGTAGGTGGCCAGTGAACTGTTTCCGCGAAAACGACGCAGAATGACAAAATTGTCCGCTAAAATGGCAATAAAAACCTCCTGCACCAAATCTTGGCAGACCTCTTCCCGCAACGGGATATGGCGAGTTTCACACGTACGACGTACCACGTGCGAGACCAGTCCCAAAAACCGGTCGGTAAAGTTCTCCCATGCCTGGGGCTTTTTTTGCAGGCAACGTTCCAACAGATTGCGATCAATTTCCGAAAGAGCCATGGCATTCCCCTTAAGAAGAGATGAAAATTTGACAACAACTTCCGCTTTTTCTTTTGATTATAGTCCCCTTCCCCGAAAAAAGCAACGCTCCCAAACGATTTTCCGTCAAGAAAAGAAAAATATTTCCCCCTCCAACCGTTATACCTGATACGATCGGCGGCTAGGTACCCGATGGTGCTTGCCTGGGAGGTTATACTTTATTGTTGTTTCTGGGAGGAAATGGGGAGGATGCTTGAGGGAATTTTTTGAAGTCCAGAAAAATTCAAGATTGGAATGGGTCTATTATGCGACAACTGATGGCACACGAAGTGATGGCAGTGATTTTGGCGGGCGGAAAAGGATCGCGGCTGGAACCACTGACGCGAGACCGGGCAAAACCGGCGGTTCCTTTTGGAGGCGCGTATCGAATTATCGATTTTACACTCTCGAATACACTCAACAGTGGAATTCGGAAAACGCTGATGCTGACACAATACAAGACGATGAGCCTGGATCGCCACATCAATCTGGGATGGCAGCACTACTTCAAACGGGAACTGGGGGAATTTATCGACATTGTTCCGCCGCAACAGAGAATTGACGAAAACTGGTATCAGGGGACCGCCGATGCCGTGTACCAGAACATTTACACCATTGAGCGGGAAAAGCCAAAATACGTGGTGATTCTGGCGGGCGACCACATTTACAAAATGGACTATGCTCAACTGGTTCTGACGCATATCGAGAATCGTGCCGATTTGACCATCAGCACGCTAAAAGTCCCGACCAGTACCGCCGCCCGTCGTTTCGGTGTGCTGGAGGTGAACGAGTTCAACCGAGTGATTGGCTTTGCGGAGAAACCGGTGATTCCGAAAGAACTTCCTTACCAGCGAGATTACTGTCTGGCGTCGATGGGCATTTACGTTTTCAACGCTCATTTTCTCTATGAAAAACTTTGCCAGGACGCGATGGACGAGAGCAGTCGTCACGACTTTGGCGGCGACATTATTCCTTCCATGATCGACGACCATTGTGTTTATGCCCATCCGTTTAATGACGAAAATCACAAAATCGATTCCTATTGGCGGGATGTGGGGACGCTGGATGCTTATTTCGACGCGAACATGGATCTAGTCGACGTGGAACCGCAGTTGAATCTTTACGATGAAAACTGGCCGATCTGGACGTTTCGTCCCAACTGTCCCCCGCCGAAATTCGTATTTGCTCAGGAGGAACGCTGCGGATGTGCCACCGACAGCATCGTCTGCCCCGGCTCCATCGTTTCGGGTGCAACGGTACAACGAAGTATCCTCGGACCGAGAACCCGACTGAACAGTTACGCAAAAGTGGAGGAATCGATCCTCTTTTCCGATGTGGAAATTGGTCGTCGCGCCAAAATCCGCCACGCCATCATCGACAGTGGTGTGCGGATAGAGCCTGGTATGGAAATTGGCTACGATGCCGATTTGGATCGTGCCAGAGGATTTTACGTGACGGAAAATGGAATTACCATTGTCAACGGAGGGAGTTACCTCTGAAACCAACCCGCATGGGTCTGGACAACTCCCTCCCTCGGAAACCATCAACTTTCCCAGGCAAATTTCTGCCCGGTCAGGCGTTCGTACGCTTCCACATATTTCTCACGTGTTTTCGCAATCACGTCTTCAGGAAGAGGCGGCGGCGGACTTTGACGGTCCCAATCGCTGGTCAAAAGCCAGTCCCGCACAAACTGTTTGTCAAACGACGGCTGGCCTTGCCCCGGAACATATTCGTCCGCAGGCCAGAAACGGGAACTGTCCGGCGTCAGAACTTCGTCCACCAGAATGATTTTCCCGTCCAGCAAGCCCCACTCAAACTTCGTGTCGGCAATGATAATACCACGCTGTCGGGCATATTCCGCTCCACGACGGAAGAGCGAAAGACTCCGTTCCCGTAGTTCTTCCGCAATCGTTTCTCCCACGATTTCCACCATTTGCGCAAACGAGATGTTTTCGTCGTGCCCTTCCTCCGCTTTGGTGGAGGGGGTGAAAATCGGCTCTTCCAGTTGGGCACTCTCCACAATACCGCTGGGAAGGGGAATTCCACAAACCGTCTGGGAGGCCTGATACTCTTTCCAGCCGGAACCGGTCAGGTAGCCACGAACCACGCACTCGATCGGAACCACCTCCGTCTTACGGCAGAGCGTCGTCCGACCAGCCAACATCGACCGCGTTGCCGTATCCACCTCGGCCAGACACGGCATTTGCTCCACGTCCGTCGTCACCAGGTGATTCGGCTCACCCAACAACTCGAACCAAAATGCCGCAATCTGCGTCAAAACGCGGCCTTTGTCCGGGATTCCCGATGGCAGTATCCAGTCAAACGCACTGATGCGATCGGAACTGACCAACAAAACTTCTTCGCCCAAATCGTAAACATCCCGCACCTTCCCGCGACGAACCGGAAACGGAAGGGTGGTTTCTAAAACTACAGATGACATGATGAATCAGGGGTTAATGGTCAAGGGTTAATGGGGGCTACTACGTTGTTCAATTATCAATTCCCGGCACGGGGTCAAAAGGGATACGTTCGCCGCCGCCCCAGAGGTCTTCCAGGCGGAAGTAATCGCGTGTCTCCTCGTCGAAAAGGTGAATCACCACGTCGCCGTAATCAAGCAAAATCCAGCGACTACTGGTGTACCCTTCCGTTCCCAACTTTTTCTCCTTCATCTCTTTCTCGAAAACAGTATCGATCGCGTCGCTCATGGCGTGAAGTTGACGATTGCTGCTTCCGGTGGCAATGACAAAATAGTCAAACGCATACGTCTGTGTCCGCAAGTCCAGAATCACAATCTCCTTACCACGATTATCGGCAATGATCTGAGCCGCAATCCGGGCACGACGGAGCGAATCCTCACCATCTCGCGGCAAAATCGTATTGGGAAAATCGAGCGGTTCTTCTTTCGACATGAAATTCTTTATCCTTTCCATTTTTTACGGCATCGTTTCTGCTCAACCACAATCGAACCATCCGTCTGTCGCTGAAACGTCAAATGTTTCCGCCACGACGGTTTCCGCTGAGGGAAGTCGGTTCGCGTGTGGCCACCTCGCGTCTCTTCCCGCAAATAGGCTGCCTGCATGAGCAATTCCGAAACCATCAGCATATTCTGCAATTCCCAGCCTGCCGGAGAATTCTGTTCCCCCGCCAACGCATAACGCCGCCACTGTTCCAGCGAATCCAGCCCTTCCCGCAAAAGTTCGCCATTTCGCTGCACCCCCGCATTCCGCCACATCAAACTCTTGAGAGAGTTCAGAATATCCTCCAAATTCAACGGCGTCGGCTGCTTCCGAAGGGTATCGGATGTCAGGGGAAGCACACGATACAGTTGCTCATCAGGAATTTCCATCGCCCGTGCCGAAGCCCCTTCCCCTGCCGAAACGCCGAAAACGAGCGCTTCCAGAAGGCTGTTCGACGCCAGACGATTCGCTCCGTGCAACCCCGACGACGTGACTTCCCCCGCCGCCCACAAACCAGGCAGCGACGTTTTTCCTTCCGAATCAATGACAATGCCGCCCATCATGTAATGCGCTCCGGGACGCACCGGAATGCGGTCTTTTGTAATGTCGATTCCAAACTGTTCACACACGGCACGAATCCCGGGAAAACGGTACCGAATCAACTCCGGGTCTTTGTGTGCCAACGTCAGGAAAACCGTCGGGGAATTCGTTTTTTCCATCTGCGCCACGATCGAACGACTCACAATATCCCGGGGAGCCAATTCTCCTCGCGGATCGTAATCCGGCATGAAACGATACCCATTTTTGTCGACCAGATAACCCCCTTCCCCACGAAGAGCTTCCGTAATCAGGTGTCGGCTCCCCCCTGCCACGTAAAGTACCGTGGGATGAAACTGGACGAACTCCATGTCCCGCAACGTAGCTCCGGCACGCAACGCCAACGCCATTCCATCCCCTGTCGCCACCGGAGCGTTCGTCGTTTCCCGATACAACTGTCCCGTTCCGCCGGTAGCCAGAATGGTCTGTTTTGCCCAGATAGCCATCCGACCATATTTCCCACTCTCCACCAACGCTCCGATACATGCCCCTTCATGCACCAGCAAATCAATCACATACGTGTTTCGACGAATTTTGATGTTCGACGCGTTCTGTACCTGGCTGATGATTGCCCGCACCAGTTCGTGCCCCGTCGCGTCCCCCTGAGCATGAGCCACGCGATTCATGCAGTGTCCCCCCTCACGCCCCAAATCGAGACTTCCGTCGTCGTGCAGGTCGAAATGCGTCCCCATGCGAATCATTTCTGCAATCCGACGTGGCCCTTCCGTAATCACGCGAGTTACCGTTGCCTCGTCACAAAGTTCCACCCCGGCAACCAACGTGTCGTTGATATGTTTCTCAAATTTGTCCGTCGGATCCAGCACCGACGCAATCCCACCCTGCGCACGTTCGCTGTTGGAGGTCGTGATTTCGTCCGCTTTCGTCAGAATTGTGACCGAAAGACTCCTCGAAACAGCCAAAGCAGCCCGCAAACCGGCCAGACCTGTACCGACGATCAGCACATCCGTAAAAACGTGTGGCAACTGCCGGACATCAAAAGAAACAAGGTACCGTGGACAGGATATGTTCATTGTTTTCTCTGCACAAACAAACTTTCCAAAAACAATAATTCATTATAACACACCCCGCCCCTCTTGACAAGCCCGTCCGCAAGCCGCGGAGCCAATCGTATCGTGACGTTCCCGCTCCTTCCATTTGAGTTTTTCAGATTCACTCCATCCTTACCGGGGAGACGACCCATGCCTCCACAGAGATAGCATTTCGGGCGGCCTGTCGTACCGGTCTGGACAAAAAGGGGAGAAAAGTGTAAAATGGTTTGGTTTTGTGTGGAAAAAAGAAAGTAATTGAGGAAAAGACATTGGAAAATACGGTTCATGTACCCGTCCTGTTGAAAGAAGTGATGGCTGCCCTTTTGCCTTTGCCGGGACAACGGCTGGTGGATGGAACGCTGGGTGGCGGCGGGCACACGGAAGCGTTGGCTCGGAGTGTGGGACCGGAAGGGTTGGTGATTTCTCTTGATCGCGACCCCTCCGCCATCGAATCGGTTGCCCAACGGCTGAAGGGACTGCCGATTCTGCTGGTCGAGAGCAATTTCCGCGACCTGGCAGACGTTTTAGCGCAATTGGAAAGTCCGCCTGTGGATGGAGTCTTACTCGATTTAGGCCTTTCCAGCGACCAATTGGCAGACGACTCGCGGGGTTTCAGTTTTCATTCCGAAGGTCCTCTCGATCTCCGCTTCAACCCTTCGGAAGGCCGTCCCGCCTCGCACCTGGTGAATACGATGAAGGAAACCCACCTGGCCGACCTGATTTTTGAGTATGGCGAAGAGCGTTTCAGTCGTCGGATTGCCCGCAGAATTGTGGAGTACCGTCGGACGCGGCCGATTCGTACGGCCAGGGAGTTGAGTGAGCTTGTCCGCCGTTGCGTACCCCGCTCGCCACGGGAAAGTATCGACCCGGCCACCCGAACGTTTCAGGCATTGCGCATTGCGGTAAATCGGGAAATGGAATCGCTGGAGAAAATTTTGCGGGAACTTCCCCGTTGTGTTCGTCCCGGTGGCAAAGTGGCCATTATCAGCTTCCACTCGCTCGAAGACCGACGTGTCAAAGAGGCGTTTCGCGAAAATTTAAATTATCGAAACATGACGAAAAAACCGATACTACCGGATACGGAGGAGATTCAACGCAATCCCCGCGCACGAAGTGCCAAATTGCGTGTTGCCGAAATAACGGGAGGAGAGACGTGAGCAGAAAAAATCGCAGACGAGATCGTTACGACAATATGTTTGAGGACTATTACGACGATTATTCCGGTTATGAGGAAGATTCTTCGTCCGATTCCCGGAAAAAAACGGACGTGTGGGAGGAACCTGCCACGCCCTCGAACGCGAACCTCTCTGCGTCTGGAAAGGCTCGAAAAGAGGCTGCCGAAGAACGGGATGCCTGGCAGAGTGTACTCCAGGAGGAGAAAAAATCGAATGTGCCGTCCCATTCGGAGGGAAATGCCACACCGGACATTCCTACCCCCCCACGCTCTCTTCTTTTTCGGAAGTGGGGAGGGGCGATCCTGGCAGGAGGAAAAAAATGCTTCCACCATTTGGGCAAAATTTTTTCCGCCACGTTTCGCGGATGGAAACGGTTGGGAGAAGGATGTTGGCGGATGTGTCGGAAAGTGCCGCGTCGGTATCTTCTGACCAGTATGGCTTCGGTGGGAGTCCTCGTCCTCATCGGCGGAGGAATCTGGTTCTGGCTCGGCTCAGCAGAAAAATCGACAGGAAAAGAGGTCGCCCAGAGCGAATCGGAAGTGAAAAAAGAGGTGACGGCTCCGGGATCGACGGAAACCATCCCCGAAATGCCGGCTGGGGAAGTTTCTTCTGAAGAGAGCCTTCCCACGCTCGATTTGCCCACCTCCCCTGCGGAAAAACCGGAAGAAGGCCTGGCAACCCACAGCCCCGAAACCTTGCCGTCGTTGGAAGGGAACGCTTTGCCCGATTTGACGTCACTGACAGAAACACCGGTTACGGAAACCGTTCCCGAAACGACGGAGCCGGCAGACCCGCTCGCCTCGATCATGGATGGATTGGGAATCACCGAAGAAACGGCCACTCCACCCTCTGAAAAGGAGGCCGCCGCGGAGGAGACCGGAATCGCGGCGCTGGGAAACCTGACGACCGACGCTCTGGCGCTTCCTTCCGAACTGGCTCCGGCGGAGGAAACTTTGGAGACCGGGGAAATTCCGCTCGTCCAGGACGAAAAGGTTCCTGAAAACCAGGCCTCGGCAAAGATACCCGAAACCCCGCCTGCCGAAGTGTCGGAGGAAGAGGTTCTTTCACTGGAAACGCTCACGCCTGTCGATATTCCCAAGCCACAGAAGAAAAATACTTTGGCCGACTCTCTCGCCTCCATCCCGGAAGCGGATACCGAACATATCCTTGCCCCGCCTGGATTTGCCCCGGAGCCTTCGGAACCAACCGTTCCTGAAGCAGAAACAACGGTCTGTGAAACGCCCGACCCCTACCTCCCCAATACCCTTTCCGCAATTCCTGAATCCACCTCGGACGTGCAAGACCCGTTTTCCGGCAATTTGGGAGGTTCTGGGGAAATTGAAAACGCTGGAGATTTGGAAAACCCACCCTCCCTCATTTCCGCCACAAGCGAGGCAAAAGAGACAAAAGAAAAAGAGTCCGCAGACGACGCAAAAGAAAAAAAGATTTCCAATGATACCGTTTACGTTGTCCAAGAGGGGGATAATTATTGGAATATTTCGGAAAAAGTCTATGGGACGGGTAGTTACTTTCGTGCAATTGCGCAGTATAATAGTGTTGTAGCTCCTAATCCAAATAAACTGGTTGCGGGAACGAAGCTGCTTATTCCCAATGTAAGTTTTTTGCGGAGCTGCTACCCTGCCCTTTGTCCTGAATCGGGAGAAGGGGTTGCCCGAGCCGGAACCTCGCCACAGAGCGGTCCGTCGCAGGCTTATTATGTGGTTCAGGACGGCGACACCTTGTCGGATATTGCCCGTCGTCAATTGGGAAGTGCGTCTCGCTGGCCGGAGATATATCGCTTGAATCGCGACGCTCTGAACAATCGATTCGACCTTCTCGTACCAGGAGTGGAATTGGTTTTGCCTCCTGTCGAGAATCACGTCGCTTCGGAATCGAGTTTGTGGAAATGAGCCGCCCCCCTTTCCACATATCCCAAAATTTCCAGGGCAGATGGCCTGAAGAATGCACGGTTCTTCAAAATCCTTTTCAAACCCACGCCGTGCGAAACAAAGGAAAATAGCTCAATACAGAGAGAAAAACCTCCATGGATGATTCAAAATTTTATCGGGACTGGCTTGATTTGGACGTTCCGCCGGGAATCACGCCGACGTACTACCAGTTGCTGAATCTGCCGCATCTGGAAAAACGGATACCGACCATTCAAGCCGCCGTCCGATCCCGGATAGAACAGTTCCGCCAGATCGATTTTGGTGAAAATCGGGATGCTTATTTACGGCTGCTTCAACTGTTGGTGGAAGCTCGTTTTGTTTTGCTCACGGCGGAATTGAAGCGGGAATACGACATGCGCTGTTCCGAAGAGGGAAGGAAACAGTGGCAGACCTACGAACGCCCTTCGCTGAGCGTCCGTTTGAAGCAGGCCGGAATGATTTCCGCAGCGTTCCTGCTCGGATTATCCGTTTCGCTGGTCATGGCCATGACGGTTGCCCGGAATCCCGACGGAACGGTGAAGTACACCCATTCTCGCGCGGTATCCCAGAAAACGGAATGGTTTACGACGCCGCCGGGCAAGGAATTTCCCCGTCCGACGCCACCATTGCGACGACCGTTGGTCGAGAATCGGGATTCGGACGAATCTTCCGCCACCGCCATGATCGTTACCGGGGATTTGGAGAAAAATATCGAGACAGAATCGAATTTTTCCAATCCTGCCACCTCCCTGACGACGGTGGAGGCGGAAGAGGAAGTCGAAGTGCGAACGACACCTCGTCTGCGAGGCAATCGGCAGCGTCGTAGTCCTCTGCATCGCATGACGGAAAAAAGCGACACGACTTTAGCCGCCAACACGTCGGAAACCACCTCACCCTTGTCCGAAGTCACTCCGCCGTTGCCGGAAATTGCGCCGGAGAGTGCGTCCGATTTACCGCAGGCCTTGTCCGCGCTTCCTGAAACGCCTCCTTTTGTGGAGGAAAAAATGGAGGAAAAAGCAGAGCCAACCCTGGATGAAACGCTTGTTTCCACGGAGGTGTCCGAGTTAAGCCCTTCGCAACAGGCACGGGAATGGCTGGAAAACGCCCAGGCTCTTCCCCAGGAAAATCACGACCGGGCAGCCCTGTTCCAGAAATCGCTTGATTTGGCGGTGCGGTCTTTAGACGTTTCGCTGGCTTCGGAGATTCTGGACGCAATGAAAGAAAGTTACCATCTCCCCATGTTGGCCTTGAAACAGAAGACGCTCCAATCCCTCACGGAAGGACTGGCCAAAACAGTTGACACACTGTCGGATAAAAAACCGTTGGACGATTTGGAAGAGTTTGGTTGGAAGGTTTCTCTGGAACTGCTCGACGCGGATCAGTGTCAAGAAGCGGCGGAAGCCTGCCAACGTATTTATGAGGTGGTTCTGGCCGCCCCGGAATTCCTGGAAAAGAATGCCGACTCGATTCTTCGGAAAAAAGAGAGTTGCGACAAAATTTACGCCATTTATCAGACTTACGTCGAAGCGGCTCAGAAATTGGAAACTGCCCCTGACGACCCGCAAGCCAATCGAAAAGTGGCTCTCTGGTATCTCCAGAAAAAGAAAGACCTGACCCAGGCGCTTCCTTATTTTGCCAAGTGTGACCAGAGCATGCTGCAACAACTGGCGCAAAAGGAACTCGCCGCCATCGACAGCCTGACCCCCAACGCTCAGAATCTTCTGGAAGTGGCGGATGGTTGGTGGGATGTTGCCCGGTTTTTTCCCAAAGGTGTCAATGAGGTGATTTACCAGCACGCCACGGCTCTCTACGAAAAAATTGACCGCGACCGACTCAATCAGGGAGAACAGGTTCGCGTTGTCGAAAGGATTGAAAAGCAGAGAAAATAGCTTGACTTGGCGGAATTTTTTCCACTCCCCGGCGGCGCTTTCACGTGCCGCTTTTTTTCAGAGCAAATCCATTAACTGAGCCGTATTTTTAGCCGGATGATACTTTTCGAGGATTTTGTTGCGAAAATTCTCGCCCCATTCTCGGCGTTTCTCGTCCTGTTCGAGAAGAAACGTGATTTTTTCCGCGAGATTCCGGTCATCTTCCGGTTCCACCAGGAATCCCTGCGTCCCCTCCTCCACGATTTCCGTCGGCCCCTGTGTCCGCGTGGCAATCACCGGGAGTCCCAACATTCCCGCCTCCACCAACACCAGTCCAAACGACTCTTCCTGGGAAGTGAGTACGAGAAAATCCCCCTCCTCCAGTACGGGAAGAATCTCTTCCTGAAACGGCCAGACCGAACATCGGGATTCCAGACCATACCCCGCAATTTTTGTCCGCAATTCCATTTCCAGTGGTCCGGCTCCGACCAAAAGAGCATCCCAGTCTTCCCGACACTTCAATCGCCGCAGTGCCTCCACCAGCATTCCGGGATTTTTGCGTTCGGAAAAAGTTCCCACCCACAAAATCCGTTTTTTCGCTTTGGGGGAGCGCTTCCGATAATGATTTTCCGGCAGCAAAAAACGGCACGAATTGGAAACAACCCGCGTTTTGGCGTCAAAAAGAGAATCGTCCCGGAGCCATTTTCTGCCGATTTCGGCCGACTCTTTCGACTCGTACACCACCCACCGGCTCCAACGGTAAAAAAAACGGACCATCCACGGCAAAGAAAACCAACGCGGCTCTAAAAATCGCTCTTCCAGCACCTCATGAATATGCGTCACGTGCGGCACCCCCGCCAGCCGGGCAGCCAACGCTCCCTCAAAAAGGCAAGCCGTATTGGAATAGACGGTCTCAATCCGTTTTTGGCGAATCCGCCGTGCCAGATGGCCGACATACCACGGTATTCGGAGCCGGTTCTTCCACTCCCAACCACTCGGCCTGTACCAAAACCACCAGTTCAGTCGGCAAATCTCCACCGGAATCCCCATCTTGCGGGCAGATTCCACCATGGGACCTTCCCACGGAAAAATCACGTAAGGCTCTATTTTTTCACGATCCAAAAACCGCAGCGTCGTGTCTAGACAATACTCCGCTCCACCAGCACTGCCGCTGTGTGCCAGGAAAAGAACGTTCTTCATCATGCCTCCCTCCGGCGTCAGGCCAAATTCCGAGCTATCTCGAACAGTTCCTCCACCCCCTCTACCGTTTTCGCTTCCGCCATCAACCGGACAATTGGCTCCGTATTACTCGGACGAACCAACAGCCACCGATCCTCCCACGCCAGCCGAAGTCCATCTCCGGTATCGACCACCGCGTCGGAAAAATGCTCCTGGAGACGAGCGTACCACGTTGGAAGATTCCGCGTATCGAAAGAAAGTTTCTCTTTCCGCAAAACATATTTCTCATAACGTTCGACCAACCGACTGATGGGAACCTCTTCCGATGCCAGAAAATCGAGAATCAACGCCATTCCCACAAAACTGTCGCGTACCCAACCGATTCGCGGCTCGATCGGTCCGCCATTTCCCTCACCGCCGAAAAGAGCCTGCTCCGCCATCATCCGATCGACCACGTTGGCCTCCCCCACCGGTGTGTAAAAATACGGAACGCCGTACTTCCGTGCCAAATCCCGCGTCATGAGACTCGACGCACCATTCGTCACCAACGCTCCCCGTCCCCCGCGTCGTAAAATGGCCTCGGCACAGAGAACAATCGTGTACTCCTCGCCAATGTAATTTCCACGTTCGTCCACCACCGCCAAACGATCAGCATCCGGGTCCTGACAAAAGCCAACCACGCACCCTTTTTTCGCCACTTCCCCAGCCGTTTCCGACAAATTTTCCGCAATCGGTTCCGGCGTATGGACAAATTTCCCGTCCGGTTTTTCTCCTGCCTGCGCAAAAAAGACTTCACAACCCAACGCTTCCAAAAGCACCTTCCCCAAAACACTTCCCGAACCATGATTCGCGTCCAGCAACACGGAATACCGCTTTTTCCGAATCGCCTCGACATCCACCAACGCTAAAATCGCCTCGATATGGGATTTCTGAAAATCTATCCCACGTACCTCCCAACCTTTCTCTCCCGATTCCCCATTGAAAACCCCACCATTTTCCCCAGATTCATAAAAATGGCGGACTTTTTCACCTTCCACCCCTGGCAAAACCCGTCCCGAAGCGTGAAAAAGCTTCAGGCCATTCCACGGATGCGGATTGTGACTGGCGGTCAACTGAATCCCTCCCAAAAATTGCCCGTGTGCCGTCAAAAATCCAACCGTCGGCGTCGCGGCCACCCCCAACGGGCACGGTTCCAAACCTCCCGCCCACAGCGTTTGGTGAACCACCTCCAAAAGTGCCTCACCACTCGAACGGCCATCGTAACCCGTCACAATACGTGGCGGAAACTGCCCCCAAACCTCCGATTCCCGTAAATAACGGACGAAGGCTCCCACATAACGACTCACCACTCCTTCGTCCAAACTTGTCCCTACCAAACCGCGTAAACCCGAAACCGAAATAATCAAAGGTGCCTTACCCATCTTTCCTCCTCATGTGCTTTGTTAAATGGATTTTGGTGTTTTTTTCACCTTCCTTTTTTGCGATGCCCCCGCCTTCGTTTTTTTCATCACGCCCCTTCCGTCGGGATACTCCTTGACATCCGTGCTATCCAGCAACAAAACCGACAGGTCGACATCCATTAAAGATTCCTTTTGAATCACCTCGATAATTTTTTGTAAGCTCCCATTTTTTGACCACCTGCGCGTTCGCATGTACACCGTGTGCCAAGGCCCGAAATTCTTCGGCAACCGTCGCCACTTGCACCCGCTTTCCGCCAGGTACAGCAACGTGTTGAGAAATTGTATATGGCTAATCCGAACATTTCCACGTACCTTCGGAAGATATGGCTCAATCACTTTGTATTGTTTTTTCGTCAGTTTCATAGCTCTTTTATCAGAATTCAGGAAAAAAACGGGAATTTATGGCCAAACACGTCCGAAAAAACACACATTTAGAGCAATTCTAAAAAACATTCTCGCCTTTTTACTCTTTATTTATCCCGGCAATAATCCCCGTTTGAAATATCCTCCAAGAAAAAAGTGGGAATGGAAATATCCGCGTCTTCCGAGGATAAATAATAACGTCGGAAGTGGTTGATATTTCTGGATTTATCTAAAAATCCTTCATCAAGGCGTATACCGTATTTTAACATAAAAAGAAGCTTTCCCGCACTTCTTTTTTGTCCGCGGATGACGCGGAAAACGCGGATGATTTTGCTCTATCTGCTTTCTCCGAGGAAACTCTCCCACACTGCCAACTTCTCCACCGATGTTTTCCAAACAAATTCCAGAAATGCTTGAGGAATAAACGGATGGAAAACCCCGTCGCTCCCGGAAAATTGGAACTAACCGCCAGGTACCAGACCTACAATTATAGTGCGTTTATCTATCCATAAAAAAACAGACGTGTTTTCATTATCAGACTTGCCGTGGGAAACATCCCCGTATACATCGGTATCCACACCCGGTGAATGCTACCGAAACGTTTGGCAAGAAGTCTGAACGATGAAAACACGCCGACCTGTTCTCTGCGATAATTTTACAATAAAAGGGTTTCTTTAACAAAACGAGTAAACGATTTATTAAAAAACAAACCTCCTCCTGATGTAAAAAACAACATTGCACAAAAATATTCCAGAGGGAATATACGACGCTATGTTTTTGGTGGGGCCGCGCTGCATCCAGAAGATGACGTGGCCCCTTCAATCAGGCAAGGCACGTAAACGTTGGATTCTCATGGCAATTCCTCCTCGAACGGATACTTCCCACCTTCCCGGTGGATAATAAGGAAAAATCACAACTCACATGAACTCCCGGACGTTTCAAAACCTCCTTCAAACCATCCTGGGTACAAACACCAACTCTACTCAAACCGATTCAAAAACAGGCGGGATTTCCTTTCCTAAATCCCATAAACCATTGGAAAAGGACTCATGGAGGTCTCTTCCCAAAGAAGGGCGGAAAAACCCAAGGCTATGTCGATCGTTCCGACTCAACACCCAAGTGAATTTGGCATACAAACGGAAAAAAGGCGGACGTTCCAAAGCTTAAAGTCTATCGTCCACACAACCTTTTCTCAAGTTCGGAAGTGGAAGCAACCGTTGCCTCAACACTTCATCACTCTGGGACCTTCTTTTTCCTGGGGTTTTCCTGACTTCACGGAAACTACCTGGAAACAGCGGAGGAAAAAATTCACCGCGGGATCATTCCCACTCCCTTTTTCCCTACTCTTTCACCCACTTCCCGCAGACGCTACATCCCTTACCGCATTGCCTGATTCAGCAATTTTCGGATGATTACCGCAGGAACATCCTGTCCTCCATGAACTCAAAACTCTCTGTCGTTATTTTACTATCGGCAAATCGGCGGGAAAAGAATCATCCAAAATACATTTTTTTTCAAAACGAAGGATTTTCTTTTCCTCTCCCTACCTATTATATACGTTGTAGGAATTATTTGGTTTGCAAAAAATAAAATATCGATTTTCTTTTGAAGAAATCTCTTTCTTCTATTGATAGTATGCCATATTTCCCTGCCGTTGTCAAATCGAAAAAGGGGGAGGGACGAAATTTTCTTGAAAATTTATTCAAAAAATAATCTTACACCATGAATTTTTATCAAAAAATGAAATGGCCGGTAAAAATACCACCGATTACGAAGTCTTAACGGAAAAGACCTGTTTCATCAAAATTTTTTCTCTGTCTGCCTACAACGTTTCCCCAAGCACTTTTTCTTTTGTTCTCCACCCCATTTTCCACTTCAGAACAGTCGCGTAAGAAAGGAAAATTCCTGAAATGCTCTAATTTCTTTTCCGGTGCAGGGGAAAAACGAACGTTCGATAGTTCCACAATTCCAACTTCGGATAGGTCGGCACCAGCATACAACAGGCTGTCGGACCGCAACAATCCAGGATAGCCTGTCGGGAGTTGGGAAATTTGAATCCTTCCAGGCATGGCTCATGGCCGCAAACGAGGATATCCACTCCCAGCCGGCTGGCAAAACGATCGGCATTTTCCTGACGATAATCGCGTCCCCAGACAAGACGATAGACGGCACCGTCACGTAAAAAATCAGAACAGGGATCGAGCGAACGATAAAAAATGGTGTCGTCGAAGGGAAGGTTCTTCTGATCCAGTCCTTCAGGAATGCTGTGCGAGAAAAAAAGGTTGTCGCCGATACGTACCGCCAACGGACAACTTTCCAGATAACCCAGCATGGCCAGCCGTACTTCTTCCGCACGCCGCCCATAACAGTAGCGCAAACCCCAGGCAAAGGACATGTTCAGCAGTTGGCGACTTTTTTGAATGGGATAACCGGTCAATTCTGCCAATTCGTGATTACTCATGATATGATGGACACGTTGGGGGTAGCGGACTTTCATTTCCGCCACTGCTTCCAGAACCTGGTGCGAACGGCAGCCTCCACCATGGGGGTACGGTTCACCACCATGGCAAATTTCCTGAAAAACCAAATGCCGTCCGGGATTATGTTCCAGATCCGCTCGTTCCACGATGGCATGAAAATTTTCAGCGTTGCCGTGCAGGTCTCCTGTCAGAAAAACATCTTTGGCCGCATACTCATCCAGGAGAATCATATTCCCTCGATGCGTTTGTGTTTGGTTGTTAGCCTCGGCAGCCTGATTGAAAATCGCCATGGCTTCCTCGGCTCGATGTTGTTGTACCACCATTCCCACGACCGTTCTATGAAAACATTCACCCCGAAAATTTTTGGAAAAGCCGTCCGCCGCGAATCGTTGCCCGGACGCCGGCGGAACCGACATAATATTCTTCAGACTAGCAGAAATTTCTTTTTTTGTCCAGACCTTTCTTGAAATTTCCGTGAAAATTTCCTCTTTTCTCTCCTTTTTTCATCAAAATCGAAGAAGAAACGGAAAATTGCACGTTCAAGATAATTATTAATCGGCATCTTCTGAAACCCACCACGATGGAGGTTCGATTACAAATTGAATTGT